>NZ_JBHYXC010000010.1:0-163127 GCF_042751495.1 Streptomyces sp. NPDC059373 | reverse complement strand
GTGTGCGGGAGTGCGGAGCCGGCCGGCGGCCCGGCCGCCCCGGCGGGTCCCCGGGGGGTACACGCGGGGGCCC
The DNA here is from genome assembly GCF_042751495.1 of Streptomyces sp. NPDC059373. NCBI lineage: Bacteria > Bacillati > Actinomycetota > Actinomycetes > Kitasatosporales > Streptomycetaceae > Streptomyces > Streptomyces sp. NPDC059373. The sequence continues at coordinate 163,054 of NZ_JBHYXC010000010.1, read as the reverse complement.
CCCGGTGCGGCCCCCACGCGGGCCGGGGGGGGCCCCCGGGCGGGGCGCCCCCCACTTCTGTGTGCAGTCACTTCTGTGTGGTCACTTCTGTGTGGTCACTTCTTCGGGACCGCCTTGCCGTCGAAGGCGTCGACGACCTTCCGGGCGCCCAGCGGCTTGCCGAGCGGCACGGTCTTCGTGAAGAGCTTGGCGATCATGATGCAGGGCCGCTCCGGATGCTTGCGCACCTCCGTGACCTGCGCCTTCACCGTCTGGCCTGACTGGTCCGCGGACGCCGTGTAGGTGCTGCAGACGCCGCCCCAGAAGCTCAGCTTCAGGCTGTTGCCGTCCACCGTGTAGGACGTGATGTCGACCAGGCCCGGCGGCGTCGCCTCCGTGGTGTCCACCGCCGGCTGCGCCAGCGTCGTGGTGCCCTTCACGCCGGCCTGGGTCACCTCGAACAGCCAGGACGGTACGAGGGCCTGCCGGCCGGCCACGTACTGCGAGGAGAGCCCGAAGACCGCCTTGCGGACGTTCAGAGGCTGGGTCCTGGTGGGCACGCAGGGAAGCACGGTCGGCAGCTTCGGGTCGTCGCCCGGGGCCTTGGACTCCTTGGGCACGACGGTCGGGCATTCGCCGATGCCGTGGTCTTCGCCGCCGCCACGGGCGGCATTGAGGTTCTTGAGGGCCTTTTCGGCGCTCATGACCGGCTGGACGTCGCCCTTGGTGAGCGGCGACAGCGGGCCGTTGGCGCTGGTCAGCACGCCGTCGGGGTCGATCTTCAGGCTGGTGCTCCAGCCGTGCGTGGGGAGGCCGGCGACGACCGGGTCTGCGCTGACCGTACGCAGCCCGTTGGCGGTCTGGCTCGCGTCGGTCTTCGCGCCGCCGAGGCCGAGGGCGGCGAGCAGGGGTGCCGCCTTGTCGAGGGCCTTCTGCTCGGCGACGGCCGCGCCGGACGTGCTGTGGACGCCGGTGCCGTAACGGGCGTACGACCACGAGCCGGGTGCGGCCTTGAGAACCTGGAGGGTGGGGCCCGCACCGCCGCCTGCCTTCCAGAATCCCGCGTCGGACGTGACGGTGCCGGGCACGCCGAGCGCCTTGGCCAGCTTCTCGACGGCGGCGCGGGACACCGTGCCGGGGCGCTGGACCGGCGCCGAGCCGGGGCCGGTCGGCAGCGTGGTCGCGGAGGGGGTGCCGCCGGGTGAGGCGTTCGAGCTGTTGCCGCTGCCCGAGGTCGTGGCCCAGTAAGCGCCACCGCCACCGGCGAACAGGACCGCCATGGCGACGCCCGCGATCAGCAGCGGGGACCTGTACCTACGGCCGTCCTGCGTACGCTCTTCCACCATTCGGCTCCTTCGGCTCCATACCGTTCTCGACGTACGCCGGTTGGACGGAGCCGCGGCTGCGGTGGTTCCAGGGGCCCGGGGGGCTCAGTCCCCGTACTCGGCCATGCCGTCGACGACGTGCGCGGACGCCTCCGGGACGGTGATGCCGTGCAGGCTCGAGGGGGCGACCGCCGCCGCCTTCTCACCGGCCTTGGTTTCCCAGTGGGGGGCCATCTTGTGGCAGTCGCCGATCAGCTGTGCGAGTGATTCGGGTTCTGCGGGGGGAGTGGGGGGAAGAGAAGTGGTCATAGTCCTGACAGTAGGCATCCCGGAGCACGGGATAAAGCCCTACTATCGGGTAGTTTCGCCGTGTCGGCGCAGGCCAGTGGCACCCGGTAGCGTTGACAGGTCCGTATCGCCCTCCGCAGGAGCGTCCCTGTCGTGCGTATCGCTGTCACCGGCTCCATCGCCACCGACCACCTGATGACCTTCCCCGGCCGCTTCGCCGACCAGCTGGTCGCCGACCAGCTGCACACGGTCTCACTCTCCTTCCTCGTCGACAATCTGGACGTACGGCGCGGTGGCGTCGGCGCCAACATCTGCTTCGGCATGGGCCAGCTCGGCACCAGGCCGATCCTGGTCGGCGCGGCCGGCTCCGACTTCGACGAGTACCGCGCCTGGCTGGACCGGCACGGCGTGGACACCGGGTCCGTACGCATCTCCGAGGTGCTGCACACCGCCCGCTTCGTCTGCACCACCGACACCGACCACAACCAGATCGGCTCCTTCTACACCGGCGCCATGAGCGAGGCCCGGCAGATCGAGCTCACGGCCGTCGCCAACCGGGTCGGCGGCCTCGACCTGGTCCTCATCGGTGCCGACGACCCCGAGGCGATGCTCCGCCACACCGAGGAGTGCCGTTCGCGCGGCATCCCCTTCGCGGCGGACTTCTCACAGCAGATCGCCCGCATGAGCGGCGACGACATCCGGATACTGCTGGACGGCGCGGCCTACCTCTTCTCCAACGAGTACGAGAAGGGGCTCATCGAGTCCAAGACCGGCTGGACGGACGAGGAGATCCTCGCCAAGGTCGGGCACCGCGTCACCACGCTCGGCTCCCGGGGCGTGCGGATCGAACGGACCGGCGAGGAGCCGATCGTGGTCGGCTGCCCGGAGGAGGACGCCAAGGTCGACCCCACCGGCGTCGGCGACGCCTTCCGCGCGGGCTTCCTGTCCGGCCTGGCCTGGGGCGTCGGCCTGGAGCGGGCCGCGCAGGTCGGCTGCATGCTGGCCACCCTGGTCATCGAGACCCTGGGCACCCAGGAGTACACGCTGCGCCGGGCGCGCTTCATGGACCGGTTCACCAAGGCGTACGGCCACGAGGCCGCCGACGAGGTGCGGGGGCACCTGATCTAGCGCTCCCGTACGGCGACAGGCCCTAGCGGGCGCTGGGGCGCACCAGGCCGGACTCGTACGCCGCGACCACCAGTTGGGCGCGGTCGCGGGCGCGGAGCTTGGCCATGGTGCGGTTGACGTGGGTCTTGACGGTGAGCGGGCTGACGCCGAGGCGGTCGGCGATCTCGTCGTTGGGCAGTCCGGCGGCGACCTGGACCAGCACCTCGCGCTCCCGGGCGGTGAGGGCGGCCAGCTCCGGCACAGGGCGGGCGGGGCCGCCGGGCAGGGCGAGGAAACGGTCGATGAGGCTTCGGGTGGCGGTCGGCGACAGGAGCGCGTCGCCGGACGCCACGATCCGTATGGCGTCGAGGAGTTCGCGCGGCTCGGCGCCCTTGCCGAGGAATCCGGAGGCGCCGGCGCGCAGCGCCTGGACCACGTACTCGTCGGCCTCGAAGGTGGTCAGGACGAGGACCGCGACGCCGGCCAGGTCCTCGTCGGCGGTGATCGCCCTGGTCGCGGCCAGGCCGTCCATGCCGGGCATGCGGATGTCCATGAGGACGACGTCGGCGCGGGCCGAGCGGGCCAGTGCCACCGCCTCGGCGCCGTCCGAGGCCTCCCCCACGACCTCCATGTCGGGCTCTGACTCGACGAGGACCCGGAAGGCGCCGCGCAGCAGGGCCTGGTCGTCGGCGAGCAGCACGCGAATGGTCATGCCTTGTCCCCCACGGTGAGCGGAAGCCGTGCGTGGACGCGGAAACCGCCGTCGGGGCAGCGGCCGGCCTCGCAGGTGCCGCCGAGGGCGGCGGTGCGCTCGTGCATGCCCATCAGGCCGTGGCCGCCCGCGTGTTGACCGATTTCGGAGGACTCGACGGTCTCGGCGGTCTCGGCGGGGGACGTTCCGCCGTCGTCCTGGACGGTGACCTCCAGGGCGTCGGTGGCGCGGGTGACCCGGACCTCGACGCGGGCCCCGGCGCCGGCGTGCTTGTGGGCGTTGGTCAGCGACTCCTGGATCACCCGGTACGCGGTGAGGTCGACGCTGGCGGGCAGCGACGGCGCGGGTTCGGCGACGGCGACCTCGACGGGGAGCCCCGCGCGACGGAAGCCGTCGATCAGCTGGTCCAGCACGCCGAGGCCCGGGGCGGGTTCCATGGGCGCCTCGGGTTCGCCGGACTGGCGCAGCAGGCCGACCGTGGCGCGCAGCTCGTCCAGGGCCGAGCGGCTGGCCTCACGGACGTGCGCGAGGGCCTGCTTGGCCTGGTCGGGGCGGGTGTCCATGACGTGCGCCGCGACCCCCGCCTGGACGTTGACCAGGGCGATGTGGTGGGCCACCACGTCGTGCAGTTCGCGGGCGATCCGCATGCGTTCCTCGGTGACCCGTCGCTTGGCTTCCTGCTCGCGGGTGCGTTCCGCCCGCTCGGCGCGCTCCTCGATCGCGGCGATGTAGGGCCGGCGGGTGCGCTTCGCGTCGCCGGCCGCCGCTGCCATGCCGGTCCAGGCCAGCAGGGCGAGGTTCTCCGGGGAGTACCAGGGCCGTCTGCCGACCAGCATCGCGGCGGCGGTGAGCCCGACGCAGGTGAGGACGCCGGCCCGCCAGGTCGTGGGCCGGTCGGTGTACGCGGCGGCGGAGTAGAGCGCCACGACCGCGCAGACCACCACGGGGCCGCTCTCCCGGCCGCCCTCCGTGGCGACGTACCCGACGGTGACCGCACAGGTGAACGCCAGTACGCCGAGCGGGTACCGGCGGCGCAGCACCAGCGCCGCGCAGCCGAGGACGCTGAGGGCCGCGCCGGAGGCCGACGAGTCGTACTTCGCCTTGTCCGGCCCGATGTACAGGCTGCCGAGGATCACGCCCAGCACGACGGCGGCCAGGAGGGCGTCGAGCGCCAGGGGGTGGGCCCGCAGCCGTCTGGTCGGTCGGGCAAGGGGGTTCACTGAGGTCACCTCGCGACAGCGCCGGCAGTACAGGCAGCAACGGTACGGGTCGCGGGGAGACGACTGTGCCCCGGATCCGGGGATTCCGGATCCGGGGCAACGGTCAGGCGCGCCGTCGGGCCGGTGACCGACCCGGTTCGAGCTGGGATCAGCCCGGGATCAGTCCGTCGTCGCGGAGCATCTCCCGGACCTCCTCAAGGGTGGCGTCCGGGTTGGGCAGGATCAGCCCGGACGGCTCCAGGGAGTCGTCCGGCAGCGGCTCACCGAGCGAACGAACGGCGTCGAGCAGGGCGTGCAGCGTGCCACGGAAGCCCGCCTGGTCGCCCTTCTCCAGCTCGACGAGCAGATCGTCGTCGAGCTTGTTGAGTTCGGTGAGGTGGCTGTCGTCCACCTTCACCTGCCCCTCCCCCATGATCCGTACGATCATGACGCCCTCCTCGGGTGCCGGTGCCGGTGCTACTGCTTGTCGAACCGGGGCTGGTCCTTGGTCTCCTGCTGGCCGCTCTCGATCGCCTGCTGCGGAGTGCCGCCCGCCAGCTCGGCCTTCATCCGCTGCAGTTCCAGCTCCACATCACTACCACCGGAGAGCCGGTCCAGCTCGGACTGGATGTCGTCCTTGGCGAGTCCGCTCGCGTCGTCGAGCGCTCCGGAGGCAATCAGCTCGTCCAGGGCACCGGCCCGGGCGCGCAGCTGCTCGGTCTTGTCCTCGGCACGCTGGATGGCCATGCCGACGTCGCCCATCTCCTCGGAGATGCCGGAGAAGGCCTCGCCGATCTGGGTCTGCGCCTTGGCCGCGCTGTAGGTGGCCTTGATGGTCTCCTTCTTCGTACGGAAGGCGTCGACCTTGGCCTGCAGCCGTTGGGCCGCGAGGGTGAGCTTCTCCTCCTCGCCCTGCAGTGTCTGGTGCTGCGTCTCCAGGTCGGTGACCTGCTGCTGCAGGGCCGCCTTGCGCGACAGCGCCTCTCGGGCCAGGTCCTCACGCCCCAGGGCGAGCGCCTTGCGGCCCTGGTCCTCGTACTTCGTCGACTGCTGCTGCAGCTGGCCCAGCTGCAACTCCAGACGCTTACGCGACGTGGCCACGTCCGCGACGCCCCGGCGCACCTTCTGCAGCAGCTCCAGCTGCTTCTGGTACGAGTAGTCCAGGGTCTCGCGCGGATCCTCGGCCCGGTCCAGGGCCTTGTTGGCCTTCGCGCGGAAGATCATTCCCATCCGCTTCATGACACCGCTCATGGGCCTCGCGCGCCCCCTTCTCACCGGATTCAGCTCGCCAGCACACCTCTACAGACCCCACAGTACGGGGCCTGGTTCCATTACCCCACTGTTCGGGGGCGGATGCGCTCATCCTGCAGGACGATCACAGTTCGGTGTCCTCAGGCCCAGGGATGACCAGGAGGCTGGGGGACGGGTCCGGGACCACGTAACCTGGGAGTGTGTTCCGACGTCGTTCCCAAGATGAGCAGGCCGCCAAGGCCTCGACCACCACGGTGCTCGAGGACGAGCGGCAGTCCCGTGACCCGCAGGCTCCCAAGGGTCGTCCCACGCCCAAGCGCAGCGATTCCCAGACCCGCCGCCGCACCGCCGCGACCGTGCCGTCCGACCGCAAGGCGGCGACCAAGCAGGCCCGCGAGGCCCGCCGGGTCGAGCTCGCGAAGCAGCGCGAGGCGCTGGCCGGGGGCGACGAGCGCTACCTGCCGCTGCGCGACCGAGGCCCGGTGCGCAAGTTCGTACGGGACTACATCGACTCCCGGCTGCGGGTCGCCGAGTTCTTCCTGCCGCTGGCGGTGGTCATCCTCCTGATGACGATCGTGCAGAGCGCGGCGATCAAGAACCTCGGCCTGGTGCTGTGGCTGCTGGTCATCCTCCTGATCGTGTTCGACTCGGTCTTCACGACCATCACGCTGCGGCGACAGCTGCACAAGCGGTTCCCGCAGGAGAGCAGGCTGCGCAGCCACATCTCCTACGGTCTGATGCGCACCCTGCAGATGCGGCGGCTGAGGCTGCCGAAGCCGCAGGTCAAGCGCGGCACGAAGCTCTGAGCGGGTCCGTCCCCGCCGGATTCGCGGCAGGCGCCGAGGCCTGGCTGAGCGGGCTGGACAGCTTGCGGAACACCGTGCGCCAGGAGCTGGTCGCCCGACAGCTCGACGAGCAGATCACCGCCCGCTTCCCCGTCGGCCGCCGGCTGCGCGTCCTGGACGTCGGCCCCGGGCAGGGCACCCAGGCGCTGCGGCTGGCCCGCGCCGGGCATCTGGTGACGGGCCTGGAGTCCGATCAGGCCATGCTGGACGCCTTCCGGGCGGCGCTCGCCGACCAGCCCGAGGGCATACGTGAGCGCGTCACCCTCATCGAGGGCGACGGCCGCGAGACCGGCCGGCACTTCGGGCCCGGCAGCTTCGACGTGGTCCTCTGCCATGGCGTGCTGATGTACGTCCCCGAAGCCGACGCCATGCTGGCCGCGCTGGCGCGCGTACTGGCCCCGCAGGGGTTGCTCTCGCTGCTGGTGCGCAACGGCGACGCCCTCGCCATGCGGCCCGCCCTGCTCGGCGACTGGGCCGGCGCGCTGGCCGCCTTCGGCACGGAGACGTACACCAACCGGCTCGGACTGCCGGTGCGGGCCGACCGGCTGGAGGCCCTCTCGGCGACCCTGGCCGGCATCGGCCTGCCGCTGGGCGGCTGGTACGGCGTCCGCGTCTTCACCGACTCCGCCGACCGTTCCGTGCCGCCGCCGGAGGACCCGGCGGAGCGGGAGCGGCTGCTCGCGGTCGAGGAGCAGGCGGGACGTACGGATCCGTACCGGGCGGTGGCGGCGCTGCTGCATCTGGTCGCGGTCCGTAGCTGACCCGTCCGCCGCTCCGGAGGGGCGAGGCGGCGCGACCAACGCGACAATTCCGGCATGAGGAAATTCACGGGCCTGGCTGCCATGGCGCTGCTCACCTGTGCGACGCTCGCGCTGGCCGGGTGCAGCGGTTCTTCCGGGTCCTCCGCCAAGGCATCGGCGTCCACGTCGGCGTCGGCGTCGGCGTCCGCCGCTCCGGGGGCGGACACGGCGGCGACGAGCGATCTGGAGGCCGCGTACCAGCGGGTCGTGAAGAACGTGCTGCCGTCGGTCGTCCAGATCACAACGACGTCGGACCTGGGCTCGGGGATCGTCTACGACGACAAGGGCCACATCGTCACCAACGCCCATGTGGTGGGTAACGCCAAGTCCTTCAAGGTGACGCTCGTCAACAGCCACACGCCCCTCGATGCGACGCTCGTCTCGAGCTACCCCGCGCAGGACCTCGCCGTGATCGCGCTGAGCAGTCCCCCGAAGGGGCTGAGGGCGGCGACCTTCGGTGACTCCACGAAGGTCGCGGTCGGGCAGATCACGCTGGCGATGGGCAGCCCGCTCGGGCTCTCCGGAAGCGTGACCCAGGGCATCGTGTCGGCGCTGGGCCGTACGGTCAGTGAAGGGTCGTCCGGCGGCGGCACGGGCGCGACCATCAGCAACATGGTGCAGACCTCGGCGCCCATCAACCCCGGCAACAGCGGCGGCGCACTGGTGAACCTCGCCGGTCAGGTGATCGGCATCCCGACCCTCGCGGCGACCGAACCCGGCCTCGGCGACAGCACGGCGGCCGGCATCGGCTTCGCCATCCCCGCCTCGACGGTCACCAAGATCGCGAACCAGATCGTCAGGAACGGGAAGGTCACCGAGTCCGGGCGGGCCGCGCTGGGGATCACCGGCCGGACCGTCCTCAACGACAACTTCGAGGCGGCGGGCGTCGCGGTGGTGTCGGTCACCAAGGGCGGGGCGGCCTCCAAGGCCGGTCTTCAGGCCGGCGACATCATCACCAAGGTGGGCAGCTCCCCCATCACCACGATCGAGTCGCTGTCGGAGGCCCTGGCGGCGTACGCGCCCGGGGACAAGGTGGCGGTGACCTTCCAGCGGGGCGGGACCACGAAGACGGTGACCGTGACGCTGGGCCAGCTGTGAGCGGCCCGGGGTGGCGGGCCGCCCGCTGACCACCGGGCCGCCCGCCGTCCTGGACGCAGGCGGGCCGCCCTACTCCTCGTCGCCGTGCAGGCTCATGGGGCCGTAGATCTTGGTGCCGTCGTCGGAGAGCACGACCTGGTCCGTACCGCCCTGCACGAGGTCCTTCCAGACCTCACCGATCCAGGACTCGGCATCCCCCTGCGTGGTGAACTCCTCCGGCTCAACCGCGGGCTGAACCTCGGTGCCGTCGGCCTTCTCGAACCGCCACGTCCACGCCATGTCCGTACTCCTCAGTCCCTCGGGGTGCCTGCCCGGCAGCGTAGCGTGCACGGACGAGAGAGGATCGTGACGTGGAACTCACTCTCCTCGGCACCGGAGGCCCCGAAGGCCTGCCCCTCCCCGACTGTCCCTGCGCCACCTGCGCCTGCGCCACCGGCGAGCAGGCACGTGCCGCCACCGCCCTGCTGGTGGACGGCACGCTGCTGCTCGACCTCACGCCCGGGCTCGCCTTCGCGGCCGCCCGCGCCGGGCACTCGCTCGTCGGCGTACGGCAGGTGCTGCTGTCGCACCCGCACGACGGGCCCGCCGTGGAGATCCCCGCCGGGCTCCCCGCGCCCGCGCGGATGGCGGCCGGGCAGGAGCTGGCGCTGCTGTCCGGTCACCACGTCACGGCCGTGGCGGTGGACGCCCCCGGGTCCGGCTACGAGGTCGAGGGGCCGGACGGCGAGCGGCTGCTCTACCTCCCGCCCGGGTGCGCGCCCGCGGGACTGGCCGAGGGCTCGGCGCCGTACGCGTACGAAATGGTGCTGCTCGACGTCGTGGGGCGGCCCGACGCGCTGGCCCGGCTCCGGGCGGCGGGCGCGGTCGGGCGTACGACGGACGTGCTCGCCGTCCACCTCGACCATGCGGTGCCGCCGGGCGCGGCCGAGCTGCGGCGGCAGCTGGCGGCGCTGGGCGCGCGGGCCGTACCGGACGGCACGACGCTGGTCGTCGGCGAGTACGCGGACGTGCCGGACGTGCCCCGCCGGACGCTGGTCCTCGGCGGTGCCCGGTCCGGTAAGTCGGTGGAGGCCGAGCGACGGCTCGCCGCCTTCCCAGGCGTGCTGTACGTCGCGACGGCAGGTGTGCGGGAGGGGGACCCGGAATGGGCCCAGCGGGTCGCCCTGCACCGGGAGCGGCGGCCCGGGGCGTGGCAGACCCTGGAGACCTGCGACCTGGTGCCGCTGCTCGGGGGGGGCGCGGACGAGCCGGCGCTGCTGATCGACTGCCTCGCGCTGTGGCTGACCGATGCGATGGACGCCGTCGGCGCGTGGGACGACGCGGCGTGGGAGTACAGCGGGCGGCGCGAACTGCGGGCGCGGGTCGACGAGTTGGCGGCGGCCTGGCGGGCGACCCGGCGGACCGTCGTCGCCGTCAGCAACGAGGTGGGATCCGGGGTGGTGCCGGCGACCGCCAGCGGCCGGCGCTTCCGGGACGAGCTCGGGCGGCTGAACGCGGTGGTCGCGGACGAGTCGGAATGCGTCCTTCTCGTGGTGGCCGGGCAGGCGCTCCCGCTGCGGGGCTGACGGGAGGGCGGCCGTGGAGTCCGCGCGGATGCAACGGTCCGACTGCCGCGACGGGGCGGTAGTGTTCGGCCGGTGAGCGGCGTGAATCTCGAAGACTTCGGCTCCCGTGTGGAGCGCCCCGATGCCGGGGTCCGGCGCGATGCGCACGACCGGTGGGAGCGGGTGATGCGGCCGGCCGGGGCTCTGGGGAAGCTGGCGGAGCTCGCCGACTGGCTGGCGGCGGTCCAGGGGCAGGTGCCGGTGCGGACGATCGCGCGGCCGAAGGTCCTGCTGTTCGCGGCGGACCACGGGGTCGCGGCGCTGAACGTGTCGGCGCACCCGGCCGGTTCCACGGTGGAGCTGGTGCGCGCGGTCCTGGAGGGCGACTCGGCGGTGAATGTGCTGGCCCGTCAGTACGGGGCCCAGATCCGGGTCGTGGACGTCGGGCTGGACGTGCAGGTGGAATCCCCGCACCGGGTCCGGCAGGGGTCGGGGCGGCTGGACGTCGAGGACGCGCTGACGCTGGAGGAGGCCGAGCAGGCCTTCCGTACCGGCGTGGCGATCGCGGACGACGAGGCCGACTCGGGCACCGACCTCGTCCTGCTCGGGAACGTGAGCGTGGGCGGCACCACGGCCGCCGGAGTGCTGATCGCGGCGCTGTGCGGCACGGACGCCTCCGTGGTGACGGGCCGGGGCTCGGGCATCGACGACATCGCCTGGATGCGCAAGTGCGCGGCGATCCGGGACGGGCTGCGCCGGGCCCGCCCGGTGCTGGGCGACCAGATGCAGCTGCTCGCCGCGGTGGGCGGCGCCGACCTCGCCGCGCTGACCGGCTTTCTGCTGCAGGCGGCCGTACGCAAGCTCCCGGTGATCCTCGACGGGGTGGTCACCGCCGCGGCGGCCCTGGTCGCGCAGCGCGTGGCCTTCCGGGCGCCGGACTGGTGGCTGGCCGGGCAGACGAACGGCGAGCCGGGGCAGGCGAAGGCCCTGGACCGGCTGTCCATCGAGCCGCTGCTCGACCAGGGCGTGACGGCGGGCGAGGGCACCGGCGCGCTGCTGGCGCTGCCGCTGCTGCAGGGCGCCGCCGCGCTGGCGGCGGAGCTGCCGGAACGTTTCTGACGCTGCCGGCGGCGGCGCGGCGGGACAGTCCACCACCGGTGCATTACGCCTAAAATCGCCCTTTATGGGAATGGTCCGTGCCGCAGGTCCCGCCTCCGCGTCGCTCACGGTCTGGTACCTGCGTCTCGTGGGGTTCCTCAACCTCCTCAGCGCCGTCTGGGTCGCCTTCGGCAACGACATCCGCCGCCACAACATCAATGAGTTCTTCACCCCCTACCTCCTGACCGCCGGCTTCACCTCGTCCCTCTTCGCGTTCTTCCTCGGCATCACCATGCGGCGCAGGAAGCGGGCGGCGTGGATCCTCAACCTGGTGATCAGCGGGCTGTATCTGCTGCTCCTGGCCCTGTCGCTGGCCGACCCGGAGGTCCGCGAGCACGCCCTGAACTGGGTGTCGCTGGTGGTCACCGCCGCCTTCTTCGCCGCGCTGCTGCTCGGGCGCCGTGAGTTCCGCGCGAAGGGCGACCGGGCCAACCCGAGGCTGGCCGCCCTGGTCGCCGTCGGGGGCGCGGTGGTCGGCGGGCTGCTCGCCACCGCGCTGGTGACGGTCACCAACCGGGCTCACGGCTCGACCTTCGGGCAGCGGTTCGGCTATGCGCTGCTGCGGGTGGTCTCCCTGGCGGGCAGCGACACCGACTTCCCGGGGATCTCGACGCCCGGGTGGGTGAACGTCGTCATCAACGTCCTCAGCGCGGTGCTCTTCCTGCTGGTGCTGTACGCGGCCTTCCGCTCCCCGCGCGGTACGGCGCTGCTCGGCGAGGACGACGAGCGGCGGCTGCGCGCACTGCTGGCCCGGTACGGCAACCGGGACTCGCTCGGGTACTTCGCGTTGCGCCGGGACAAGAGCGTGGTGTGGTCGCCCAGCGGCAAGTCGGCGATCGCGTACCGGGTCGTCGGTGGTGTCTCGCTGGCGTCGGGCGATCCGATCGGTGATCCGGAGGCCTGGCCGGGCGCCATCGACGCGTGGCTGGCCGAGGCGCGGGAGCACGCCTGGGTGCCGGCGGTGATGGGGGCGAGCGAGGAGGGCGGCACGGTCTACGCCCGGCGCGGCGGGCTCAACGCGCTGGAGCTGGGCGACGAGGCGCTCGTGGAGACCGCCGAGTTCACCCTGGACGGCCGGGCGATGCGGTCCGTACGGCAGGCGTACAACCGGGTGAAGCGGGCCGGCCACACCGTACGGATCCGCCGGCACGAGGACATCCCGGAGGAGGAGATGGACGCACTGCTCGACCGCGCGGACCACTGGCGGGACGGCGAGACCGAGCGCGGCTTCTCGATGGCGCTGGGCCGGCTGGGCGATCCGGCGGACGGGCGGTGCGTGATGCTCGAGTGCCGTGACGGGGCGGGGGAACCCCGGGCACTGCTGAGCTTTGTGCCCTGGGGGCCGGAGGGGCTGTCGCTGGATCTGATGCGCCGGGACCGGGACTCCGACAACGGGCTGATCGAGTTCATGGTGATCGAGCTGATCCAGCGGGCGGACGAGGTCGGGGTCAGCCACATCTCGCTGAACTTCGCGATGTTCCGGTCGGTCTTCGAGCGAGGCGCGAGGCTGGGCGCCGGGCCCGTGCTGAGGGTGTGGCGGTCGCTGCTGACGTTCTTCTCGCGGTGGTGGCAGATCGAGTCGCTGTACCGGGCGAACGCCAAGTACCGGCCGATCTGGGAGCCGCGCTACCTGCTGTTCGAGAAGAGCGGTGAGCTACCGCGGATCGGGATCGCGAGCGCGCGGGCCGAGGGATTCATCCAGGCGCCGCGTCTGCTGTCGCTGTGGAAGCGGCGGCGTCAGCGGTCCGGGTCCGGCGTACCGCCGAGCCAGTCCTGAATCCGCCGCCGGGGGGCGTCCCAGCGGGCGTCGTGGCGGGCGGCCCGGGCGATGGCGCGGCGCTGGGAGCGGGGGCGGCGGGCGTAGAGCTTGTCGGCCCAGTACGAGCCGGGGCGGGCCAGTCTGGCGGCCCCGAACAGCGCGACGAACGGGACGAGAATGCCGACGACGGCGAGCCGGCCCTTGCCCTTGACCAGGGCGATGAGGGAGAAGAGCAGATTGAACAGCACGGTGAGGACGACGCCGACCCGGTCCTGCTGCTCGCCGGCGGTCACCGAGTTCACGCCGAACGGAAGGAAGCCGCCCAGCAGCAGCCCGACGAGAGCGGCCGTCAGCACGACCACTTCCACGCTCTTGCGGCCGCGCTCGCTCCAGTACACGTCGTCGAGGTAGAGCAGCAGCGCGAACTCGTCCAGGACCAGCCCCGCCCCCATCCCGAACACCACGGCGCAGATCCCCGCCGCCCAGCCCTGCCGGTTGCTCGACACGGCGCCGAAGCCGCCGATGACGGTGAGCACGACCCCGGGGACCACGTGGTGGATGTGCATGCCGCCGGGGGTGACATTGCGGAACGGCCCCTTGCCGGCCCGGATCAGCCGGGTGACCGTCCGGGTGATCGCGAACGTCAGCAGGAACGACGCCAGCGCGAGAAGCAGCGGCAGCTTGCCCGGCTCGACGATGTTCCGGTACCACCAGTGACCCATGTCCGTAAATCTACTGATTTGCGGCCCAGATACGCTGCACGCCATGGCTTTTGACGACGGACCGCGCTTCGCCTTCGGCACCCTGACCGTCCTGCGGATCCGCGTCACCCGCTGGGACCGCGCGGCCGCCCGCACCGGCATGCTCTGCGCTCCGCTGGTCGGCCTGGTCGTGGGTGCGGCCGCGGCCTTCGTCGGCGGCCTGCTGCTGCTCCTCGGGGCGAGCGCTCTGCTCGCCGCCGTCGCCACGGCCGCCGTGCCCGGCGCCCTCACCCGGGGTCTCCATCTGGACGGCCTCGCCGACACGGCCGACGGCCTGGGCAGCGGCAAGCCCGCGGAGGACGCCCTCCGCATCATGAAGCAGTCCGACATCGGCCCCTTCGGCGTCCTGACCCTCCTCTTCGTGATCCTCGGTCAGGTCGCCGCCCTCTCCTCCCTCTACGCGTCCTCCTGGGCCCTCGGCGCCGTCGCCGTCACCGTCGCCTCCGCCGTCGGCCGCGCCGCCATGACCCTCGCCTGCCGCACCGGCATCCCCCCGGCCCGCCCCGACGGCCTCGGCGCCGCCGTCGCCGGCGCCCTCCCCATACGCACCGCCCGGGCCGCCGCGGCCGCCGTCGTCCTGCTCGGCGCCGCCTGCGGCACCGCCTTCGGGCCTTGGGGCGCCCTGCAGTTCGCCGCTGCCGCGGTGGCCGGGCTGGCCGCCGCGGAGCTTCTGCTGCGCCGCTGCCGGGACCGCTTCGGCGGTGTCACGGGGGACGTGTTCGGCGCGCTCTGCGAAACGGCGGTCGTCGCCACGCTGGTCGTCGCCGCGCTTGGCTAGTGCCGTGACCGGCGATGTTTGCCCGTCAAGGAGCGTGCGTGCTGGGCGGCGCGACAGGGCAAGGCTTGCCGGGAGGGGCACTAGGGTTGGGCCGTGACGTCAACTGCCGCCCCGGGCAAGGATCGCAAGATAGCGGGGGCGGCCCTGCCGCTCTACCTCACCCTGATCGCCTCGTCGGCCGGCGCCGTCGTGGACACCGCGGTCCTCGGGCGTCATGCCACCGCTGCACTGGCCGCCTTCGCGGTGACCATCGCGGTGTTCAACCCCGCGTCCGCCGCGGTGGCGGGGGCGTTGCGGGGCGTGATGCCCTTCGTCGCCGAGAAGGACGACGATCCGGAGGGGCTGCTCGCCGTCGTACGCAACGGCATGTGGCTGGGCCTGATGGTCGGGGTGCTGGGGGCTCTGCCGGTCGCGGCGGTGCCGCTGCTCGGGCGGGTGACCGGGGTGCCGGGGGCGACGCTGGACGCGTTGGGGGTCTTTCCGTATCTGCTCGCGGGCGCGGTGCTTGTGCTCGGGCTGAGCACGTCGGCGACGTCGAGCCTGGTGGGGCTGGGCCGCGGCAAGGCGGTGATGCGCTCGGGTCTCGCGGGGACGGCGGCGGCGGTCGCGCTGTCGCTGAGCCTGGTCCCCCGCTTCGGGCTGCCGGGTGCGGGCGTGGCGATGCTGGCTTCGGTGAGCATCAACGCATGCGTCGCGCACGTCAGCCTGCGCCGGGTGCCTGTGCTGGCAGGGCGGTCGCTGCGACTGGGGCGGCCACGCTTCGGGGAGGTCCTCCGCTTTGCGCGGGTGGGGATTCCGCTGGCCGGGACCGTGCTGTTGAAGTTCGCCTCGCTGGGGGTGCTGACCTTCGCGGCGGCCCGGATCAGTACGGACGCGGCCGCCGTGCACGGTGTCTGCCTTTCGCTGGCCAACCTCGTGTTCACGGCGGCTGTTTCCGTGGGCCAGGCGCTCATTCCGCTCATGGGCCAGTCGCTGAGGACGGGGGACGTGCGGGACGCTCGGCGCAATGTCGCGGCGGGCGTGCGGGTGGCTTTCGGGGCGGTGGTGGTGCTGGGGGTGCTGCTGGTGGCGCTGCGGGCGGTGGTGATTCCGGTTTTCACGACGGATCCGGCGATCCAGAGCCAGGTGCGGGCGCAGCTGCCCCTGCTGCTGGCCGTCGTGGCCTTCGACGCCTTCCAGGCGGTCGTCGGCTTCGGCATGATCGGCCTCAAGCGCACCCTCCCCAGCCTTGTCCGCTTCGCCGTTGTCGGCACTCTGCTGGCCCTCGCCGCGGTCCCCGCCGCCGGAGCGGGCGGCCTCGCCGGGCTCTGGGGCGCCCTCGCCTGTGCCAACGCGGTACTGGCGGTCGGACAGGTGATGTCCTTCCGCCACTACAGCGCGCTTCTGGCGCCGCACCCGGGTGCGGGAGCACCGGTGGCGGCGCACTAGGGCAGGCTTTGCCCGCTCTGGGGGTACGCGAAGGGTGGGGAAACCCCTTGCGGTGGGCTTGGCGGGGGCGGAGGGGGCACTACCCGGCGTAGGGTCGATTCCGCGTCCGCCCATCGCAGGCGCAGGCGTAGGAGAAGCCCGGAGCGGCACGCGGTGGGCGCGGGCGGCCGGCCCATCCACCGGCCGGAAAATACGAGGAACAGGACCTTCAATACCGTGACTGCACTGACTCTCAGCACTTCCTCCGCCGCAGCGCTGCGCGCGGACGCCGTCGTCGTCGGCGTGGCCAAGGGGGCGAAGGGCCCCGAGGTCGCCCCGGGTGCGGAGGCGGTGGACAAGGCGTACGACGGCAAGCTGGCGGCGACGTTGGAGACGCTGGGCGCGTCGGGCGGCGAGGGCGAGGTGACGAAGCTGCCGGCGCCGGCCGGGGTCAAGGCGCCCGTGGTGCTGGCGGTGGGCCTCGGGGAGCCGCCGGCGGACGGCGAGGCGTACGCACCGGAGGCGCTGCGGAAGGCGGCGGGGGTCGCGGCGCGCAGCCTGAGCGGTTCGAAGAAGGCCGTGTTCGCGCTGCCGGTGGCGGACGCGGCGTCGGCGGAGGCGGTCGCGCAGGGCGCGCTGCTGGGCGCGTACACGTACACCGCCTACCAGGCGAAGGCCAACGGCAAGACGCCGCTGGCCGAGGTGGCCCTGGTGGGCGCCAAGCCGCGCGACAAGGCGTACAAGGCCGCCGCGGACCGGGCGATCGCGCTCGCCGACGAGATCAACCGGGCGCGGGACCTGATCAACATGCCGCCGAACGACCTGCACCCGCAGGAGTTCGCCACGGTGGTGAAGGCGGCAGCGGCGGAGCACGGCCTGAAGGTCGAGGTGCTGGACGAGAAGGCGCTGGCCAAGGGCGGCTACGGCGGCATCCTGGGCGTCGGCAAGGGCTCGGCGAACCCGCCCCGGCTGGTGAAGCTGTCGTACCGGACCGCGAAGGCGAAGAAGCACCTGGCCTTCGTGGGCAAGGGCATCACGTACGACTCGGGCGGCATCTCGCTGAAGCCGGCCGGTCACAACGAGACGATGAAGTGCGACATGAGCGGCGCGGCGGCGGTCTTCGCGGCCGTGGTCGCGGCGGCGAAGCTCGGCCTGGAGGTCAATGTCACCGGCTGGCTGGCGCTGGCGGAGAACATGCCGTCGGGCACCGCGACCCGCCCCGGCGACGTGCTGCGGATGTACAGCGGCAAGACGGTGGAGGTGCTGAACACCGACGCCGAGGGCCGGCTCGTGCTGGCCGACGCGATCACCCGGGCGTCGGAGGAGAAGCCGGACGCGATCGTGGACGTGGCGACCCTGACCGGCGCGATGGTGCTGGCGCTGGGCAACCACATCTTCGGGATCATGGCCAACGACGACGACTTCCGTACCGCCGTCCACAACATCGCGACCGAGGCCGGCGAGCAGTCGTGGCCGATGCCGCTGCCGGTGGAGCTGCGCAAGGCGATGGACTCGCCGACCGCGGACATCGCGAACATGGGCGAGCGGATGGGCGGCGGCCTGGCGGCCGGTCTGTTCCTGAAGGAGTTCGTGGGCGAGGGCATCACCTGGGCCCACCTGGACATCGCGGGCCCGGCCTTCAACGAGTCCGGCCCCTTCGGCTACACCCCCAAGGGCGGCACGGGCTCGGCGGTGCGCACGCTGGTGCGGCTGGCGGAGAAGGCCGCCGACGGCGACGTCCTGTGATCGGCGTTCTGTGATCGGCGTTCTGTGATCGACGTCCGATAGACATCTGATGTGATCCTTGCGTCACACACGTACGGGCCCTGGGCATATCGTCCGGGGCCCGTACGTTATTGCGTTCGCCCTGAGCGAGATACCGACGAGTAGGCAGAGAGCTGGACGTTCCGTACGTCTCAGAGCCCGGCCCGGTGGCCCGTCCACCGCGAACAAGTGCGAAGATGTTGTCTCGGCACGACAGGGCCCCCGTTTAAACAGAAGCGGCCGAAAAAAAGCCGCCGCCCGGTCACGGCAGACCGGCTCCGGCGTACCCATGCATGGAGGACGTGACGTGGCGAACGACGCCAGCACCGTTTTCGACCTAGTGATCCTCGGCGGCGGGAGCGGCGGCTACGCGGCTGCCCTGCGCGCGGCGCAGCTCGGTCTGGACGTCGCCCTGATCGAGAAGGACAAGCTCGGCGGCACCTGCCTGCACCGCGGCTGCATCCCCACAAAGGCTCTGCTGCACGCCGGTGAGATCGCGGACCAGGCCCGCGAGAGCGAGCAGTTCGGCGTGAAGGCCTCGTTCGAGGGCATCGACATCGCCGGGGTCCACAAGTACAAGGACGACGTCATCTCCGGCCTGTACAAGGGCCTGCAGGGCCTGGTGGCCTCGCGCAAGGTCACGTACGTGACCGGCGAGGGCCGGCTCTCCTCCCCGACCTCGGTGGATGTCAACGGCCAGCGCTACACCGCGCGCCACATCCTGCTGGCGACCGGCTCCGTGCCGAAGTCGCTGCCGGGCCTGACCATCGACGGCGACCGCATCATCTCCTCCGACCACGCGCTGGTGCTGGACCGGGTCCCGAAGTCCGCGATCGTGCTGGGCGGCGGCGTCATCGGCGTCGAGTTCGCCTCCGCGTGGAAGTCCTTCGGCACCGACGTCACCGTGATCGAGGGTCTGCCGCACCTGGTCCCGGTCGAGGACGAGAACAGCTCCAAGCTTCTTGAGCGCGCCTTCCGCAAGCGCGGCATCAAGTTCAACCTGGGCACCTTCTTCCAGAACGCCGAGTACACGGCGGACGGCGTCAAGGTCACCCTCGCCGACGGCAAGACCTTCGAGGCCGAGCTGCTGCTCGTCGCCGTCGGCCGGGGCCCGGTGTCGCAGGGCCTCGGTTACGAGGAGGCGGGCGTCGCGACGGACCGTGGCTACGTCCTCGTCGACGAGTACATGCAGACGAACGTGCCGACCATCTCGGCCGTCGGTGACCTGGTCCCGACCCTCCAGCTCGCGCACGTCGGCTTCGCCGAGGGCATCCTGGTAGCAGAGCGACTGGCCGGTCTCAAGACCGTGCCGATCGACTACGACGGCGTGCCGCGCGTCACGTACTGCCACCCGGAGGTCGCTTCGGTCGGTATCTCCGAGGCGAAGGCCAAGGAGCTGTACGGCGCCGACAAGGTCGTCACCCTGAAGTACAACCTGGCCGGCAACGGCAAGAGCAAGATCCTGAAGACCGCGGGCGAGATCAAGCTCGTCCAGGTCCGCGACGGTGCGGTGGTCGGCGTCCACATGGTCGGCGACCGGATGGGCGAGCAGGTGGGCGAGGCCCAGCTGGTCTACAACTGGGAGGCCCTGCCTGCCGAGGTCGCGCAGCTGATCCACGCGCACCCGACGCAGAGCGAGGCCCTCGGCGAGGCTCACCTCGCGCTGGCGGGCAAGCCGCTGCACTCGCACGACTGATCCCTCGACACGCAGACCAGTACGCACAGATCGTTAGGAGCAACCGAAACCATGGCGGTTTCCGTAACCCTGCCGGCGCTCGGCGAGAGCGTGACCGAGGGCACCGTCACCCGATGGCTGAAGGCCGAGGGTGAGCACGTAGAGGCCGACGAGCCGCTGCTCGAGGTCTCGACGGACAAGGTCGACACCGAGATCCCGGCGCCCGCGGCCGGCATCCTCGCCTCCATCAAGGTGGCCGAGGACGAGACGGTCGAGGTCGGCGCCGAGCTGGCCATCATCGACGACGGCACGGGCGCGCCTGCTGCCGCCCCGGCTCCGGCGGCGGAGCCCGTCGCGGCCCCGGCTCCGGTGGCTGAGGCCCCGGCCCCCGTGGCCGCCCCGGCCCCGGCTGCTGCTCCGGCCGCCGCCCCGGCCGGTGGCGCCGCGGGCACTCCGGTGCTGCTGCCGGCGCTCGGTGAGTCGGTGACCGAGGGCACCGTGACCCGCTGGCTGAAGTCGGTCGGCGAGGAGGTGGCGGCCGACGAGCCGCTGCTGGAGGTCTCCACGGACAAGGTCGACACCGAGATCCCCTCCCCCGTCGCCGGCACGCTGCTGGAGATCCTGGTGGGCGAGGACGAGACCGCCGAGGTCGGCGCCAAGCTCGCCGTCGTCGGTGCCGCCGGTGCCGCCCCGGCCGCTGCCCCGGCCCCGGCCGCTCCTGCTCCGGCCGCTGCCCCGGCTCCGGCTCCGGTCCAGCAGGCTCCGGCTCCGGTCGCTCCTCCGGTGCCCGCCCCGGCTCCCGCGCCCGCCCCGGCCCCGGTTGCTCCGGCCCCCGCGCCCGCCCCGGTCGCGGCTCCGGCTCCGGTCACCCCGGCTCCGGCTCCGGCCGCCGCAGGCGGTGACGAGGGTACGTACGTGACCCCGCTGGTCCGTAAGCTCGCCGCCGAGAACGGCGTCGACCTCGCCACGGTCAAGGGCACCGGCGTCGGCGGTCGGGTCCGCAAGCAGGACGTCATCGCCGCCGCCGAGGCCGCCAGGGCCGCCGCTGCCGCGAGCGCCCAGGCCGCTCCGGCCAAGGCCGCTGCCGCGCCTGCCGCCGTGTCGCCGCTGCGCGGCCAGACGGTGAAGATGTCCCGCATCCGCAAGGTCATCGCGGAAAACATGATGAAGGCGCTGCACAGCCAGGCGCAGCTGTCCTCCGTGCTCGAGGTGGACGTCACCAAGATCATGAAGCTTCGGGCCCGTGCCAAGGAGTCCTTCCTGGCCACCGAGGGCGTCAAGCTCTCCCCGATGCCGTTCTTCGTGAAGGCCGCCGCCGAGGCGCTGAAGGCCCACCCGTCGATCAACGCCAAGATCAACGACGACGGCACCATCACCTACCACGACGTCGAGAACATCGGCATCGCGGTGGACTCGGAAGCGGGCCTCATGGTCCCGGTCATCAAGGGCGCGGGCGACCTCAACATCGCCGGCATCGCCAAGAAGACCGCCGAGCTGGCCGGCAAGGTCCGCACCAAGAAGATCAGCCCCGACGACCTCGGCGGCGGCACGTTCACGATCAGCAACACCGGCTCGCGCGGTGCGCTGTTCGACACGATCATCGTGAACTACCCGCAGGTCGCCGAGCTCGGCATCGGTGCCACGGTCCGCCGCCCGGTGGTCATCAACCACCCGGACCTCGGCGAGACCATCGCCATCCGCGACATGGTCTACCTGACCCTGTCGTACGACCACCAGCTGGTCGACGGCGCGGACGCGGCGCGGTACCTGTCCGACGTCAAGGCGCGTCTGGAAGCCGGCGAGTTCGAGGGCGACCTCGGGCTCTGAGCCTTACGGCACGCACAACGGCGGTGGCCCGGTCCTTGCTCAAGGACCGGGCCACCGCCTTTTGCCGTTCCGGGTCACGGAAGAATCACGGCCCGCGTTGAACACACCTGCCACAGCTGACGTATTGGAGGGGGCACGGCCATGCATCGCCCGTGAGGGGCCAGACGGGCGCGACCAGTAGTGGATTTCATCTTCAAGGAGATCAGATGTCGCGTGCCCTTCCCTCCTTCAACCGGCGACGGGTCCTCATCGCCGGTGTGCTAGGCGGCGTGATGGTGTCAGGGGTCGTGGTGGTGGGAGCCGCCATGGCGGGTCAGACCAAGGTCACGACCAAGGCCACCACGAAGGCCGCTGTGCCCACGGTCAACTGCCCGGCGGTCAAGGGCGCGTTGCCCGCCATACCGGCGCAGGCCCAGGCGGAGGTCGACCGCAATCTCGCGCTGCTGGACACGCAGATCGCGGAGGCGAACCGCCGCCTGGTCACGACGCAGGGACAAGGCGGCCCGAACTTCATCAACAACGCGATCCTCGGCCCGCTGAAGGACAAGCGGGTGTCGACGATCGACCGGATCGCGATCTCGATCGGCCGGCACGCGGCCAAGCCGACCGGGCTCGACTCGCTGGCGGCCTGCACGCTGAACACGACGGGCGTGGTGGCAACCGCGACCGCCACCGCCACCGCGACCGCCACCCCGTCGGCCGCCGCCTCCACGACCGCGAGTGCGACCGCCACCGGGTCCGCGGCCGCCGGCACGGGCTCGACGATCGTGTGCCCGGACGTCACCGGGCTGATCACCAACGTCCCGGCCTCCGCGCAGGCCGGGGTGAGCAAGGAGCTGGCACTGCTGCAGACGCAGATCAGCGAGGCGAACACCCGCCTCGCCAACACCGTCGGGCAGGGCGGACCGAACTTCGTGAACAACGCGATCCTCGGCCCGCTCAAGGACAAGCGCGTCGCGGTCATCGACCGCATCGTGCTCGACTTCACCCGCACGGGCGCGGCCGCGCCCAACGGCGTCAACTCGTCGCTGGCGGCCTGCAAGCTGTCGTAAACGGGGACTTGGGGATGTGAGAGGGGCCTCATGCGTGACACACGCGAGACACACGAGATGCGGCTGGTCGCGACGGAACCGTCTGGTGCCGAGGAGTGGTTCTGCCCGATGTGCCAGCGGCGGATCCTGATGCAGTGGCCGCCGCACTACGAGGTCGTCGTGCTGGAGCGCGGCGACGACACCGTCGCGCATGCCGGGGGCGGTCCGGTGCCGGAGGACCTGAGATGGCTGCAGGAGATCGGTATCAAATGGGACGGTGATTCGGCGGCCTGAGGTCTCTTCGTCCAGTTCGGTGCGTATCGTTCCCGTACGGAGCGAGGGAACGATACGCACCTGGAGGTCTCATGCGCGCGGCACGCCTCATACACCTGGTGCTGCTCCTGCAGACGCGTGGCTCCATGACCGCGGCCGAACTGGCGGCCACGCTGGAGGTGTCCGAGCGCACCGTGGGCCGCGATGTGCTCGCGCTCTCCGAAGCGGGTGTGCCGGTCTACGCGGAGCGCGGGCGGGCCGGCGGCTACCGCCTCGTGGACGGCTACCGCACCCGGCTGACCGGCCTGGGCCGCGACGAGGCCGAGGCCCTGTTCCTGTCCGGCGTGCCGGCCGCCCTGCGCGCCATGGGCCTGCACGACGCCGCCTCCGCCGCCCGGCTCAAGGTCTCGGCGGCCCTGCTCCCCGAGCTGCGCGACGCCTCGGACTCCGCCGCCCAGCGCTTCCACCTCGACGCCCCGGGCTGGTGGCAGGAGCCCGACACCCCGAAGCTGCTGCCGCCGGTCGCCGAGGCGGTCTGGGGGGATCTGCGGCTGCGGCTCACCTACCGGCGTGACGACGGCGCCGTGGAGCGGGAGTTGGAGCCGTACGGGCTCGTGCTGAAGGCCGGTGTCTGGTATCTGGTCGCCCGGGTGGAGGGCAGACTGCGCGTGTACCGGCTGGACCGGGCGGTCGCGGCCGAGGTGTCCGGCGGCCACTTCCGGCGCGACCCGGAGGTCGACCTCGCCGCCTTCTGGGCGCGGCACGCGGCGGAGTTCGCCCGCTCCATCCTGCGGGAGGAGGTCGTGGTCCGGCTCACGAGCACCGGCGCGCACCGGCTTCCGTACGTCACCGACAGCGCGGCCGCCCGCGACGCCCTCGCGGCGGCCGGCGCGCCGGACGTGCTCGGCCGGGTGATCGTGAGCCTGCCGGTGGAGGGGCTGGATGTCGCCTATGAACAGCTGCTGGCCCTCGGCCCGGAGGTGGAGGTGCTGGGCCCGGCCGATCTGAGGGAACGTTTCGCCTTCGCCGCGGAACGGCTCGCGGCGCTCTACGCTTCGGGGCGGGTGCCCGCGTAACGACACGGGTGCATATGGGCCGCCCCGCGTGCGGGCGGCCGTGGCAAGCCGGATGCTGGAGCGGTGATGGACGAGACCGAGTTCTGGGAGATCATCGACGCGACGCGGGAGGCCGCGGACGGTGATCCGGAGGAGCACGCCGACCTGCTGGTCGAGCGCCTGACGCAACTCGATCCCGACTCGGTGGTCGACTTCGCCCGCCACTTCGAGAACCGCTTCCACCGCGCCTACCGCTGGGACGTGTGGGGCGCGGCCGACATCATGCTGGGCGGTGCGAGCGACGACGCCTTCGACTTCTTCCGGTGCTGGCTGATCGGGCAGGGCCGCCATGTCTTCGAGGGCGCGCTGCACGAGCCCGACGCCCTCGCCTCGCTGATCGACGCGTTCGACCCCGAGGTCGACGGTGACGCGGAGGATCTCGGCTACGCGGCTGACGAGGCGTACGAAGCCCTCACGGGCGTACGCCTCCCGGATCTGGCGCTCTCCGACCCGCCGAGCGAGCCCGAGGGCGCGTACTTCGACTTCGAGGACTCGGACGGCATGGCCGACCGCTTCCCCAAGCTCTGGGCCCGCTTCAGCTGAGGTCACTCACAACGGCCGGCCCATCAGCACGTCGTCCACATACTCCCCGTCGAGCAGGAACTCCCCCGGCAGCACACCCTCCACCGCGAACCCGAGCGACCCGTACAGCCGCCGGGCCGGCGCGTTGTGCCCCAGCACCCGCAGCGTGATCCGGCGGGCCCCCTGCGCCCGTGCCTCGGCCATCGCGGCCGACACCAGCGCCCGCCCGACGCCCCGCCCCCGCGCGGCGTCCGCCACCGCCAGCCCCTGGATCTGGCGGACGTGCGCATTGCAGGCCAGCGGCGTCGCCGGCACCAGGCGTATGTACCCGGCGAGTACGCCGTCGGCCTCCGCCACGAGGTACGCGGCCGGGGTGTGGCGCGCGTCGAAGAACGGCTCCGCGGGGTCCGGGCGGGGCTGCACGGCATGCAGCGTCGCCCAGGTGTCGTGGTCCAGGCGGGCGAGTCCGGCGTCGTCGGTGAGGGCGGCGGGGCGTATCCGGATGCGGGTGCTGCGGTCGGTGGCGGCCATTCGGCCACCCTGCCAGTCGGGGGCGCGGAAACGCGAGGCACTATTGCCTCATGCGTCGCATCGCAGTGACCGGCTCGGCCGGATTGATCGGTTCCGCTCTCGTCCGCTCGCTGAGCGCTGACGGCCACCAGGTCGTACGACTGGTCAGGAGGGAGCCCGCCGCGCCCGACGAGGTGCGGTGGGACCCCGAGCGCCAGTACGTGGACGTCGCAGGGCTGCGCGGGTGTGAGGCGGTCGTGCACCTGGCGGGGGCCGGGGTCGGGGACCACCGGTGGACTGCCGCGTACAAGAAGGAGATCCGGGAGAGCCGGGTGCTGGGGACGGCGGCGATCGCCGACGCGGTGGCGTCGATGGACAGCCCGCCGCAGGTGCTGATCAGCGCCTCGGGGGTCAACTTCTACGGCGACACGGGCGACCGCGCGGTGGACGAGAACGACCCGCCGGGCGACGGCTTCCTCGCGGAGGTGTGCCAGGCCTGGGAGGAGGCGACGGCGGCCGCCGAGGAGGCGGGCGTGCGGACCGCGTACATCCGGACCGGGCTTGTCGTGGCGCGGCATGGCGGGGCGTGGGGGCCGCTGTTCCCGCTCTACCGGGCGGGGCTGGGCGGACGGCTGGGCAGCGGGCGGCAGTACTGGTCGTTCATCGCCCTGCACGACCACGTCGCGGCACTGCGGCACATCATCGACACCCCGACGCTGTCGGGCCCGGTGAACCTGACCGCGCCGGAGCCGGTCACCAACCGGGAGGTCAACGCCGCGATGGGGCGGGTGCTGCACCGGCCGGCTCTCTTCGCCGTGCCGGGGCCGGTGTTGCGGGCCGTGCTCGGGGAGTTCGCTGGGGATGTGCTGGGCAGTTTCCGGGTACGGCCCGGGAAGCTGCTCGACTCGGGCTTCGCCTTTGCCTTCCCGGAGATCGACGGCGCGATTCGAGCGGCGCTCGGCCGATAACTACGGCTTGGCGTGGTCGAGTTGTGGGCATGACGGTTCCAGCGCAGCTGACGCGAGCGGGGAACCATGCCGACCTCGGGGAGGGGCATCGTGCTCTCAACAGCACGCCCAACGGACGTTACCGATGTGTGCGTGATCGGGGCGGGCCTCGCCGGTCTGTCCGCGGCACACCATCTGACCAGCGCGGGATTGAGAGTCACGGTCGTCGAGGCCGCCGACCGGGTCGGCGGACGGATGGCCACCGACGAGGTGGACGGCTTCCGCCTCGACCGGGGGCCCCAGTTGCTCAACTCGTCGTACCCGGAGCTACGGCGTACGCCGGGTCTGCAGGGGCTGCCGCTGCGGCCGTTCGCCCCGGGCGCGGTCGTCCGGTCCTCCGGTCCCCGTACGGGCACCCGGGCCCTCGACCGGGCGCGGCTGCGGTCGGCGCTCGGCAAGCTGGCCGCCACTCCCCCGGAACGACTGCTCGCCCGGCCCGAGACCACCGCGGCCGCCGCCCTGTCCGCCGCCTTCGCGCCGCGCGCCGTCGACGGCTTCCTGCGGCCCCTGCTGGCCGCGCTGCTCTGCGACGCCGAGCTCGGCACGTCCAGCCGCTGCGCCGACCTGGTGCTGCGGGGCTTCGCCAAGGGCCGTACGTGCCTGCCGGCCGGCGGTGCCGCCGCCGTACCGCGCCGGCTGGCCGCCGCACTTCCGCCGGGGGCGGTACGGCTCGGGGTACGGGCGGTGACGGCCGCCACGAACGGCGTACTCACCGAGGACGGCGGTTTTCTGGCCGCCCGCGGCGTGATCGTGGCGACCGGTGCCGGCGCGGCGGGCGAGCTGCTGCCGGGGCTGCGCGTGCCGGGCTTCCACGGCGTCACCGTCGTCCACCACGCCGCGCCGCACGCCCCGCTCCGCGAGCCCTCCCTCGTCCTGGACGCCGACCGCCGCGGGCCCGTCTCCCACTCGATTCCGGCCAGCGTCATCGACCCCTCCCGCGCCCCGGTCGGCCGGGCACTCGTGACGTCCGTCATCCTCGGCCCCCCGGTCCCCGACTCCCTGGTCCGCGCCCACCTCGCCGACCTCTACGGCGTCCCCACCACCGGCTGGGAACTCCTCGCCGTCCACCACGACCCCGAAGCCGTCCCCGCCATGCCCGCCCCCCACGACCTCCGTCGCCCCGTCCGCATCCTCCAGGGCCTCTACGTCTGCGGCGACCACCGCGACACCAGCACCGTCCAGGGCGCCCTCCTCTCCGGCCGCCGCGCCGCCTTCCGCGCCCTCCGCGACCTCGGCATCCGCCCGGGCTACGGGGCGGTCCCCGTCGCGGCGTAGCGACTTGCCCGGGTTGGGGGTAGGTCGTCCGCCTGAGGCGAGCGAAGCGAGGTGGGGGTCCCCCCGGCCGAAGGCCGGGGGAGGGCTGGCCCAACCCGGCCACGGTCCGCACCCGGCGACGATGGGTCAGGCCCATGGGTCAGCACCGTCGGGGTACACGCCGTCGCCGGGAGCTGGTGGGTTGTGCCGGCCTCCCCCAGCTGGACGCTGGGAGGTGCCCCACCCCCACCTCGCTTCGCTCGCCTTGCGGAACGTTCTCCCACAACCCACCAGCGGGCTCGGGGCGGCAGCCCCGGGAAGGCTGGACGGCACAACGCGACCCACCGTCACGCCGGCAGCATGCCGAGCAGCGCCGCGCGCTCGTGGAAGGCTCGGACCGAGGGCGCGTCCCGGTGGGGCTCGAAGCGGCGCCCGAGGTCGCGTACGTACTCGACGGCACGCAGCGACCGCATGTCCGCCGCCTGTTGCATGGACTCCGCCCCGAGCGCGCACGCCGCGTCGAGCTCGCCGAGCCCGAGCCGCGCCGTGGCGAGGACGACGCGGCAGAAGAGCCGGGACCGGGCGTAGGCGGGGGCGCGCAGTTGGAGGGAGCGTTCGGCGTGCTGGGCGGCGGCGCGGTATTGCTGGAGGTCGCGGTGGCAGTGGCCGAACTCGTCGGCCAGCTGGGCCTCGTCGAAGAAGCGGGCCCAGTAGGGGACGTCGTCGCCACCACGGGCGGCCTCGAGGGCGCGTTCGGCGCGGACGAGGGCGGCCGTGCAGGCGCGGACCTCGCCCAGCATGCCGTGGCCGCGGGCTTCCGCGGCGTGGAGGAGCGCCTGGACGACGGGTGGGGCGCCGGAGCCGACGCCCTGCTGGGCGACGCGGGCGAGCTGGACGGCTTCGCGGCCGTGCCCCAGGTACACCGCCTGGCGGCTCATGGTGACCAGGACATAGCCGCCGTAGACGCGGTCGCCGGCGGCCTGGGCGAGGCGCAGGGCCTGGACGAAGTAGCGCTGGGCGAGCCCGTGGGCGCCGATGTCGTACGAGGTCCAGCCGGCGAGCCGGGTGAGGTCGGCGACGGCGGCGAAGAGGCGCCGGCCGAGGGCTTCGCCGTACGAGCCGCGCAGCATCGGCTCGGCCTCGAACTCGAGGTAGCGCACGAGGGCTTGGCGGGCGTGGCCGCCGCCGTACGCGTTGTCGAGGGATCGGAAGAGCTCGCCGACCGAGCGCAGGGCGGCGATGTCGCCCATGGTGAGCCGCTGCCCGACGGTACGGGAGAGGGTGGCCGCCGCACCCGGGCCCCGGGTCTGCGCGGGCACCCGGGGGAGCGTGGGGTCGGCCCCGGCGGGGCCACGGGAGACGCGGTCGTCGGCGCGGCCGATGAGCCAGTCGCGGCTGGGGACGACGAGCCCGGCGGGGGTGAACGCGATCCTGCGGAGGTCCGTCTGGCCGCCGGTGTCCTTGCGCCAGAGCCCGGCGACGATGTCGATGGCCTCTTCGGGGGAGCCGGCGAACTCCAGGCCCGCGTAGACGGGGGCGACGGCGTCGAGGCCGAGGTCCTGTGCGGACAGCCGGCGGCCGAGGCGGCGGGTGAAGACCTCGGCGATGAGGGCGGGGGTGGTGCCGCGCGGCTGCTGACCGCGCAGCCAGCGGGTGACGGAGGTCTTGTCGTAGCGGAGATCGAGCCCATGTTCTATGCCAAGCTGGTCCACGCGGCGGGCGAGCCCTGCGTTGGAGAATCCGGCCTCAGCGATGAGGGCCGCGAGCCGACGATTGGGAGAGCGCTGCGTGGATCGGTCGGTCATCGGCTGTGCGGTCCCCTGCCTTCCGGGCTTGCTCCAGAAGGCGTGAATGTAACGGTCCGTGGCGACCTGCTCACTACCTGAGCCCCTCATTCGCCGGATCGGGTGAATTCGGGGGCTACTTATGGCCGGAATCCTTCCCTCCGCCGAGCCCGGCTGCTAACAGGGCCACCTACTGAGCACGGCGGACCCGGACGTACAGTTGCGAGTGCGTACGAGTCCACACAGAGGAGAGCCGCCGTGAGTGACCTGCGATTCGTCCACCTGGGCTTCGGCGGGGAA
Organism: Streptomyces sp. NPDC059373; assembly: GCF_042751495.1. Taxonomy (NCBI): domain Bacteria; kingdom Bacillati; phylum Actinomycetota; class Actinomycetes; order Kitasatosporales; family Streptomycetaceae; genus Streptomyces; species Streptomyces sp. NPDC059373. The sequence goes on along the minus strand of NZ_JBHYXC010000010.1, from coordinate 133,981 downwards.
GCCGTGGACTACCAGGAGGCATGGCAGGAGCAGCGCCGGGTGCACGCCGCCCGGTTCGCGGATGAGATCCCGGACACCTGCCTGCTGCTGGAGCATCCCCCGGTCTACACCGCCGGGCGGCGCACGCAGGACAACGAGCGCCCCCTGGACGGCACTCCGGTGGTCGACGTGGACCGCGGCGGCAAGATCACCTGGCACGGCCCGGGGCAGCTGGTCGGCTACCCGATCGTGAAGCTGCCGCGCCCGGTGGACGTGGTCGCGCACGTACGACGGCTCGAGGACGCCTTGATCGGCGCTTGCGCGGAGTTCGGCCTGGAGACCGCACGCGTCGAGGGCCGCAGCGGCGTGTGGGTGCTGGGTGATCCGGTGGAGCGGCGCAGGCGAGATGCAGCGCAGGTTGAGGGTTCCGACCGAGGTACGAGGGAGGGGCACTCGGCCGGAGCGGAGTCGAGCCGGAGTGCGACCGAAAACGCAGCGGACCGGCCCGCGGTCCCGGGGCTGACCCTGGACTTCGACCCCCGGCTGCACGACGAGGAGTTCGACCCCCGGCTGAGCGGTCCGGAGTACGCCCCGTCCAACGCCGGCCAGCGCCGCGAGGACCGCAAGCTCGCCGCGATCGGCATCCGGGTCGCCAAGGGCGTGACGATGCACGGCTTCGCGCTCAACTGCAATCCGGACAACACCTGGTACGACCGGATCGTGCCCTGCGGCATCCGCGACGCGGGCGTGGCCTCGCTCAGCGACGAGCTGGGCCGCGACGTGACGGTCGCAGAGGTGATCCCGGTGGTCGAGAAGCATCTGCGGGCCGTCCTGGAGTCGGCCGAACCTCTCCCCCGGGCCGTCTAGGGGCCTCGGGGTTGAGGAATGTACGGGCGTACGCTGAGGTTGGCCATGGAAAAGAAGTCTCGGAAGTCGCAAGAGGGAGTCGGACGTGTCCGCTGTCGCACCTGAGGGCCGCAAGATGCTGCGTCTGGAGGTCCGCAACAGCCAGACCCCCATCGAGCGCAAGCCCGAGTGGATCAAGACCCGCGCGAAGATGGGCCCCGAGTACACGAAGATGCAGGCGCTGGTGAAGGGCGAGGGCCTGCACACGGTGTGCCAGGAGGCCGGCTGCCCCAACATCTTCGAGTGCTGGGAGGACCGCGAGGCGACCTTCCTCATCGGCGGCGACCAGTGCACCCGGCGCTGCGACTTCTGCCAGATCGACACCGGCAAGCCCGAAGCCCTCGACCGCGACGAACCGCGCCGGGTCGGCGAGTCCGTGGTCACCATGGACCTCAACTACGCCACCATCACCGGCGTCGCCCGCGACGACCTGGAGGACGGCGGCGCCTGGCTGTACGCGGAGACCGTACGCCGGATCCACGCCATGACGGCGGAGCGCGCCGACGGCCGTACGAAGGTCGAGCTGCTGATCCCCGACTTCAACGCCGTACCGGAGCAGCTCGCCGAGGTCTTCGGCGCGCGGCCGGAGGTGCTGGCGCACAACGTCGAGACGGTGCCGCGGATCTTCAAGCGGATCCGCCCGGCGTTCCGTTACGAGCGCTCCCTCGAAGTCATCACGCGGGCGCGTGAGGCCGGTCTGGTCACCAAGTCCAACCTCATCCTGGGCATGGGCGAGGAGCGCGAGGAGATCAGCCAGGCGCTGCAGGACCTGCACGACGCGGGCTGCGAGCTGATCACCATCACCCAGTACCTGCGGCCGACCGTGCGGCACCACCCCGTGGAGCGCTGGGTGAAGCCGCAGGAGTTCGTGGAGCTGAAGGAGGAGGCCGAGGAGATCGGCTTCGCCGGCGTCATGTCCGGGCCGCTGGTGCGCTCCTCGTACCGGGCCGGGCGGCTCTTCCAGCAGGCGCTGGCAGCCCGGGGCTGAGCCCCTGCGGCTTGTGTGTTCGCTCACGCCGGGAGCGGCGGCCGGGCGGCTGACGTGCCGGGTCGCGGCGAAGGACACGTCAGGGTTTCATGGGAGTTTGACCGACCAGTCACCGCCTGGTAACACAATGTGGTGACTCTGGATTCACGCACTCCCTTGCGATTCTGAGCGTCCTTAGGGGGACACCCACATGCAGCCCGAGGCCGCACACGCCCGCCAGAGCTCCATCCACCCCGCCGCCTCCGTCGCGGGCGCGCTGCGCGTCGTCGAATCGATCCTGCTGCGCAGTGCCGAGCAGACCGCTCGCCGCAACGCGTGGTCGGCCGTCGTGGAGGACCGCAAGCGCGCGAAGGACCGGCGGGAAGCCCAGCACGTCCTGGACTCCCTCGGGGTGCAGTAGGCCCGTAGGGCTTCCTGGCGCTTCCCACCCCATCCGGTGGGGCCGTCGCGGCACGGGGCACGTATCCTGTGCCGCATGGCGAGGGAATCATCCGAGAGCAGTACCGCTGGGCGACTTAAGCAGATCGTCCAGACCTACAAGATGACCAGGCGGGTCGACTCCAAGGTCGGGCTCGTCCTAGCAGGTGTGGGCATCGTCACGTTCGGTGTCATCCTCGCTGTCGGCTTCTTGGTCGGTCACCCCATCTACGCGGGCATCCTGGGCTTTCTGCTCGCCTTCCTCGCGGTGGCGGTCGTTTTCGGCCGCCGCGCCGAGCGGGCCGCCTTCGGTCAGCTCGAAGGCCAGCCGGGGGCTGCGGCGGCCGTCCTGGAGAACGTCGGGCGCGGCTGGTCGGTCACCCCGGCGGTGGCGATGAACAAGAGCCAGGACCTGGTGCACCGCGCCGTCGGCAAGGCCGGCATCGTCCTGGTCGCCGAGGGCAACCCCAACCGCGTGAAGAGCCTGCTGGCCGCCGAGAAGCGCCGGATGGCGCGCGTCGTCATCGACGTGCCGGTCACCGACATCATCGTCGGCACCGGTGAGGGCGAGGTGCCGCTGAAGAAGGTGCGTACGACGCTGCTGAAGCTGCCGCGCGTACTCCCCGGCCCCAAGGTGACCGAGGTCAACGACCGGCTGCGGGCCCTGGGCGATCTGATGAAGAACATGCCGATCCCGAAGGGTCCGATGCCCAAGGGGATGCGGATGCCGAAGGGCCGCTGATCGCATACGAAACGCGTACGGATACGGGCCGGGCCCGGAGAGACAATCTCCGGGCCCGGCCCCTTTTTCCTCTTTTTTCTTTCGCTTCAGAGCCGGACCTGCACCGCGCCCACGGCTTTGTCGTGCAGCCCCCGGGTGTCGCGGTCCCAGATCACCGCCGGGATCACCAGAAGCAGCAGCAGGGTGCGCAGCAGCACCCCGCCGAAGCCGAGCCGGCTGCCGTCGAGGCGCACCACGCGCAGCCGCAGCAGCCGCTTGCCGGGGGTCATGCCGATCGTGCCGAGGGTGAGGACGCTCAGCGCGACGAAGACGACGTACGCCCAGCGATTGGCGGCGATCGCATCACCCTGCGCGATCAAGCCGTATGCGATCAAGCTGCACAGGAGCCAGTCGACGAGAACGGCCGCGATCCGCCGCCCCACCGGTGCGATCGAACCCGGACCTTCCTCCGGCAGCCCGAGCCGCTCACCGCGGTAGCCGAACTCGACGCCTGCCTGCTCGGCCGCCGCCTTGGGGCCGGAGAGCCATGATCCGATTGCTTCCCTGTTGTCCACCTGTCCACCGTACTGCTCCGTACGGGGCAAGCCGCCCTTGGGCCGTCACTCTCACGGAGGCGCGGTTAACCTCCAGGAAACAAATGGGTCATGATGGGGAAATCCCTGATCCCTAAGGTCGGGTCCAACGTGCGCCACCGCACTGGTCGCACCTGAGAGCTGCAATCCGGTCGCCGCTGGCCGGGCCAAGGAGGAATTGGATGTCTTTCCAGAACGCCGACGAGGTGAAGAAGTTCATCTCGGATGAGGACGTCAAGTTCGTGGACGTCCGGTTCTGCGACCTGCCCGGTGTGATGCAGCACTTCACGGTCCCGGTCGGCTCTTTCGACCCGACCGAGGAGCTCGCGTTCGACGGGTCGTCGATCCGCGGCTTCCAGGCCATCCACGAGTCCGACATGGCGCTGCGTGCGGACCTCTCGACCGGCCGGCTCGACCCGTTCCGCAAGGACAAGACGCTCAACATCAACTTCTTCATCCACGACCCGATCACCGGCGAGCAGTACAGTCGTGACCCGCGGAACGTGGCGAAGAAGGCCGAGGCCTACCTCGCCTCCACCGGCATCGCCGACACCGCGTACTTCGGCCCCGAGGCCGAGTTCTACGTGTTCGACAGCGCCCGCTTCCAGACCAGCGCCAACGAGTCCTTCTACCACATCGACTCCGAGGCCGGCGCCTGGAACACCGGTGCCCTCGAGGACAACCGCGGCTACAAGGTCCGCTACAAGGGCGGGTACTTCCCGACCCCGCCGGTCGACCACTTCGCCGATCTCCGTGCCGAGATCTCCCTGGAGCTCGAGGCCTCCGGCCTCCAGGTCGAGCGCCAGCACCACGAGGTGGGCACCGCCGGCCAGGCCGAGATCAACTACAAGTTCAACACGCTGCTCGCCGCCGCCGACGACCTGATGCTCTTCAAGTACATCGTGAAGAACGTCGCCTGGCGCAACGGCAAGACCGCCACCTTCATGCCCAAGCCGATCTTCGGTGACAACGGCTCCGGCATGCACTGCCACCAGTCCCTCTGGCAGGGTGGCCAGCCCCTCTTCTACGACGAGCAGGGCTACGCGGGCCTCTCGGACACCGCCCGCTACTACATCGGCGGCATCCTCAAGCACGCCCCCTCGCTCCTCGCCTTCACCAACCCGACGGTGAACTCCTACCACCGCCTGGTCCCCGGCTTCGAGGCCCCGGTCAACCTGGTCTACTCCCAGCGCAACCGCTCCGCCGCGATCCGCATCCCCATCACGGGTGCCAACGCCAAGGCCAAGCGCATCGAGTTCCGCGCCCCCGACCCGTCCAGCAACCCGTACCTGGCCTTCTCGGCCCTGCTGCTGGCCGGCCTCGACGGCATCAAGAACAAGATCGAGCCCGCCGAGCCCGTCGACAAGGACCTCTACGAGCTCGCCCCCGAGGAGCACGCCGGCGTCCCGCAGGTCCCCACCTCCCTCCCGGCCGTCCTCGACGCCCTCGAGGCCGACCACGAGTTCCTCCTCGCGGGCGGTGTCTTCACCCCGGACCTCATCGAGACCTGGATCGACTACAAGCGGGTCAACGAGATCGCCCCGATCCAACTGCGCCCGCACCCGCACGAGTTCGAGCTGTACTTTGATCTGTAGGCCGAGCACACCGGCTGACCTGCGTCTTAATCATCGCGCCCGCCTCCTGTTCCGTCCCTGTTCCGTCCGAGCCGTGAATACGGCGTCGATGGCGGTCCGGGTCGACTCGTCAGAGTCAGGGAAGAGATGGGCGTAGGTGTCGAGGGTCGTCTTGGCGCTCGCGTGCCGCAACCGGGCTTGGACGACCTTGACGTCCGCGCCGTTGGCGATGAGCAGGCTCGCGAGGTAGTGCCGTAGATCGTGGTACCGGAAGCCCGTGGGAAGGTCCTTCACCTTCCCGCGGGCTTTCCTCATGGCCCGCTCCAGTGCCCACGTCGACAGCTGCTTGTCGTTGTCGCCCGTGAGCAGCGTCTCCGCGCGCCAGGCCGCAACATGCGCCGACAGTTGCTTGGCCAGAGATCGCGGAATCGGTACCGCAGTCTTCGAGATCTCCGTCTTCAGTTCCTCGCACGGGAACTGAACGGCCGGATGCACGACGCCGCGCAGGAAGTCGACGTCAGCAACCCGCAGACCACAGGCTTCGGAGACCCGGAGGCCTACGAACGCGCCGAGCAGGACGGCGGCCCGCATCCGTTCCGGCATCGCGTCGTACAGAGCCCAGACCTGCTCTGTCGTCGCCACGTACGGCCGCTGCTTGCCCATGCCGGGTGATGTGCGACGCGAGCACGGCGACTTGGTGAGCAGCCCGTCATGCACCGCGTCGCCCATGATCTGCGACAGGCGCCGGTGGCAGGCGTAGACGTACGACGTGCTCAGCCCTTCCTCGCGCATCCGGGCACACCATGCCTTGACCTGGCTCGGGCGCACGGCGCCGAGCGGCACGCCGCCGAACTCCTTCACGATGCGCCGGATGTGCACTCGGGCCTGGCGCACAGTCGACGGCCGGCGCGTCGCATAGCCGACGAGCCATGTCTCGCACCACTGCTCGACTGTGGTGCGCGCCGACTTCGGGTCGACGTACGTCCCCTGCTGCACATCGACTTCCTGCTTTTGGCCATGCCGCTCGGCCTCGACCTTCTTCGCGAACGCCTTGCTCTGCTCCTTGCCGTCCGGGCCCGTCCAGATCGACAGCCAGCGCTTGCCCTTTCCCTTGCGCTTCGGGTCCCTCCACAGGTCCTTGACGCGCGCCATCAGGCACCGCCGGCGTATCGCTGGTTCGACTCGACCATCTTGCGCAGGCCCTCTGCGTCTGGCCGTTCGTGCGCCGGTTGTTCGGCATAGAACTTCCAGGCGTCCATGCCCGGCAGAGGTCGGGAGCCTCGGACGAATTGGCGGGCTCGCCAGCACGGCACAGCGAGTGTCGGAGTGATCTGGTAAGGCGCGTCGTCATTGGGCTCATTCGGCTCGCCCTCTGGCCGGCTGTGACCTTCCTCGTCCCATAGTGGAGACGGCCAGGCCGGCACGAGCAGGTGGATGGGCGCCACGTCGAGCACGAACGCGAGGCCCAGCAGCTCGGCGACGCTCACTGAGCCTCGCCGGCCGTTCTCCAGGTTCGCCACGATTGAGCGGTCCCACGGAACACCCAGCTCGGTCATGCGCTCAGCCAGGTTGGCGCCCGTCAGGCCGCGCTCTCCTCGCAGTTCCTTCACTCGCTTCGCGATGGCTCTGGTGGGCCCCACGGGCTCATCTTCGTGTGTCATGAGAGCACAGTAATGCTGAACGTTGACACAAGACAAGAGATGCTGCCAAAGTTCCGCCATGCGCTGTGAAAGCACAGCTCTGTGATTCTGGAGCACACCATGCCGGAGAAGCACCTCACGATTGATGACCTCGCCGAGCGCGAGGGCGTGCCGAAGGAAACGATCTACCAGTGGAATTCGAGGGGTAGAGGCCCGCGATACCTGCGCATCGGCCGACATGTGCGGTACCGCCTCGCCGATGTGATCGCGTGGGAGGACGCACGTGCCGTCGAGCCCGCGGGCATGGTGTGAGATGGGGGCCGACGACACTGGCGGATCGCCCTCGACGGCACGACGCTCCACCGACATCGGCATCGGTCCGCGCGGCGTCCGGTCGCTGCGCCCGGTGCCCGCGGATGCCACCGCAGGCGATATCGCGGCGCTTTGGGCCGAGCAGCAGGTAGCCGCGCTTGGCCCCAACACGTGGCCGGAGTACGGCACTGCGGCATGGGTTCGGCTCCGTGCCGAAGACCCTCGCCGCGCCGCCGCCATCGTCGAGGCCGCCGAACTCTGGCGCCGCCAACGTGCCCGCGAGTCGTGGCTCGACCAGCTGCTCGACGACGATCCCGATCGGTGGTTCGCCATCATCACCGAGGATGCCAACGCCGAGGCCGTACGTATCGCCCCGGCCCTCGCGCGAGGCAAGACCAACGCCGAACTCCGGGCGGCCCGTGCACGCAGGCCCGCCCACGAGATCAGGGCCACGGCGGGCTGGTCGCCGATCGCGATCCCCGGCCGGCCCGGTTGGCGGCGGCACCTCATCGACGGCCAGCAGGCCGACCTGCCCGATACGCGTCGGGAGGCAGGGTGAGCCTGGATCCGGCCGTGCAGCGGCTGATGGATGACCAGCCGCGGCCAGACCTTGCTCCCGCCTTGGACGATTCGATGTGGAGCGGCATGGAACAGCTGCTCACGGAACCACCCAGAACGCCACCGCGCGGGGAAGCGACCGCCGACCCGTCCCCGCCTCAGGCGGACGGCACGAGGGAAGGCGCCAACCCGACGCAGGCTCGGCTTGCCCAGCTGCGTGCTGCGCTGGTCGATTCCGCCGGCCTCGACTCGATCCCGGATCCCGTGCCGCTCATCGATGGCGTGCTTTTCCGCGACAGCCTCGCGTGGCTTTACGGCAAGCCCGGCTCGGGCAAGAGCTTCCTCGCGCTGGATTGGGCGGGATGCATCGCGAACGGCATGCCCTGGCATGTGCGCGAGGTGGCTGGCGGCCCGGTGGTGTACGTCGTCGCCGAGGGCGCATCGGGCATCCGCAAGCGCGTACGTGCCTGGGAGACCGCCTTCGGCCAGCAGATGAACAGCGTCGTCTTCCTGCCCGTCGCGGTGCAGCTGCTCAACGGCATCGACCGCCAGGCCCTCGTGATGCTCATCGCCGAACTGCGGCCCGCCCTGGTCGTACTGGACACGCAAGCCCGGCTCACCGTTGGCGCCGAAGAAAACAGCAGCGGCGAGATGAGCAAGGTCGTCGACGCGGCCGACCAGATCCGCCAGGCGTCCGCGGCCTGCGTGCTGATGGTCCACCACTCCGGCAAGAACGGCCTCGACCTCCGCGGCTCATCCGCCTTCGAGGGCGCAGCCACCAGCATCATCAAGGTGGCCAAGGACGGCAGCCGATGGATCGACGTCCTGTCTGAGAAGCAGAAGGACACCGAGGACTTCGAGCCCATCCGCCTCCGCATGACGCCCGTCGGCGACAGTGTCGTACTTACTGCCACGGGCCCCGGCGACGCGGCGATCGTCACGGACTTCCAGAACAAGATCCTTGACGAGTTGCGGCAGTCCTTTGGCAGCGAAGGCGCGTCGACTTCGCAACTGCTCAGGGTCACCGCGATCGCCGAGCGGACGTTCTACCGAGAACTGAAGACCCTGGTCAGTCGCGGTGCCGTGCACAAGGGCGGCACGCAGGCCCGGCCTCGGTACTACCTCCCCGATCCCTCATGACTGCCAATGCTGCCAAACGCTGCCACGGCAGCGCCGCCCCAACGCTGCCAACTGCCACCCCCCTTTAGGGGTGGCAGTGATTGGCAGTAACGACCCGGACAGCGACAGAGACGAAGGAGAAGCCCGTGACCGAGCCGCCCTCCGGTATCCACGCCCACGACGACGGCCACGTCGAGTGGACCCGGCCTGTCGCAGAGTGGACCGACGAGGAAGTCGCCCTCGGCCGCGATCAGGTCGAGGCCCGGCTCGACGTCCTCCAGGCCGACATGGACACCCTGGTCGAACTCCATGCACGCCTCACCGCCGAGATGGACAACCGGAGCGACATCTACGCCGAGGTCGCCGACGCGCTCGAGGAGACCGCCGAGCCCGACTCGGACCCGAGCACCCCGAAGTACCGCCGCGCACCCTGGCGGCGAAGGTGACCGCCCCGCCGCGCCCGGCCGGGCAGGCCGCCCTCGCCGAGCAGGCCAGGGAGGCACAGCGACTCGCGCCCGTGCACAGCCTGAGGCGCAAGGCGTACGGCGTCGTGGCGATCGCCCTCGATGGCGCCCGTACTGTCGCGGGCGCCCGCTTCCTGCTCGGCCGGCACCGACTCCCCGAGGACGTACGGGCCTGCGCCGTGCAGCTGCTCGACGACCTCGAGGCAGAGCAGCCGCACCTTGATCTGCCCGCAGCACTGACCCCCGACCAGCCCCGACCTGGCGCGGCTGGACCACGAAGGAGTACAACGCGATGACCCACCGTCTGCCCGCACTGCACGTCGCCGTCGACCTCGAGCCGGACGAACTCGCCGCCATCGTCGACCACGTACGCACGACGGGTCAGTGCCCGCGGTGTGGCGGTCCAGCTCGAGTCACCGACGGCCCCGGTAGCGCCGTACGGCTCGACACCGAGCACGTGCCCGGCTGCGCAGTAGGCGGCGACGACCTGCCAGACACCTTTAAGGGAGCCGCACGCCGCTGACCTGCACGGATAGTGACGGGCCGAGGAAAGTGGATCTTGCTGAGGAGATCGGCTCCTGATCCCTCCCACATTCAGGCAGATCCCCCCGTGCTGTTTCTCAAGCCCGACCAAGATCATCTAGAACTATCCAATTGATGCGAAAGGACACTGAATGTCACCGAGGAAGGGCGATCCGTCCCGGGAGGGTCTGACCACCACGCAGAAGGGCCTCGGGTGGGAGCACCAGCAGGCCCGAGCGAAGGCCCTCGCGGAGATGGAGGACGGCGAGCCGTGCTGGCGGTGCGGCCGGCCGATGTTCTACGACCAGCCGTTGGACTATGACCACGTTGTGGCCAGGGTGGAGGGCGGCGCCAAGGGCCCGCGGCGCCTGGCTCACAGGGGGTGCAACAGGGCGGCCGGCGGACGGCTGGGTAATGCGAGGCGGGCGCAGGAGCGTCGGCCTGGCGCGGGTACTGGCGGGAGTGGCGGCGCCCGCCCGACGGGTTGGGTCGTAGCGAGCTGGGAAGATCTGCGCTGCTCCGGATGCGATCCGCACTGCGGAATCCCGAGGAACCCGTGCCGGAATACCGCTTTCTAGGAACCCTGCACAGCTACCCCTCGGGCACGGTGACCAGGCGTGATGGACGCATGGATCCATGATCATGAATTAAATGAAGCGTCCACATTGCGGGGACCATGGGGGCGGGGTCGCTGGTGATCTTGCTGTCAAAAAGATCGTTTTCACTCAGCGTCACCCAACGAGCCGAGGGTGCCGGCCTCGCGGGACAGGATGACGGCCCTGATCGGCCGTCGGAAAATTCGGTGTCTGTGCAGGCCACGACGATAGACGCGAGCGTCTATCGTTGATCGTGAAGGCGCGTCGGCCTAGCGGTCGAGAACCTTCGTCTTGGACCGCGTAACTGCGCTGCCACGGACCGAATCTGGACCGCGTAGCCACACCGCCACGGCATCGACTTGGGCTCTCCCGGTCAGTGTCCGCGCTGGGTGCGGCGAAGCACACAACGGATCGGTACCGCCTTGGGCGCAGCGAGGCACACAGGGACGAACGCGTAGCGCGGAAGTCGCTATTGCTCGGCCGCCGGTTGCGAAGAGGCGCCGGCCTTTGGCCCCGGTAGGGGTGGTGGCGAGCGGACTCCGTCTGGTGATGCCGCATATCCCGAGTGGGATGCGGCTCCTCGACTGGAGCCTTCCATGATCGATCCTGCATCTGCGCGGGCGCGCACTGCCGCCGCGAACGAAGCCAACCGCCAGCGGACCGCCGAACGAGCCGCCCACGACCCCCGAAAGCTGGCCAACGCGCTGCGCACCGTGCGTGCCGCGCTCGGCAACCAGCTGCTCAGCGTTCAGGACCTGCTGCCCTCCGGGGCCGGGGCCGTTGAGACCCGCTCCGGCAGTGATCGGGCGGGTGCCTGATGATGACGCTGCTTCGAAGCAAGCCCGAGCCGCTGGTCTCCGTAGCCGAGGTCGCCGCCGAACTGGGCGTGGAGGTCCTTGAGCCGCGCTTGTTCGGGTTCGACATCGACCCGGACGGGTCGATGTCGCTTGTTGACGCGTGGAAGCTCATCGACCGCGTACGCCAGGTGGCCGCCGGACATGATCGCGCGTGGGCGGCGTTCCTTGCCGCCTGCCAGCGCTGGGAGTCCGACCGCACCGAGGCCTTCCGTAACGCCGCCACCGAGGCGCGCACCGAAGTTCTGCGAGCTGGACACGGCCCGGGGAGAGCTCAGGACGCGGCGGGTACAGCGGGCTGCGGTGCCGCCGAGGCGTACGAGCGCACCGCGCCCCGTCCGATGTGGCAGGGCGAGGCGGGCCCCGGCAACTGCGCGAGCTTGATGTACGTGCCGGAGAGCGAAGCTGCCCGGCCTACCAGTGACACCTACAGGGACCCGGTATGAGCGGGCTCGAGTACGCGGGGGGCCCAGCCGCAGGGATCACCCCGACCCAGGCTCTTGCCCGCCTGGCCGAGCTCGCCGCACGTGACCACGAGTTCGCGGGCCGCGCCGCCGTGACCGCCGGTGACCCGCGCGCCCTCCGCTCCACGCTCCAAGAGCGCCGCCTGGACCCCGCAGAGCGCCGTCAGGCAGCCCGTATCCAGACAGCGAATCGCTTGCGCCAGGAGCAGCTGCTGCTCCGCCTGCGGGGGTGCTGAGCGGTGGGCAAGGCTGTCGTCTACGACCTCATCGCCCGGGACCGCGCGTCACGCACGATGGACCACGTCGGCCGCAAGGCCGGGGTCCTCGACCGGACCCTTCGCGGGGTCGGCAAGGCCGCGCTCTATGCCGGTGCGGCGGTCGGCGGCGCCCTGGTGGTCGGGCTCGCCGAGTCGGCGAAGCAGGCCGTCGACTTCCAGTCGAAGATGCTGAAGATCCAGACGCAGGCCGGTGCCACGGCCAAGGACGTCAAGGTCCTCAGCAAGGCCGTGCTGGAGCTCGGCACGAAGACGCAGCAGGGCCCCCAGCACCTCGCGGACAGCCTGTACCACCTCAAGTCCGTCGGCATGGACAACGCCGACGCAATGAAGGCGCTCAAGCAGGCCAGCGACCTGGCGGCCGTCGGCGGCGCCGACCTCGAGGCGACCACCAACGCACTCGCGGGCGCCTGGCGGACCGGCATCAAGGGCGCCACGAGTTTCAGTGAGGCGGCGGCCACCGTCAACGCCATCATCGGCGCGGGCAACATGCGGATGGAGGACTTCACCGCCGCGATCGGCACCGGCATCCTCCCGACCGCGAAGACCTTCGGCCTGAGCATGAAGAGCGTCGGCGCCGCACTGGCGACACTCACCGACGAAGGCGTCCCTGCGGTCGACGCGGCGACCCGGCTGCGGATGTCGATCAGCCTCCTGGCGGCGCCCTCGGGCAAGGCGGAGAAGCAGCTCGCGAAGATCGGACTGTCGGGCACGACCCTGGCAAAGGCGATGCGCGGGCCGTCCGGCCTGATCGGCGCTATCCAGCTCATCAAGGACCACCTCGACAAGTCCGGGATGTCGGCAGTGGCCGCGTCCCAGCTGCTCTCCCGTGCGTTCGGCGGCGGACGGTCGTCGTCGACGATCCTCGCGCTCGTCAACAACCTTGACGTCCTGAAGAAGAAGCAAGACCAGATCAACGGCAGCATCGGCAAGTTCCCCAAGGCAGTCGAGGAGCAGCGCAAGACCGCGCAGGCGCAGTGGAAGCTGCTCGTCTCGAACCTCGAAGTGCTCTCCATCAAGATCGGCATGAAGGTCCTGCCACCGCTCACGCACTTCGTGTCGTACCTGGACAAGACCGCGCTGCCGGCGGTCATCCACTTCGGGCAGGGGCTGCTGAAGGATCTGGTTCCGCAGGGCACGCAGAGCGCGATGGCGACGCTGCAAGGTGAGCTCAAGGATCTGCTCACCGGACTGGCTGGCATCGGGAAGATCCTCGTCGACACGGTCAAGCCGCTGGCTCCTGTGGCGATGGCTGGCGTGAAGCTGTTCGTGGCCTCGATCAAGTGGCTGGGAACGACGACGGCGGGCAAGTCGGTCGCCCAGCTGGTGCTGATCGGCGCCGCCATGCGGAAGATCCTCATCACCGCGCAGGCGCTTGCCGCGATCAGTTGGACGTCCGCGCTTGGCCGGGGCCTCGGTTCCCTGGTGGGGACGTCGGCTGCCGGGGCCGGCGTGGCGGCAGGCGCGACCGGGGCCGGTGGCGCGGCCGCCGGCGGTGCGGCCACCGGTGGCGGGGTTCTTGCCGCCGCGGGGATCAGCAGCGCAGCCCTGGTGACCGGCGGGGCGCTGGCTCTCATCGGCGCCGTTGGGTTGTACGGGCACAACGTCAAGAAGGCGTCGGACGACTCGGCCGGGCTCATCGAGAAGGGCTCCGGTCTGGTCACCGCGGCCTCCTCGGCGGGAGGGGCGCACTTCTCCGCGGCGTACCGTAAGTTCGCCAACTCCTTCCAGGACCCGGCCACCCTGAAGACTTTGCGCCTTGCCGCGGGCGACTCCCTGGCCGCCCACACCGAGTACATCAATGCGGTGAACGACGGGCGCACCAAGGTGGCCGGCGCCCTGTATCTGGGCCGCACGGCGTTCGGCCAGTCCGCCGCCCAGTTCAGCAACAAGTTCGGCCAGGACGTCGGCAGCATGGGCGCCAATCTCAAGAAGCAGGGCACGGACCTGAACACCGCGTTCAACAGGTCGATGTCCAAGGTCTTCGCGGGCATGGACACCAGCCAGCAAAGGCACTGGTCGGAGTTTCTGGCCGAGCACAAGTCGCAGTCCCACGCGGTGACCAAGAAGCAGATCCAGGTCACGGGACGGGACTGGAACACGCTGACCGCGGCGTATGGCAAATACACCGACGATGCGTTCCACGGCCGCAAGAGCAAGGAAAAGGCGGACATCGCCGCGGTGGCGAGGGCCACGAAGCAGTGGCAGGACGACTCCACCCACGGCCTGATCGACAATTCGCACGCGAACACCAAGAGCTTGCAGCGCCACATCGCCAAGTTCTACGCCGACCAGACGGCCGGCAACCAGAAGGACATCGCCGCCGATGTGAAATGGCTGACCAAGCACGTCAAGGGCAGCTTCGCGAAGTTCTCCAAGGACTTGTCGTCGTCGGCGAGCTTCGCTTTTCAGCAGCAGATGACGGCGGCTGAAAAGAAGATCGCCGGACTGCACCTGACCAGCTTCAACAGCAAGACCGGCACGTTCGTCCGTGCCCGTGGCGGCATCGTCTACGGCCCCGGCGGTCCGCGTGATGACGCGATCCCCACATGGCTGTCGAACGGCGAGTACGTCGTCAACGCCCGGTCGACGAAGATGTTCCGGGGCCTGCTGGAGCACCTGAACGCCCGGGGCCTGAAGAACGGCGGAATCGCGGGTGCGTCCGGGGCCTGGGGGAAGGCCGACGCGGGCGCGGCGTACTTCGGTGCGGCACGCTTCGAGCAGGCGCTCTACAACCAGCTGCACAAACTGCAAAGCGGCATCAACACGGCCGCCACGAGCGGCCTGGCGGGCGGGAGCCTGGGTGTCCACGGCACAGGCTCGACGGCCATCATGAACCTCGGCCGGCAGATGATGCAGGCCAAGGGCTGGGGCGCCGACCAGTGGGCGGCGCTGCGGGCTCTGTGGCAGGGCGAGTCCGGCTGGAACCCCAAGGCGAAGAACGCTTCTTCCGGCGCGTATGGCATCCCGCAGGCGCTGCCGGCGAAGAAGATGGCGTCGGCCGGCTCGGACTGGCAGACCAACCCGGCCACGCAGATCAAGTGGGGCCTGTCGTACATCAAGTCCCGGTACGGCAGCCCGGGGGCGGCGTACAACGCGTGGCTCGGCCGCAGTCCGCACTGGTACGCCAAGGGCACCAGCGGAGCCGCCCGAGGCCTGGCCTGGGTCGGCGAGCGCGGACCCGAGCTGGTGAACTTCAAGGGCGGCGAAGACGTCCTCTCTCACCCGCAGTCGATGGCGTTCGCCAAGTCCAACGGCATCAAGCTGCCCGGCTACGCCTCCGGGACCATCCTCAACGCCGCGGACAGGGTGCGGCGTGACAAGAGGGCCGTCTCGGACGCCAGGGACGCCGTGTCGAGGGCCAAGAGGCGGCACAAGGGTGAGGCGGCTGCGGACAAGCGGCTCAAGGCCGCAGAGAAGGAGCTGAAGGCCGCCGAGATCGCGCTCGCCAACGCCAAGCGGTCGGCGAAGACGTCGATCGCCAACACGATCGCCAACGGCCTCCAGAAGACCCTGGCCACCGGCTCATCGTCCGCGATCGCCAGCGCCCTGAAGAGCCTCAACACCAAGCTGTTGAACGCGGGCTTCGACAAGCTCGCCAAGTCCGTCATGAAGACGGGTGACAAGCTGGAGAAGCTCGCCGACAAGAAGGCCGGCGTCTCGGCACAGATCGCCGCGGCCAAGTCGTACGCGAGCGACCAGAAGACGAACCTGCTGGACTACCTCAGCATCTCGGGCACGACCGCCGGTTCGGTCACCGACCTGATCTCGCAGATGAAGGGTTCGCAGAAGACCGCGGGCGACTTCTCGAAGCTGGCGACTTCACTGCGGGACCGCGGCGCGTCCAAGGACCTCCTGGAGCAGCTCGCCGCGGCCGGCCCCGGCAGCCAGCTCGCGACGATCCTCGGCGACCCCGGCGTCACCGCGCAGCAAATCACCCAGCTCAATGCACTGTTCACGTCGCAGAACAAGCTGGCGACCAGCTTCGGCAACAACATGGCCGACGTCATGTACGACTCGGGCAAGCACGCCGGGGAGGGCTTCCTCGCGGGCCTGAAGGCTCAGGAGAAGGATCTCCAGAAGCAGATGGACAAGCTCGCCGCGGGCATGGTCAAGGCGATCAAGAAGTCGCTGAAGATCAACAGCCCGTCGGTGGTCATGCGGGACGAGGTGGGCTGGCAGGTCGGCGCCGGCGTGGTGGCCGGCATGGACGCCCACGCCCCACACATCGCCGCCGCAGCATCCCGTATGGCGGCCACCGCGGCCGGGGTGTCCATCCCCCGCATCGTCGTGCCGAAGGTGACGAACAGGGCCCGTGCGGGCTCGAGCTCGGCCCTCACGGCCCGGCACACCGAAGCGATGGAGCAGCTCGCCGCGGCCCTGGCCAACAACGGGGGGAGCGAGGTGCACGTCCACTTCAACGACGCGGCGCTGAAGGACCTGATCGATGTCCAGGTGAAGCCGAAGATCAAGGCGAGTGAGGACCGGACGGCGTTCCGGCAGAAGGTGGGCCGACGGTGACGATCACGCTGACCAACACCGGTGCTCAGGTCACGCACACCGACACCGTGACGGCCGTCGTGCCCAGCCCCGCGGCCGGGCAGCTCGCCATCCTCCAGGTCGTATCCGGCAATACCGCCGATTCGATCCCGTCGACGCCGTCGGGCTGGACACTCATCGACTCCGTGTCCGGCGGCGGCGGCACTTTCGGATCCAACGCAGGCCCGCGGCGGCTCACGTACTTCGCGCGGGTGCTGCTCGGCTCGGACGCCTCGCCGACAACGGCGATCCCCTCCGGGGCGGACAGAGGGGTACGCGCTCAGTGCGTACCCCCGGCGCCTCGGCCGGCGCGCGCCTGGGGCGGACCGAGAGGGGTACGCGCTCTGTGCGTACCCCCGGCCTCAGCCGGTGCGCGCCCGGGGCGTACGGGCTCATCAAGGTGCACATTGTCAACCTTGATCCTCGGCCTGGCCCTACGTGGCGGCCCGGCCGCTGAATCGCCCCGGGGAGGTGACCGGGACCCAACGCGCCAATGCCTGCCTGCTCTTGGCTGATTTCGCACCCTTGTCTCGCCCGCGCCGCAGTGCTGCAATTTCGAGAAATCCCTACCAGAGGAGCAAGCCCATGAAGCTACGCTTCGTCGGTACGAACTCCGCCGGCGGCAACTGCCCGACCCTGTACGAGACGGATCGCGGCACGTTCGTGGTCCAGGGCTACAAGGTCACCGACGCCGAGGCCCTGGCCGACCTGCGTGACGTCCTCGAGGGCGAGACCTTCGTCGAGGTACCTCGCGAGCTGCTGACCCGCTTCGCACCCCGGGACGACAAGGAGTGACGTGCCTGACCTGATCACCGGTGAGGCCTTCGGCCGGCTCTTCGAGGACTTCGAGCACACCGCCTGGCGGCTGGAGACCCGCGAGGTCTACACCGTCGATGAAGAGCAGGAGCCGTTCGCCCGGTTCCGACGCGGCGAGGACCCCCGTACCGACTGGTTCCAGCCGTGGCTGGACACCATGCAGGCTGGCATCGAGCAGGGCAAGCGCATCGAGCGGGTGCGCGTCGTGCCGGAGGTCCTCACCGACTACCTCGAGTTCGAGCTCTACCTGTGCCAGTTCAACGTGCAGGTGGGCGAGGACATCCGCTACCTCCCGGAGGACCAGGCCGCCAAGCTCAGCCTGCCGGGTTACGACTACTGGCTCTTCGACTCCCGCCGTCTCGCACGCATGCACTTCGACCCCGAAGGGCGACCGCTGGGTGCCGAGTTCGTCGAAGATCCGGCCGAGGTGGTACACCACAGCTACCTGCGTGATGTCGCCTGGCACCACGCCGTCCCCTACTCCGACTACATCAAGGCCCGGGCCCAGAACAGTTGACCCGCATCCACGAAGCGCGTGAAGCGCTCGGTCAGCGTCTCCGTGAGGTACGCCGCGACGCCACATTGAATGGCAAGGCGCTCGCGGAGGCGCTGGCCTGGCCTGCCAGCAAGGTCAGCAAGATCGAGCTCGGCAGGCAGAACCCCACGTCGGAGGACATCGCCGCCTGGTGCCGCGCCTGCGGCGCCGAGAGTGCCGCGCCTGATCTGGTGGCCGCGCTCCGCTCCCTCGAGACGCAGTACGCCGAGTGGCGCCGCCAGCTCCGCAACGGCACGCGCGTCCGCCAACAGGCCCTCACCGAGATCGACGCCCACACCCGTGTCATCCGCGGCTTCGAGTCCACGTACGTCCCCGGGCTCCTCCAGACGGCCGAGTACGCGCGCGCCCGCCTGGCCGAGGTAATCGAGCTCCACAGCATCGAGAACGACCTCGACGCGGGCGTACAGGCGCGCATGCAGCGTCAGGAGGTGCTCTATCAGCGCGGCCGCCGCTTCCACTTCGTCATCACCGAGGCCGTGCTGCGGTACGGCACGGCGCCGCACGTCGTACTGGCCGGGCAGCTCGACCGGCTCGTGGCGGCGTCCACCCTGTCGTCAGTTCGCCTTGGCGTGGTCCCGTTCGGGGTGCGGCTGCCGGTGGCGCCGGCGCATGGCTTCTGGCTGTTCGACGACGACGTCGTGATGGTCGAGACGTTCGACGCCGAACTGCGCCTGGTGCAACCTCAGGAGCTGGATCTGTACCGGCGGATCTTCGACCGGCTGGCGACCTCAGCGCGCTACGACGGCGACGCCCGGGCTCTGATCACGAAGGCACTGGCCGACCTCGAGCGCCAGTAGCCCCCGCCCGAGCAATCCGAGAAATCCCGAGAAATTTTCTACACTTTTCTCCCCTGCCTTCCTACCGTTTCAGACAGGTAGCAAGCCCGCTCAGGGCTGCTGATCTGTACAGGGGAGGCATCCATGGGCGCTCTGCCCGTCCCTGCGGCGGCCGGCGAGGTGCCGGACCTATCCGCCCTCAGCCAGGCCCAGATCAACGGTTGGTTCTGCGCCTTGTGCGCGCGCAGGCTCTACGCCGACCGGTCGATCGGGGTCCACGACATCGCGTACGGCAGCAAGACCGTGCCGACCGAGTTGTGGGCATGCGCGCCGGACTGCGAAACGACCAAGCAACCGGCCGGGAGGTCAGTGTGACCACCGACAACGACGACCTGTTCGGCCGCCGTTCCGAAGCCCTCGGCCAAGCCCTGCGTGACCTCCTGGTCGACGTCCCCGACGCAACGCCGGCTGAGCAAGCCGAGCGGGTCCGCCAGGTCACCTCCAAGCTCGGCCAGGCCTGGCATGCCACCCGCGCCCCTGAGTCGCCCGTCGAGGTGGCGTACGTCGCGTTCCTCACGCACCTCCGGGGCTGCCCCGAGTGGTGCAACTCGGGGAACGGCCGATGCGACGACGGCGAGAGGCTGTGGGCCGCCTACAAGCGGTCCCGCGGCGCACAGCCCTGAGACTGGGCCGTCCATGGTCTGCCGCCCCATAAGCCGGCCCCTGCGCCGAGCCAGCCCCAAGCGGACGGCGCAGGCGGCCAGAGCTGGGCCCCGGTCTTACGGCCGGGGCCCAGTGCTTCGCCCGCCCGGGCCGGACCCTCCACGACCAGCACAGAGCAGCGCCCCCGCCATATCGACGGGGGCGCTTGCTGTGCGTTCGACGGTCAGAGGCTGCGCAGCTCGACACCAGTGGACGTCGTTCGGGCGGCACCCCGCGTCGACTGCGTCACCGCGGGTACGGCCTCCTGGGGCGCGCGGGGCGGGCGGCCGTCGCGGGCTCGTTGCAGGTCCTCGTAAGTGTCGAGCAGGGCCTCGAAGGCGCCTTCGTACGCGATCTGGATTCGGGCGAGCCGCAGTTCAGGCAGGTACGGCGCGCGAAGCGCTTGGGCGATGCGGCCGAGCTGGACCGCGAGGGCGTCGATGGCTTCGTCATGGGGCCCTATCGGCTCAGGCGTCGTCATCTCTCTCACCGCCCTCGGCGATGAGCGCGTTCAGCTGCTCGGCCAGGCCTCGCGCCTCGAGCTGGTCCAGGACCTCGAGCGGACCCGTCTCGGCCAGAAGCTCGACCGCACGGCGGACCACACCGAGCAGGTAGGGCCGGGTGGCGCAGGCCTGGCGCACGTCGACGGCCAGGGCCTCGCCGTCGATGTTGCGCAGGCTCCGTATGGCCTCGACGGCCTTCGGGTGTGCACCCGGCAGGACGGCCTCGAGCTGCGGCGCATCTGGCGCATCGGCCAGTGAGCCACGGGCTGTCAGGTCCCGGCGCACAGTGTCCTTCGAGACGCCGAGCTCGCGGGCGATGGCCCGGTGGCTCAGCCCGTCGTCGGCGAGCTGGCGTGCGGCGGCGGCCCGGTCGGTGCGGGTCGCGGGGGCGGTCGTCGTCATCACTCGGTCACCTCCTGCGCCGTGATGGTCGCCGTCAGCCGGACCACGTACGGGCCCACCGCCTGCTGCGTGGTGACGTGCCGCTCTCCGGAGTCGGCGGTGATGTCGGCCCACGGGGCGCGGCCGGCGGCGGCCTGCTCGGCGAGCCGCTGCGCCATCGCGGCGAGCACCTCGCCGGGCTGCTGCGGGCGGGGACGCTGCCCGGTCTCGGCGGCCAGGCGGCGAGCCATGAGGCGTACGCCTCGGCCGGCCTCGGCCAGGTCGACGGCCAGGCGCTCGAGCCCGTCGACGTCGTGCGGGTGGTACTCGCCGTCGGCGAGCCAGACGCTGACGAACACTCCGCCACCCGGGCCCGCGTCATCCTGGAACGGGTGCTGCTCGAGGGCGAAGGAGAGCAGGACCGCCGGGCCGTCGCCGGTGTCGGTGGTGAGGTCGACGTCCGGCCCTGCGTGCGTGATGTCCTCCCGGTAGCCGCCGTCCCTGTGCGGGGCGGTGCACCACGCGGGCTCGGGGATGGTGACCGGGCCGTGGTCGGCCGTGTAGATGGTGACGCTGCGCTCGGTCATCGCTGGCCCTCGCCCTCGGCCTGCTCGGGCACCCACACCCGGTACGTGACGGGCCGCTCGGCAGTCCAGCCGCGGAGCTGGTTGGTGCAGTCCGTGATGAGGTCACCCCGAATGACGGCGGCGAGGATGATCTGAGCGTCGCTGGCTCGGGCGTCGAGCAGGATGGCGCGGGCGTGGTGGTCTGCGGTGGTGTCGGCGGTCGGCAGCTCGAGCGCGTCACGGACTGCGGACAGCAGCTCGACGATGGGTGCGGGCAACTGCCCGCAGATGGCTTCCGGGGTAGCGTTCATGGCGGGTCTGGCTCCTTGATCGAGAAGGGCTGGATCAAGGCGCCGTTCGGTGTTCGAGCACCGGACGGCGCCGCTATGTCTCCGAGAGGGAGACCGGCGCCGAGGGCGGCCCGCGTTCCGTCTGTTCCGTTTCTGTTCCGTCCGAGCCTGGCTGGAGTCGGCAAACGATGACAGACGTTGAGAGATGAACACGCAGGTCAGAAGGTGTGCTCTGGGTATACCCGCAGGTGGTCAGCCCGGCGTGTCGAGTTCGAGCTGTACTTCGACATTTAACAACGCCGCAGGTCAGAGCACCTAGCTGACCACCGGGGCCGTGCTGGGGCCGTCGTTCGCGACCTTCCGCTGTCGGAAGACGTGATCGACGGCCTTTCGCGCGCGCCTGGCTACCCGGCATCAGGTGCGTGTAGGCGCAAAGGGTGAACCCCGGATCGGAGTGCCCGAGGTACTCGGCCAGAGCCTTGATGTTCCCCCCGCGTCCAGGACGACCAAGGCGAAGAAGTGCCGCAGCACGTACATCCCATGTCCGCGCGACGAGGCGAAGCGCTCGCCCGGTCGCCTCTCCGGGATCACTCCCACTGAGCCTTTCCCAACCTCAGCCTGAGGCGTTGAGGCGGAGGGTGAGGATGGCTTGGACGAGTGCGCTGATGCGGGTGGTGCTGGCCAAGGACCCTCAAAAGCGCAGCCTTCCTACATTGACGCAATGACTGCGTCAATGTATTATTCTTGCATGCTTTACCCGACTCCTGCCCTCAGCCCCGTCGACGAACACGTGCTCGGCGAGATCGACCGCATGCGGGAGGCGCTGCGGCACCAAGTGCGCACAGCGCCGTCGAAATGGACTGCTGGACTCCGTAAGTTCCTGACCGCAGATGCCGTCGCGGCCTCGAACTCCATCGAGGGATTCAAGGTGTCCACGGTCGACGTGGAAGACCTGATGGACGGCGAGCGCGACGTCGAGGTCTCGGAGGAGAACCGTGAGGAGACCCTCGCCTATCAGCGGATGATGACGTACATCCACACACTCCACGACGCGGGGGACTTCACCTACAGCAAAGGTCTGCTCAACGCCCTGCACTGGATACTGCAAGGCCATCGCCACACCGTGCGCAAACCGGCAGGGCAGTGGCGTCGCGGCCCGGTCTACGTCACTGACGCCCGCGACCCCAGCATCGCGGCGTACACCGCCCCGGACGCCGACAGCGTTCCCGTGCTGGTGCAGGAACTCGTCGACTGGCTCAACGTCGATGATGAAACCCACCTACTGGTGCGAGCCGCGATGGCACATCTGCACCTCGTCTCCATCCACCCCTGGGCCGACGGGAACGGCCGGATGTCCCGCTCGCTGCAAACGCTCATGATCGGTCGCGAAGGAGTCCTGGCCCCGGAGTTCTCGTCCATCGAGGCTTGGCTGGGCCGCCCTGGCAACACCTGGGAGTACTACCGCGAACTCGCAGACCGGGGACCGGAGTACGTCCCCGACCAGGACGTCTCCAACTGGATCCGCTTCAACCTGACCGCCTACCACCAACAGGCCCAGACCGTCCAAGGCCGACTCGACCGCTCCGGGCGAGTATGGGGATCACTGGCCGACTTCGCCGAGAACAACCGCCTGGACGAGCGCGCGGTGACCGCCCTGCACGACGTGGCCATGGCCGGCCGCGTCCGCCGCTCCCGATACGAGCACGCCGAAGGCCTGAGCCTGCAGCAGGCGCAACGAGACCTCCGCGACCTCGTCACCGCACAGATCCTCGAACCCGTCGGCCGGACTCGGGCCCGCTACTACACCGCAGGCCCGCGCTTCCCCCAGTCCGCCCTCGATATCGCTCGCACCCCGATGACCTTGGGGAATCCTTACGCCAATTGATCAGCGCCGGGCAATCCTGATCAACTTTTTGTGCAGCGGTTGTGCAAGATGATCAACCAAGGTGCTGTAAAGCCGCTGGTCAGATCTTTCTTCATGCAGTACTTCGACATCCAAGCCGAAACACCGTCTCCACGCCGTCGGCCGTGCCATCCCGTGAGGGGGTGGCACGGCCGACGTGTTGTTCGGGCACGTCAATTCAGCTCAGGGATTCAGGGATCACATACGCCGGTTGCGAGCCGTCGGTGCCGGGGAGGCGGGAGTCGGTGAGGCCCCGGTGGGGAGATCGCCGGGCTTGGTCCTGCGGCCGTGGTTGAAGGGCTCGAAGGCGTGGCTGAAGTACCAGTCCGGCTGCTCGACACCGGAGCACGTGGGGGCGCTGGCGGTGCCGGGGCAGCCGCCGTTGTCGCGCTGGAGGGCCCAGAAGGAGAGGGTGTTGATCCCCTTGGAGACGGCCCAGTGCTCGACGGTGACGGCGTCGGCCGTGGTGAACGTCTCGTTGGGTCCGTAGTCGTCGATCCCGGGCATCTCGATGACGCCGATCATGTTCCACAGCTTCGCCGACGACTTCGACGGGTACAGCGCGGCCAGTTGGTCGTGCAGGGCGGCCGCGGCCGTCTCGGTGTCGGCCGCCATGTCGTGGTCCAGGCCGTCCCAGTAGTCGAACGTCATGATGTTGACGATGTCCACCCGGGCACCGTTGTCGACGGCGTTCTGCAGCAAGTCGAGGCTGTTGTACTCGAGCCCGGTCGGGGCCGCAGGCAGGGTGTAGGCGAACTGCACGCTGTGGCCGGTGCGCTGGGCCCAGCGCTGGACCTGCGCGATCGCCTTGTTGCGGCGGTCGACCCCGGCGGCGTTGTTGACGGAGGCGCCCTCGATGTCGAGGTCGATCCGGGTGACGCCGTACGTCGTGACCAGGCTTTCGTACACCTTCGCGATGGCGTCGACGCTTGTGCAGCTGTCGGCGAGCTCGGTCTGGTTGCCGTCCGCCTGGCCGCCGCCGAAGGACGGAATGACGTTGCCGCCGCGCGCCTGGATCTTCGCTATGTCGCTGCCGAAGACCGACTTGGAGATCGGCTGGGTCGTCTCGCCGTTCCAGTACGCCGTACACGATCCGGGCGCGTCGGTCTGGAGGAAGGCCATCGTCAGGTACGTGTTGCCGGACTCGGCGGCGACCGTGGCCGGGCTCTGGCCGGACCAGGTCTCGAAGTACGGGGCCGACAGGTGAGGCGGCATGGGTGCCGACGCGGCCGAGGTGGCCTGGGCGGCGCCTCCCCCGAGGACAACCAGTCCGGCGGACACGGCAGCGGTGGCTATGGCCGCCAGTGACGCGCGAACGGTTTTAGATCGTCTCATCAACGCTCCCACAGAGGAAAAGAGCAAGCAGGACAGGACAGAAACGAGCGCGGATTCTGTGCGAAATCCGTCCGACCGACCACCCACGGCCGCCCCAACCTCCGGGAATGACTCCCGACCCGCCGGACTGCGATCAATGATTGGTCTAGTCCAATCATCTGTCAAGAGTCTTTACTATTAGCTGAGCCGGCACGGCACTGCCGCTCCGCGGTCGCCTCGGTCAGGCGGACTGCCGTGCCACCAGGGCGGGTTGGAAGATCACAGAGGTGACCGGGCGGTCGGGCTCGTTGATCCGGCGGAGCAGGAGGCGGGCCATTTCGGCGGCCATCTCCTCGACGGGCTGACGGACCGTGGTCAGGGGCGGGTCGCAGGCGAGGGCGGCGCTGCTGTCGTCGAAGCCGACGACGGCGACGTCCTCGGGAACGCGGCGGCCCTGGCGGTAGAGGACCGGGAGGGCGCCCAGGGCCATCAGGTCGGAGGCGATGAAGACGCCGTCGAGGCCGGGGTGTTCGCCGAGGAGTCGCTTCATGGCGGCGGCGCCGCCCGCTTGGGTGAAGTCGCCTTCGGCGGAGATGATGTCGGGTCTGCCGTGCTCGGCCATCGCGGCGCGGAATCCGGCGAGGCGGTCCTGGCCGGCGGGCATGTCCAGGGGGCCGGAGATGGTGACGATGTTGCGGCAGCCCAGGGCGACGAGGTGGTCGGCGGCGACCTTGGCGCCGGCCTGCTGGTCGACGTCGACGAAGCTGATATCGGTCGGCTGGGCGGGGCGGGCGGCCAGGACGGCGGGGAGCCCGGTTCTGGTGAGCATGGAGGGGAGCGGGTCGGCGGCGTGTGAGGAGATGAGGATGACGCCGTCGACGTGCCCCTGGCGCAGGTAGCTGACGAGCTGGGTGCGGGAGGTGTCGTCGTCGGCGAGCATCAGCAGCATCTGGGTGCCCGCCGGGCGCAGGACGTCGAGCACACCGCTGACCACCCTGCCGAAGTGGGGGTCGGTGAACATCCGCCCTATGAAGGCGTCCGTGACCTCCCGCTGCTCCCGCTCGGAGACGACCAGGGCGATGGAGCCCGTGCGCCGGGTGACCAGGGAGCGGGCGGCCCGGTTCGGTACGTACCGGGTGTCGGCGATGGCACGCTCGACGGCGCGTCGCATGGCCGGGTCGACGGTCTGCGCACCGTTGATCACCCGGGACACGGTGGCCCGGGAGACGCCTGCCACGAGTGCGACGTCCTCCAGGGTGGCCGGCCGGGGCAGCGGGGGCGGATCGGAGCTCATCACGCCTTTATACCCTGGCCACTTGGTCGAGAGAGCGCTCCCCCGGGGAGTCGGCCCCAGGGCAACGCATACGAACTGTCGAGGCATCGGACACGGCCCCCGGCCGACCGACGCCACGTATCCCGTCAAGTCCGGCAAATAGCCCGGGTCTTGGGCGAGTTGACTGTCAACTAATGAAGGCTTCGGCCGGATCTCGTCCTACTCGTTGACATGTAAGCAACAGCGCCGTAATTATCGCAGGACCCGAGAGAGCGCTCTCTCTGCCTGGCGACTACCGAGAGGAGACGCCATGACAGGCAGTCCCCCCACCCCCTTCGCAAGACGCCTGAGCTACCGCAGCATCGCCCTCGCAGTCGTCTCCGCTCTCGTGGCGGTGCTCGCCGTGGCCGTGACCGGCTCACCGGCCCAGGCCGCCGCGACGCTGCTCTCCCAGGGGAAGACGGCGACCGCCTCCTCGGTCGAGAACGCCGGCACCCCCGCCTCCGCAGCGGTCGACGGCGACGCGGGCACCCGCTGGTCCTCCGCCGCCGCCGACCCGCAGTGGCTCCAGGTCGACCTCGGCGCGGCCGCCACGATCAGCCAGGTCATCCTGAACTGGGAGACCGCGTACGCCACCGCCTACCAGATCCAGACCTCCACCGACGGCACCAACTGGACCAGCATCCGGTCCACCACCACCGGCACCGGCGGCACCGAGACCCTGAGCGTCACCGGCACCGGCCGCTACGTCCGCGTGTACGGCACCCAGCGCGCGACCCAATACGGCTACTCGCTCTGGGAGTTCCAGGTCTACGGCACCGCCGGCACCACCGACGCGGGCTGCGGCACCACCAACGCGGCACTCAACAAGACCGCCACCGCGTCGTCCACCGAGAACTCCGGCACCCCCGCCTCCGCAGCGGTCGACGGCAACACGGGGACCCGCTGGTCCTCCGCCGCCTCCGACCCGCAGTGGCTCCAGGTCGACCTCGGCTCGAGCCAGTCCGTCTGCGGGGTCCAGCTCAGCTGGGAGACCGCGTACGCGACCGCGTACCAGATCCAGGTCTCCACCGACGGCACCAACTGGACCAGCGTCCACTCCACGACCACCGGCCCGGGGGCGACCGAGCTGATCACCCTCTCCGGCACCGGCCGCTACATCCGGATGTACGGGACCCAGCGCGCCACCCAGTACGGCTACTCCCTCTGGGAGTTCCAGGTCTTCACCACCGGCACCACGACCCCGCCGTCGGACAGCTCCGTACTGCTCTCGTACGGCAAGCCGGCCACCGCCTCCACCTACCAGGACAGCGCCAACTGCTCGGGCTGCACCCCGGCCAAGGCGTTCGACGAGGACCCGGCCACCCGCTGGGCGACCAGTGACACCAACGGCTGGGTCGACCCCGGCTGGATCGCCGTGGACCTGGGAGCCACCGCGCACATCGACAAGGTCGTCCTGCAATGGGACCCGGCCTACGCGACCGCGTACCAGATCCAGGTCTCGTCCGACGGCACCAACTGGACGAGCATCTACTCGACCACCACCGGCACGGGCTTCAAGGAGACGCTGACCGTCGACGGCACGGGCCGATACGTGCGGATGTACGGCACCGCACGCGGCACTGCGTACGGCTACTCCCTCTGGACCTTCGACGTCTACGGCACCGGCGGCAACCCCACCGCTCCCCCGGCGCTGCCGCCGAACCCGGGCAACCCGGAACACGTGGTGTGGAGCGACGAGTTCAACGCCGCCTCCGGGACCACCCCGGACTCGTCCAAGTGGACGGCGGACGCGGGCGCCGGCGTGAACAACGAGCTGGAGTACTACACCGACAACAAGAACGCCTACCAGGACGGGAACGGCAATCTGGTCCTGGAGGCCCGCAAGGAGGTCACCCCCGGCTCCAGCTGCCCCACGGACCCGCTGAGCGGCAGCACGACCTGCCAGTACACCTCGGGCCGGATCAACACCTCCGACCACTTCAACTTCACCTACGGCCATGTCGAGGCCCGCATCAAGGTGACCGGCACCCAGGGACTGTGGCCCGCCTTCTGGCTGCTCGGCTCCAACTTCAAGACCGGTACGCCGTGGCCCAACTGCGGTGAGATCGACATCATGGAGCACGTCGGCAAGGTCGCGGACTCCGTCTACTCGACCATTCACGCGCCCGCCTACTTCGGCGCCGGCGGCTACGGCCTCCCCTACACGGTCGCGGGCAGCGACTTCGCGAGCGCCTTCCACACCTACGCCCTGGACTGGGACTCCAGCCACATGACGTTCTCGGTGGACGGCAACGCCTTCTTCACCGTGGAGCGTTCGACCCTGGAACAGACCAAGGGCCCCTGGGTGTACGACCACCCGTTCTACATCATCCTCAACAACGCGGTGGGCGGTGACTGGCCCGGCGCTCCCGACGCCTCGACCGTCTTCCCGCAGAAGATGCTGATCGACTACGTGCGCGTCTCGCAGTAACCCCCCACACGTCCAGACCTCCAGACCCCCCACATCCCCCCACATATCCCCCCACACCCGTAAGAGAAGGGCAGCCACCATGTCCCAGACGCGGTACGCGAGACGACGCCGGCGCGCGTCGACGTCGAGGTCACGGCTGGCTGCCCTTCTCGGGTTCCTGATGATCGCCGTCCTCGGCCTGATGAGCACGCCTCAGCAGGCCGTGGCCGCCGATCCCGTCCTGCTCTCCCAGGGGAAGGCCGCGACGGCGTCCTCGACCGAGAACACGGCCTCGCCCGCGTCCGCGGCCGTGGACGGCGACACCGGCACCCGCTGGTCCAGCGCCTTCAGCGATCCGCAGTGGCTCCAGGTCGATCTGGGGTCGACCCAGTCGATCACCCAGGTCGTCCTCACCTGGGAGACGGCGTACGCGACGGCGTTCCAGATCCAGACCTCGGCGGACGGCACGAGCTGGACCTCCGTCTACTCCACCACCACCGGCACCGGCGGCACCCAGACGGTGAGCCTCACCGGCAGCGGCCGCTACGTCCGCATGTACGGCACCCAGCGGGCCACCCAGTACGGCTACTCCCTCTGGGAGTTCCAGGTCTACGGCGGCTCGGCGGCCGCCTGCGGCACCGCGACCGCCGCGCTGGGCAAGCCCGCCACCGCGTCCTCCACCGAGAACACCGGCACCCCGGCGAGCTCGGCCTTCGACGGCAACCTCGGCACCCGTTGGTCCAGCGCCGCCAGTGATCCGCAGTGGCTGCAGGTCGACCTCGGCTCCAGCCAGACGATCTGCGGGGCACAGCTGAGCTGGGAGACGGCGTACGGGAAGGCGTACCAGATCCAGACCTCGGCGGACGGCACGAACTGGTCCACCGTCTACTCCACCACCACGGGCACGGGCAACACCGAGACGCTGAGCCTGAACGGCACCGGCCGCTACGTCCGCCTGTACGGCACCCAGCGGGCCACCCAGTACGGCTACTCCCTCTGGGAGTTCACGCTTCTCACCCCCGGCGGCACCACCCCGCCCTCCGGCGGAAACGGGGTCTGCCCCTGGGTGGGCTCCAGCGCACCGGTCGCCGACCGTGTCGCCCAGGTCATGGAGCAGATGACGCAGGCCCAGAAGATCCAGATGCTGCACGGCAACGGCGACTCCTCGCCCTACATCGGCGACATGTCCGCGATCCCGTCGCTGTGCATCCCCGCGATGGGCTTCCAGGACGGCCCCAGCGGCGTGGGTGACGGCCTCGGCGGCGTGACCCAGCTGCCCTCGGCCGTGTCGTCCGCCGCGACCTGGGACACCGGTCTGCAACAGCAGTACGGCGCCGTCGCCGGGAACGAGTTCGCGGGCAAGGGCGCCGATGTGGCGCTCGGCCCGACGCTCAACATCGTGCGCGACCCGCGCTGGGGCCGGGCCTTCGAGACGTACAGCGAGGACCCGTATCTCAGCGGGCAGATGGCCACCGCCTCCATCCAGGGCCTGCAGAGCCAGGGCGTCATGGCGCAGGCCAAGCACGCGGCGGTCTACAACCAGGAGACCAACCGCAACGGGCCGGCCGACAACGCCGTCGTGGACACCCGGACCCTGCAGGAGATCTATCTGCCCGCCTTCCAGGACGCGGTGAGCAAGGGCGCGGCCGCGTCGGTGATGTGCGGCTACAGCACGGTCAACGGCACGTACGCCTGCGAGAACCCGTATCTGCTGAACACCGCCCTCTACCAGCAGGCGGGCTTCGGCGGATTCGTCACCAGCGACTGGGGCGCGGCGCACTCCACCGTCGCGGCGGCGAACAACGGGATGACGATGGAGATGCCGGGCGGCTACTTCTACGCCGACTTCCTGGCCCAGGCGCTCGCCAACGGCCAGGTCAGCCAGGCCACGCTGAACACGATGGTGAGCCGGGTGCTGACCCAGATGTTCTCCTTCGGCCTCTTCGACAAGACGAAGACCGGCTCGACCACGGCGGTCGTCACCTCCGCCGCGCACCAGGCGACCGCCCGCCAGGTCGCCGAGCAGGGCAGCGTCCTGCTGAAGAACACCGGGATCCTGCCGCTGTCGACCTCGACGACGAAGTCCATCGCGGTCCTCGGCACCGACGGCGGCGCCGGCGTGCAGAGCGTGGGCGGCGGCAGCGCCACCGCCACCAGCTCCGGTACGGTCTCGCCGCTGACGGGCATCCAGAACCGGGCGGGCTCCGGGGTCAGCGTGCAGTACAACGACGCCTCCGACATCGCGTCGGCGGTCACCCTGGCCCGTAACTCCGACGTGGCGATCGTCTTCGCCAGCTACGGGGAGCGGGAGGGCACCGACCTGACCGGCATCGACCTGCCGGGGCAGCAGAACTCGCTGATCTCGCAGGTCGCGGCCGCCAACCCGAAGACCGTCGTGGTCCTCAACACCGGCTCGGCGGTCACCATGCCGTGGCTGGGTCAGGTCCAGGGCGTGCTGGAGAACTGGTACGCCGGCCAGGAGGTGGGCAACGCGGTGGCGGCGCTGCTGTTCGGCGACGTCAACCCCTCGGGGAAGCTGCCGGTCACCTTCCCGGCGAGCCTGGCCGACGTGCCCGCGCACACCACCGCCCAGTGGCCGGGCGACGGGAGCACGGTGCAGTACTCGGAGGGCCTCAAGGTCGGCTACCGGTGGTACGACGCCCAGAACATCACCCCGCTCTACCCCTTCGGGTACGGGCTGTCGTACACGACCTTCTCCTTCTCCGGCCTCCAGGTCGGCGCGCTCGACGCGAGCGGCAATGCCACGGTCAGCGCGACCGTCACCAACACCGGCGGCCGGGCGGGCGCCGAGATCGCCCAGCTGTACGTCGGCGATCCGGCCTCGACGGGTGAACCGGCCAAGCAGCTCAAGGGATTCCAGCGGGTCGACCTGCAACCGGGGGCGAGCCAGACTGTGCACTTCACCGTCACCGCGCACGATCTGGCGCACTGGTCGGACAGCGCCGGCGGCTGGACCACCACCGCCGGCAGCTACCAGATCATGGTCGGCGACTCGTCCAGGAACCTGCCCCTGACCGGGGCCCTGACCGTCAGCAGCACGCTGAGCGCCAAGGCCCTCACCGACACGGGCAGTTCTGGTGGCAGCGTGACGGTGACCAATCCGCACGGCATGAGCAGCCAGGCCCACAGCGCGGTGGAGCTGCGGATCGCCGGACGCACCACCACGGCCGGGTCCGCCCTCACCTTCACCGCGACCGGGCTGCCCGCCGGACTGTCCATCAGCCGCTCCGGGGTGATCTCCGGCACCGCCACCTCCACCGGCACCAGGACGGTCCACGTCACCGCGACCGACAGCGGCGGTGCCACCGATACCGCCGACTTCGTATGGACGGTCAGTTGAGCCCGCGGGTCACATTCTGCGGCTGACGAGGAAGGGCAGAAGCGTACGGATGTCACCGGCCGCGTCCCGTGAGAGCGGGACGCTGTCCAGGCAGTCACGGACGATGTCGAGGTGGCGGTGGGCCTCGTCCAGGGCGGCGGAGTGCCCGCCGGCCTCCTCGATCAGGGCGGCGGCGTCGCGCAGGGCGGCGGCGTCCAGCGGGGTCGGCGAGGTGAGGAGCGCGGTGAGGCGCCGGGCGGCCGGACCGGGGGTGGCCAGGGCGGCGAGGACGGGGAAGGTCTTCTTCGTCTGACGGAGGTCGTTGTGGACGGGCTTGCCGGTGACCTCGGGGTCGCCCCAGATGCCGAGGAGGTCGTCGACGGCCTGGAAGGCCACCCCGAGGTGACGTCCGGCCCGGGCGAGGGCGGCGACGGTCGGGGCCGGAGCTCCGGCGAGCGTCGCGCCCAGGGCGGCGGCGCAGCCGAGGAGGGAGCCGGTCTTGTGGTCGGCCATGGACCGGTACTCGTGCGGTTCCACGGCATGGGGGCCGGTCCACGGGCGGCTTTCGAAGAGCAGATCCTCCGCCTGCCCGCGGACCAGGTCGTTCAGCGCCCCTGCCAGATGCCGTACGGCTTCGCCGCTGTGGGGGTTGCCGGATTCGGCGAGCGTCTCCAGGGCGAGGGCGAACAGTGCGTCCCCCGCGAGGACGGCGGGGCCGGTGCCGTAGGCCTTCCATACGGTCGCGCGCTGCCGGCGCAGCTCGTCGCCGTCCATGATGTCGTCGTGGAGCAGGGAGAAGGTGTGGATCAGCTCGACGGCGACCGCGCCGGCGACGGCGGTCTCGCCGGGCGCGCCGACGGCCTCTGCGCACAGCACGGTGAGGGCCTGGCGCACCCCCTTGCCGCCGGTGCCGCGTCCGGTGCCGGTGCCGCGTCCGGAGCCGATGCCGGTGCCGGGAACCGGCCTGCCGTTCAGCTCGCTCCAGCCGAGCGAGAAGGCCGCCATTTCGCCGGGCCAGGGGTGGAGGCGTCCGATGGCCGCCGCCAGCTGCGGCCGCACGAGTTCGCGGCAGCGGGCCAGGATCTGCTGGGCGGTGGCCTGGGCGGTGCGGTCGGTTGTCGTCGGCACGGTCATCGCCGGGCCTCCCCGTCCAGGCCGAACTCGGCGCGGGCCTTGTCGACCATGTCGCGGGCGTGGCGCAGGCCGATCCGGTCGAGGGTCTCGCGCAGCTCGTCCAGATCGGCGGCGGTCTCCGCGCGGTCCCGCCCGAGATGGGCCAGCGTCTTGACCAGGCCCAGCCGTGCCAGTGCCTCGCCGCGCGGCTCGCTCATGGCGCGGAACTCCGCCAGCGCCTCTTCGTACACCGGCCTGGCCTCCTGGTAACGGCGGGCGCGGAAGAGCACGTTGCCGCGCATCTTGTGGTTGTAGGCCAGGGCGCTGGACAAGGTCATCTCGCGGCAGGTGAGTTCCGCTTCGGCGAGCAGTGCCAGGGCGCGGTCGGCGTCCTCGTCCCGTACGGACACGATGTCGGCGATGCCGCGCAGTGCCCAGGCCCGGCCCCGGCGGTCGTCGGCCTTCTCCGCTATCGCGGCCGCTTCCTCGAACATCGCCAGCGCGGTGTCGTACAAGCCGGTGTTGCGGTGTATCTGCGCGATGCCCTCCAGCGCCCACACCGTGTGCCGGGCCTCGCCGCGCCTCCTGGCTTCGGCGAGCAGCTGCTCGTGCAGGGTCGCCACGGACGCGTAGTCCCCCTGGATCCGGCCGGTCTCCGCCATCCCGGCGAGCGAGTATCCCCGTACGACCACGTCCCCGCCGCGCTCACCCAGCTCCGCCGCGAGCCCGAGCAGCCGGCGCGCCAGCGCCAGCGCGCCCCGCTGCCGGGCCAGCGTGCCGCCGCTCCACAGCGCCCACGCCATCGCCCCGAGGTCACCGACGGACCGAGCCGCGCCGTAGCTCGCCTTCCACGCCCGGTCGGCCTCGGCGACATGCCCCAGCCGCCGGTGCGCCTCCGCGACGGCCAGCGCCGACCGCGACACCTCCTCCCGCGACCCCGCGCGCTCCGCCCACCTCAACTGCTCCTTTCCCTTGGCCAGTACGTCCACCAGGGAGGAGTTCACCGACAGGGAGGTGAGCGCCCCTTGATACTCCGGGGCGAATGCCTTGCTGTACATGGATGCCCTTCTGCTCTCTCCATACCGCGTATGCATACGCGGTATGTACGAGGACGCAGAAGCTCCGGTCGAGGTTGAGCCGTGCGCCGATTGTCAGTGCCGCCCGCTACGGTGCGGATCACGGCGGGCAATGACTTCGGCCCCGGCAGCAAGGGCGTCCCCGGCCGCGTGGCCGGGCTCGGTGCGTCCGTGCATATGCCTCGTATCGGGTGTGGGCCGGCGGGCGGACGATGGGAGAGGATTGAACCGCTGGTCCTGGCGAGGCTGAGCGAGCAGGGCATAGCGGTGACGGTGTACGACCACGACTGAAGCGGTGTTTGCCCGGCGTGGCACGATGTGGATAGGCAAAGGACCAGGAGGCTGCGGTCATGCTGAGCATGAACAAATACAGTCGCGAGTACATCGACGACTGCCGGGCGAAGATCGAGGGGCAGGTCGCCGCGTACCGCGAGACGGCGGCCGCCGGAGCGGCCCTGGGCGGTGAGGGCAAGGCGCGGTACGACGCCGCGGCGGAGGCCTTCGAGCCGGTGTTCTTCAACAACATGGTCCAGGTCCTGGACAACTACTTCGTGCACCGCAGCCGCACGCTGGAGAAGAAGGACGGCAACGCGCTCAACGAGGTGCGAGTGCTGTGCACCTCGATGACGAGCAATGACGGCAAGCTGTCAGCCGACAAGCAGATCCGGCTGAACCCCGAGAAATCGGTGCTGGGGTACAAGGTGGGCGACGTGATCGCGTTGCGCGAGAACGACTTCCAGCTGCTCGCCAAGGCTTTCTTCGCCGAGATCGAGGCCAAGTTCCTCTAGAAGCGAAGCTGCGGGGGCTTCACTAAGCAGGTGGCACGTGAGCGGGGAGAAGATCGATTACGCGGCCGTGTTCCAGGCCCTGCCCGGTGCCGCCGCGCTCCTGACGCCGCAGCTGGTCGTGGCCGACGTCAATGACGAGTATCTGCGGCTCGCGGGGAAGCACCGGTGGGAGCTGGTGGGGCGGCATCTCCTCGATGTGTTCCCCGACAATCCGGCGAATTCCGGGGCGACCGGAATGCGGCACGTGCAGGCCTCGCTGCGCCGGGTCACGGAGACAGGCGAGCGGGAGAGCATGGCGCTGCAGCGGTACGACGTGGAGGTCCCGGGCCATCCGGGGACGTTCGAGGAGCGGTACTGGAGCCCGGTGAACACGCCCGTGGTCGGGCCTGACGGGCAGGTGACGCTGATCGTGCACCGGGTGGAGGAGGTGACCGAGCTGATCCGGCGCCAGGGGACCCCGGACGGGGACGACCGGCAGCGCGTGCTGGAGGCGGACCTGTACACCCGCGCCCGGGAGCTCCAGGAGGTCAACGACCGGCTGCGGCAGGCAAACGCCCGGGAGCGGGAAGTGGCTCTGGCCCTGCAGGAGGCCATGCTCCCCGCACCGCAGCCCGTGGGGCCGCACCTGACCGCCGTGCGCTACCGGCCCGCCACCACCGCGCTCAATGTATGCGGCGACTGGTACGACCTGGTGGTGCTGCCCGACGAGCGCTGCGCGGTGGCGGTGGGGGACGTGGTCGGGCACGGACTGGCGGCCGCGTGCGTCATGGGGCAGCTGCGCAGTGCGCTCAGCGCGGCGGTACGGGTCGCGGAGGGGCCCGCGCAGGCGCTGGAGGGGCTTGAGCTGTACGCCCGGTCGGTGCCGGGGGCCGAGTCGACGACGGCGGTGCAGGCGGTGATCGACGATGCCGCGCACACCATCACGTACAGCAGCGCCGGCCATCCGCCGCCCGTGCTGGTGAGTCCGGGCGGCACGGTGGAGTTCCTGGACCAGGCGACTGATCCGCCGCTCGCGGCCCGGCCGGATCAGCGGTCGAGGCCACAGGCCGGCGTTTCCTTCAGGGCCGGCGGCCTGCTGGCGCTCTACACCGACGGCCTCATCGAGCGCCGTAGGGAGGACATCGACACCGGCCTGGCCCGGCTCGCCGAGAGCCTGGTCCGGCACGGCAGCCTCGACCCCGAGTCGCTGGCCGACGCCCTGCTGGACGACCTGACCCCGGCGCACGGCACCGCGGACGACACAGCCCTGGTCGTCATCCGGCTCTGACGACCGTGCCCGCCGCCGCGTGTGCGGCGGCGGGCACGGTCGTCGGATCAGGCGTGGTGGCGGATCAGTGAACGGACCAGGTGGCAGGTGGTGTTGGATGGCGGGTGCACGCCGATGCGGGCCGCGGTGGAACGTATCCGCACATTGTGGGCCTGGGCGGGCGTGTAGACCCCCGCGTCGAGCAGGGCGATGGCCAGGCGCATGGCCTTCAGCCGGCGGTTGTGGGACACGTACCACTCGCGCGGCTGTCCGGCGGGCAGGGGCTTCTTCGGCAGAGATGTGGTCAGAGGAGTGGTCAGGGTTGCGGAAGCGGTCATGGGCAACCTCCTGAGGCGGTCGGCGAACTCTCGCTCACTCCTTCGATTTTACCCCGTGCCGCCGACAAATCCCCTGATCAGAACCGGACTTCGGATGAGGAGTGCGGCCTCGACCTCGACCTCGCCGACCGCCGCGTAGGTGTGCGGGACGTCGGCGGACCAGCTGACGTGACCGCCCGGGCCCGCCGTCAACGGCGCCTCGGCGGGACCGACTTGGGCGGTGCCCGAGAAGACGGTCAGGTACTCGACGGTGCCGGGCGGGTGCGGCGGGGACGTCTGGGTGCGGCCGGGCCGGATCCGGAGGCGGTAGAGCTCGGTGGTGGAGCCGTCGGCGTCGGTGAAGGCCTCCAGAAGCGTGGCGGAGACGGCGGCGCCGTGCAGGGTCTTCGCGCCTGGCGTGGTGGGCTCGGGGAGGACGGCGGCCAGGGGTACGCCGAGTTGTCCCGTGAGTGCGTAGAGGGTCTCGACGGTGGGGTTGGTGCGGGTACCCGCTTCCAGGCCGGAGAGGGTCGCCTTGCCGACGCCCGCCCGGTGGGCCAGCTCCGAGAGGGACAGCCCCCGCTCGCGGCGGAGCCGCGCGATTCGGGTGCCGATCGCTGCCGCGAGGTCGCCGGGGGCGCTTGCGCTCATGGCCGACAGTATCGCCTGGCCGCCGCCTCTCCGGGGTTGCACCCCGGACCCCCGGCCAACCCCGGTCCCGGCTGCGGACCGTCAGCCGCCGACGCACCCCCGGCCACCCACCGTCGTGGTGCGCGCCCGTTGCCGGGTGCGGGCGGGTTGGGCCAGCCTCCCCCAAAGCTTCCTTTGGGAGGTGCCCCCACCCCCAGCCTTCGGCCGGGGGGACCCCCACCTCGCTTCGCTCGCCTCAGGCGAGCGGCCTACCCCCAACCCGTTAGGGTGTTCCATATGTGGAACACGGTGTGGACCGGCGTGGTGGCGGCCGTGGTGGGGTTTGCCAGTTCGTTTGCGGTGGTGGTGGCGGGGCTGCGGGCGGTGGGGGCGGATCAGGGGGAGGCGACGTCGGGGCTGTTCATGTTGTGTGTGGCGATGGGGGCGCTGGGGATCGGGTTGGGGCTGCGGTATCGGCAGCCGATCAGCATTGTGTGGTCGACGCCGGGCGCGGCGATGCTGGTGGCGGCGGGGCGGCAGCCGGGGGGATATCGGTATGCGGTGGGGGCGTTCGTGGTGGCCGGCGGGCTGATGCTGCTCACTGGGCTGTCCGGCCGACTGGGCCGCCTGATCGCCGCCATTCCGGCACCGATAGCCGCCGCGATGCTGGCCGGCGTGCTGCTGCAGATCTGCCTCGCCCCGGCGAGGGCCGCCGTGCAACTCCCCGCGCTGGCGCTGCCGGTGATCGCGGCGTGGCTGCTGCTGAGCCGCTTCGCGCGGCGGTGGGCGATACCGGGGGCGCTGGTCGTGGCGCTGGCAGGGATCGCCTGGCACCCGGGGACACAGGGCGCGCACATATCGGGCAGCCTGTTGCCGAGTCTGACGTTCACCATGCCCGCGTTCGGTGCGGGCTCGCTGATCGGTCTGGGCGTCCCGCTCTATCTGGTGACGATGGCCTCGCAGAACCTCCCCGGCGCGGCCGTCCTCGCCACGTACGGTTACCGGCCGCCCATGCGGCCCGTGCTGCTGAGCACCGGCGCCGCCACCGTGCTGGGTGCACCCTTCGGCGGGTTCTCCGTCAACCTGGCGGCGATCACGGCGGCGCTGGCCGCCGGGCCCGACGCGCATCCGCTGCCCGAGCGCCGGTGGGTCGCCTCGGTGACGGCGGGCGGCGCCTACCTGGTCTTCGGGCTGTGCGCGGGCTCGGCCACGCTGCTGCTCGCCGCCGCTCCCCCGCTGCTGATCGAGGCCGTCGCCGGACTCGCGCTGCTGGGCGCGCTGAGCGGCGCCCTCGGTGCCGCGATGGCCGACCCCGAGCGCCGGGAGGCGGCGATGGTGGCCTTCGCCGTGAGCGCGTCGGGGATCACCGTGGCGGGGGTCAGCGCGCCGTTCTGGGGGCTGCTGGCCGGGCTGACGACGCTGGCCGCGCTCACCTTCGTACGCAAGCCACAGCCGGCCTGATCAGGCGACCCAGCGCGGCCGTTCGGCCCCCGGGGACGGCGGCAGGCCGGTGGCGAGGGCGGCGGCCATGCGGCGTACGGCCTCGTCGAGGGTGTCCGCGGGCAGGGTGTACGGGATGCGCAGCCGGTGCTCCAGCGTGCCGGGGTGGGCGGCGAACTGGGTGCCGCTCTCGATCCGTACGCCGTAGTCGAGGGCCCGCTCGGCCAGGGCCGAACCGATCGGCTCGCCCAGGTCGACCCAGAGCCCGAGGCCGCCGGGCGGCGACGGCCGGCTCCACTGCGGGAGGTGCCGGGCCAGGGCGGCGGTGAGGGCCGCGCGTTGCTCGCGCAGCCGCTGCAGGCGGGCCGGCATCAGCTCGCCGTCGCGGGCGAGGAGCACCACGGACAGCAGCTGGTCCAGGACCGCGCCCGCCATGTCGGAGGCGACGCGCTGGCCCGCCAGTTCGGTGACCAGCCGGGAGGGGGCGCGCAGCCAGCCGACGCGCAGACCGCCCCAATGGGTCTTGCTCATCGAGCCGATGGTGATGACGTGGTCGCTCTCGCCGCGCCCCGCGACGCTCGCGAGGGGCGCCGGGGCGGGGACGTCGAGCGCCATGGCGGCGATGGTCTCGTCGACGACCAACAATGTGCCGGACTGCCGGGTGGCCCGCAGGACCCGGGCGCGCTGCTCGTCGGGCATGAGGCAGCCGGTCGGGTTCTGGAAGTCGGGGATCAGGTAGGCGAGGCGGGGCACGGCCTGGCGGCAGGTCGACTCGAAGATCTCGCTGTCCCAGCCGTCGTCGGTGACCGGCACGGGGGCGATCCGCAGCCCGGCGCGACGGATGGCGTCAAGGGCGTTGGCGTACGTCGGGTTCTCGATCAGCACGCGGTCGCCGGGCCCGCACAGCAGGCCGAGCACGAGGGTGTTGGCGTGCTGCGCCCCCGAGGTGATCAGGATCTGCTCCGGCAGGGTGGCCAGGCCGCGCGCGGTGTAGCGGTCGGCGACGGCGGCGCGCAGCTCGGGCAGGCCGTAGGGGTGGTAGCCGGGGGTGTGGGCGTACTCCGCCATCCTGGGCGCGATCTCGGCGAGGGCGTCGGTGAGCACCTGTCCGGGGATCCCGGGGGCCGCCTTCGTGAGGTCGATGGCGGTGTCCTCGGTGCTCAGCAGCCGGTTGACGGCGGCCGGCCGCAGGTCCTCCGGGAGCGCGGTGAAGGTCCCCGAGCCGCGCCTGCTGCGGGCGTAACCCCTCTCCCGGAGCAGGTCGTACGCCGCCGTGACGGTGGCCCGGCTGGTCCGCAGCGCCGGGGCGAGCTCGCGCTCGGCCGGCAGCTTCACGTGCAGCCCGATCCGGCCGTCCAGGATCAACGCGCCGACCGCCTGCGCGAGATGCCGGTAGGCGGGCCGTGCCCCCGCCGGATCGGGCAGCAGTGCGGCGAGCTGCCGGGCGCCGAGCCGTGTCTCCGCCACCGTGCCACTCTCCCGTGATTGGCCATGTCGTCCAGGCCAATCACTCTACAGACTCAGCCGAGTGGACATCACTGACAGATACGAGCGGCAACTTCAGCACAGGCACGAGACGCGCGTCGCGGTCCCGCTGCCTGTCGGGTCCTGGATACGGCATTGGGTGCATCGGCTCCGCCGGAGCGGGGGCGGCTCGTCGTGGGCGTGAGGGATACCGTGATCGGACCATGACTGAACTCCCTGAGCTCACCTACAGCGGCGTGAAGTCCGCCGCCGACCGCATCGCCGGCCACGTCCGGCCCGTCACCGTGGTCCCCTCCGACCCCGGGGAGTTCGGCTCCGCCGAGGTGTCGTTCGCCCTTGAATTCCTTCAGCACACGGGCACGTTCAAGGCCCGGGGCGCGGCCAACTTCACCGCCGCGCTCCTCGAGGCCGGCACGATGCCCGAGGCGGGCGTGGTCATCGCCAGCGGCGGCAACGCGGGCCTGGCCTGCGCCTGGGCGGCCGGGCGGTACGGGATCAGGGCGAGCGTCTTCGTGCCGGTCACCGCGCCCGAGGTGAAGGTGGCGGGACTGCGGGCGCTGGGCGCGGATGTGACGCAGGTCGGTACGGAGTACGCGGAGGCGCTGGAGGCGTCGCGTACGTACGCCGCCGAGACCGGTGCGGTCCAGTCCCACGCCTTCGACCACCCGCTCATCGCCGCAGGCGCCGGCACGCTGCTGAACGAGGTCCACGCAGCCCTCGGCGGCGGCCTGGACACCGTCGTCGTCTCGGTGGGCGGTGGCGGACTCTTCGCGGGCGTCGCGGCCGCCGCCGACCACCACGGAGTGCGGGTCGTCGCCGTGGAGCCGGAGCACTGCCGGTCGCTCAACGCCGCCCTCGAAGCGGGCCGGGTCGTGGACGTGCCGGTGGACTCCGTCGCCGCCGACTCGCTCGGCGCCCGCCGCGTCTCCGCCACCGCCCTGCGCTGGGCGCAGCATGCGGACGTACGCTCCGTCCTCGTCCCGGACGAGGC
Source organism: Streptomyces sp. NPDC059373 (assembly GCF_042751495.1). NCBI lineage: Bacteria > Bacillati > Actinomycetota > Actinomycetes > Kitasatosporales > Streptomycetaceae > Streptomyces > Streptomyces sp. NPDC059373. The sequence continues at coordinate 93,502 of NZ_JBHYXC010000010.1, read as the reverse complement.
CATCGTCGCCGCCCGCCAGGCCCTGTGGGACCAGCGCCGGCTCGCCGTCGAGCACTCCGCCGCCGCCGCACTGGCCGCGCTGCGCACGGGCGCGTACGTCCCGGAACCCGGCGAGAAGGTCGCTGTCGTCCTGTGCGGCGCCAACACCGACCCCGGCGACCTGGCAAACCTGACACAGCCGCCAACGTTCATCAGAGGATGATTTCCGGGTCGGGCGGCGACGCGGGCTATTACGCGGAGGTGGCCGAGGCACTCGGCGACGCGTTCACGGTGATCGCCTACGACCGGCGGGGCAACTCGCGGCGCAGCACCGGTGAGTCTGAGGCGCCGACATCGGTCTCCGAGCAGGCGGCCGACGTGGAGGAGGTCATCGACCGGCTCGCGGGCGGGCAGGCGCTGGTCTTCGGCAACAGTGCGGGCGCGATCATCGGTCTTGCGCCGGCCGCCGGGCATCCGGAGGCGCTGTCCGGGCTGATCGCGCACGAGCCACCGCTCGTCCAGCTGCTCCCCGAGGGTGATCCGTGGCGGGCCTTCTTCGACGAGATGATCGCCCTCGCGCGCGACGAAGGCCTGATCCCGGCCGCCGTCCGCTTCGGCTCCACCATCCACGGCGAGGGCACGTACGCCTGGCCGGCGGATGTCCGGAAGCGCTTCGCGGGCAACCGCGACCGTATCTTCCGCCGCGAATTCCCGGCCCTGCGCGAGCCGGCGCCGAGGACCGGGACCGGGACTACTGGACTCCGTCGCTGGTGATCGCCGAGCGGCTGGGGGCGCCGTGGGCCGAGTTCCCGGGCTACAGCAGATGATCCTCAGGTCACCGTAGCGCGGCGCGGGCGTGCCGGATCAGGGCCCGGGCGGCGGGGCCGGGCGGGGTGTCGGCGCGCCAGGCGAGGGCGAGTTGGGAGCGCAGGGCGGGGTCGGTGACGGTGAGGGGGCACAGGTCGGCGGTGCGGGCGGCGGCGAGGGATTCGGGGAGGATCGCCACGCCGAGGCCCTGCGCGGCCAGGTCGGCCAGGATGTTCGGGTCACTGGCCTCGAAGGCGATACGCGGCCGGAAGCCGGCCTTGGCGCAGGCGTTGTCGACGGCGGTGCGCAGTCCGGTGCCCCGGGTGAGGGTGATGAGGGCGCGGTCCTGGAGGGCGTCCAGGCGGACCGTACGGCTGCCGGCCAGGGGGTCGTCCGGGGCCACGGCCGCGGCGAGGGCTTCGTCGACGACGACCTGGACGGCGATCCCCGGTGGCGGGTCGGTGGCCAGGCCCACCACGGCCATGTCGAGCCGGCCGCTCTGGATGCCCTCCAGCAGAACGTCGGAGTTGGCCTCGGTCAGGCTGATCTCGACGCCCGGGTGTACGCGGTGGAACTCGGCCAGCAGCCCCGGCAGGCCCAGCGGCCCGCACGACGCCACCATGCCCACGGCGGCGTGCCCGCGCACCAGCCCCGCCAGCTCGTCCACGGCGAGCCTCGCTCCGGCGACCGCCCCGAGCGCCGCCCGTGCGAACGGCATCACGGCCTGTCCGACCTCCGTGAGCCGTACGGTCCGCCCCGAGCGGTCGAACAGCGGCTGGCCCAACTCCCGTTCCAGCTGCCGGATCTGCGCACTCACCCCTGGCTGCGCCACATGCAGGCGGGCGGCGGCCTTGGTGAAGCTCGCCTCTTCGGAGACGGCGACGAAGTATTCGAGCTGGCGCAGTTCCATAACGCCGGATTCTGCCTCCTCGGCCGGACCGGCGCGGAGGCACAGCGAAGGCAAGGCGCAGCAAACAGACGGGCCGCCGCTCGCGCGACGGCCCGGGTCCTCTCAGAGGTCAGCCGGGTGGCTGGCGGGTCGCCCGCATCAGTGTGGCGGCGGCCACGAGGCCGAGGAGGCACGTGATGGCGCCGATGATGATGTTGTTGACGATCGTGCCGGTCGTCGGGTTGCTGCCGACGATCCACGGGGCGACGATCAGCCAGACGCCCACCGCGGCCAAGGCCCAGCTCAGGCCGTACATCCTGGTGGGCCCCATCGCGAGCCCGAACCCGAGCACGGCGATGGCGATGCCGAAGATGAGGTTGTTGAGCGCCAGCTGCGGCTGGGCACCCGAGAAGTGGACCGTCCAGGGGGAGATGGCGCAGTAGAGGCCGGCGAGAAGCACCGGGCCGTCCACGAGAACGACATCCCGCCCGCCCAGCACACGGGCGTAGCGGTCGCGCATCTCCGTCACATCGGGGTGACCGGAGATATCGCCTGGGCGGTGAGAGACGTCGGCCATACGACTCGCCTCCTTCGATTCCTTGCAAGTCTGACCGAGCTGGTTCACCACTATTGTGCGCTTATCTTTTCTTTATGGGTATATGTCAAGCTGTGTCACTTCCGGTGTGGGTGGGGCATCTGGGTCAGAAGTGATTCGCCGCCCACGCCGCCAACTCGCTCTGCGCGGCCGCCCGCAGTGCCGCCGACGGCGCCGCGCCCGCCGTGTTGGCCACCAGGGCGTAGTGGAGGGTGCCGGAGGTGGCGGGAGCGGTGAGCAGGAGGCGCCGGCTGCCGGTGCCGCCGGGCTCGGCGGCGGCCGCGACAGCAGTGCCGGCGGTGTAGGCGGAGGGGCCGGTGACCGTACCGAGGTCGGAGACGACCGTGGTCGAGGCGGTCGCGAAGGAGGCCGGGAGGTGCAGCTCGGTGGGGGCGGTGATGCCGCTGGAGCGCCAGACGAGCAGGCCGTACTGGCCGGTGCCGACGAGGGAGGAGACATTGGGCAGCGAGCTGGGGACCGGGTTCCAGGTCAGGGTGGTGGAGCCGTCGCGGGAGCGGTCCTCGTAGGTGAAGGCGAGGGTGCTGCCGGCCGTGGCCGCCGGGTAGACGCGGTCGAGCAGCCGGGTGTCCTGGCGCAGGACGGCCGTACCCGAGTCGTCGAGGGCGACGGCGGACAGGTCCTCGTCGTTCCAGGCGTCGTCGGCGGTGAGGACCTTGTCGGGGTTGCCGTTCATCAGCTCGCTGTGGCGGTCGTTGTAGATGTCCCACTGCCACTGCGTGCCGGACAGCACGGACCCGGAGTCCTGCGGATCCGACCACCAGTCGGCGCCCTTCACCCGGGAGTCCAGTGCCTGGTACATCGCCTTCAGGACGGTCGGCGCCTTGCCCGACACCGACCCCGACAGGGGGTGCCCGAACTCGCTGACGACCGCCGCCGTGCCGGAGGCCGTGGCGCGGTCGCGGACGGTGCCGAAGTTGCCGGCGTACTGGCCGTCGGAGGCGTTGCCCCACATGAAGACGCCGGAGATCGCCGCCTGGTCGTAGAAGTGGGTGTTGAAGACGTAGCGCGGGCCCAGCGTCCCGGCGTCGAGCAGGCCGCCCTCCTGCTTCTGGAAGTCGAGGTTGGCGTTCCAGAAGAGATTGGGCTCGACGAACGCGGGCTTGGCGGTCCACCCCGCGCTGTCCATCCGGGCCCGGAACTTCTGGTAGAAGGGCCACAGCACGTCCTGCTCCCAGCTGCGGCTGGTCTGGCCCGAGTCGAGTGTCCCGAAGTGCGGCTCGTTGTACGGGTCGAAGCCGGCGACGGCCGCGAACTCGGAGCTCGTGAGGTGCTGGGCGAGGTACGTCATGGTGGTCTGCGCGGTGGCGAGGAAGGCGTCCTGGACGCCGCCGGTGTTGTGCCAGAAGTCGTACGTCGCGAGGGTGACGGCCTGGTTCCCAGTGATGTTCTGCCCCCAGAAGAGGCAGACGCCGCAGTACTCGGCCGGGTAGCCGCCCGCGTCCACGACCCATTTCGGGGCGCCGTCGCCGCTGTACCAGCTGCCCTCGTTGAAGAGGTAGCGGGAGTAGAGGTCCTGGTGGAAGTCGGGGTAGACCCGGATCCCTGCGTCGAGGAAGGCCTGCATCTGCGCGGTGGCGGCCGCGAGGTACGCGGTGTCGACCTGGCCGCGTACGGGCTCCGCGTGCGCCCAGGACAGCAGGAAGCGGACGGCGTTGCCGCCGCCGAGGGCGCGCAGGGCGGTGGCGGACTTCTTCGCGTCGGCGACGGAGGCGAAGGGCAGTCCGGCGTTCTCCTCGAGCTTGGTCTCGCCGGAGACGTTGTAGCCGCGCAGGACGACCTGGCGGCCGTAGCTGTCGGTGAAGCCGGTTCCGGTGACCGTCAGGGCGGTGCCGTCGAACCAGAGCGAGTCGGCCGGAGCGCCGGTAGCGGCGGCGCTCGTACCGGCGCCGCCGAAGGCGAGGGCCGCGACGAGGGCGAGGACGGTACCCAGTAAAGCGACTCGTCTGGTCATGTTCATTACAGTCGCCGCTGTGCGTCACGCCGTCAATAAGGCAGCCTCGGTGCGGGCCGCCGCGGGCTTGTTGCAGACTGTGCGGAGCCACCAAAGGCGAGCCCCTACACTACGTAGGGTCTGACTCCAGGCCGTCCCACGAACTCCGCAGAGATGGGTCTCATGAGCGCGATCAGTATCAGCCAAGCCGCGGTGCTCGGAGTCGTGGAGGGGGTGACCGAGTTCCTGCCCGTGTCCTCGACCGGCCACCTCAAGATCACCGAAGGGCTGATGAACATCCCGGTGGACGACACGTCGGTGGTGGCCTTCACCGCGGTCATCCAGGTCGGGGCGATCGCGGCCGTGCTCGTGTACTTCTTCAAGGACATCGTGCGGATCGTCTCCGCCTGGTTCCGCGGCCTGCGCAACCGCGAGGAGCGCTACCACCACGACTACAAGTTCGCCTGGTGGGTCATCTACGCGACCATCCCGATCGTGCTCGTCGGGCTCGCCGCCAAGCCGCTGATCGAGGGCACGCTGGCCTCACTGTGGGTGGTGGCGGGCTCCCTGATCGTCGGCAGCATCGTGATGTGGTGCGCGGACCAGATGGGCCGCCACAAGCGCGGCGAGGATGACACCACCTTCAAGGACGCCATGCTCGTCGGCTCCTCCCAGATCCTCGCCCTGCTCTTCCCCGGCTTCTCCCGCTCCGGCGCCACCATGTCCACGGCCCTCGTCCTGGACCTCGACCGCGTCGCCGCCACCCGCCTCTCCTTCTTCCTCGGCATCCCCGCACTCACCGGCGCCGGCCTGTACGAGCTCAAGGACGCGGTCGGCGCCGGTGTCGGTGCCGCACCGCTCGCGGTCGGCACGCTGGTGTCGTTCCTGGTCGCTTACGCGTCCATCGCCTGGCTGCTGAAGTTCGTGGCCAAGCACTCCTTCAACGCGTTCGTGATCTACCGGCTCATCATCGGCGTGCTGCTGTTCGGCCTGCTGGGTGCCGGCGTGCTCAACGCCTGACCCACCGCGGGTCGCGGCCCGACAGGGCCAGCGCGCGGTCCAGAGTGGAGTCCGGGGCCGGGTCCGGCAGCGGGACGGGCTCGGCGAAGCCCTCGTACTGGCGGTAGATCTCGGCGTGGTGGTCCACGACCTTGAGGATGAGTTCGCCGAGCCCGTCGGAGCAGCGGTAGTGCTGGCCGGTGGCGCGGGACACGTCCCAGCCGTGGACGACGGTCTCCTTGACGACGAGCGAGGCGATCTCGGCCGCGGGCATCTTCGCGAAGCCGAGGTCCACCTCTCCCCCCCACACCGCCGGGTCCGCCCAGGCCGCGACCGCGCGGTCCAGCTGTGCCGCGTAGGCCTCCGCCCAGTCGGGGTCCGTGGTGAAGTCGCGTTCGGTGAGGGACTCGGGGAGCTGCTTGCGCAGGGCGCGGTGCTCCAGGCCGTGGGAGGAGTAGAGGACCCAGTGGTTGACCAGCGTCCGCGTGTCCCACTTGTCGCAGGGGGTTGGCGCGGACAGCTGGTCGGGGGTGACGCCACGGGCGATACGGGCCGCCTCGGCGGCGGCTTCGGACATGTATGCGTGCAGGTGCTCCACGGGTGTCTGCATGGATGGGACGCTAGAGGCATGGGCGGAGGCTGGTCTTGAACAAACGCGACATGGGCCGCGGCGTGCTCCACCCCGGCGAGACGGCGCAGGTCAGCACTCTCGTACGGCACGAGCCGGGGCCGGCGGCCGAGCCGTACGTGGAGTTCTACTGGCACGTCCGCTGGGATCTGCGCGGCAGGCCGCCGTACGAGACGAAGGTGCTGGCGCATCCGAACGTCCACCTGGTCTTCGAGGAGCCCGTGCCGCTGGTGTACGGCGTCGACCGGGGGCTGTTCGTACGACGCCTCGAAGGCGTGGGCCAGGTGCTCGGCGTGAAGTTCCGGTCGGGGGCCTTCCGGGCCTTCGCAGGCAGGCCCGTGGCGGACTTCGCGGACCGGCGGGTGCCGGCGTCGGAGGTCTTCGGGGCCGAGGCCGAGGTGACCGGCCGCGTGATCCTCGGGGCGGGTCAGGACGGCACCGCGATGGCCGGCCTGGCCGAGGGCTTCCTGCTCCCCCGGCTGCCCGCGCGGCCCGACCCGGTCGCGCTCGAGGTGGGGCTGATGCTCGAGCGGATCACCGCCGAGCCCTCCATGTTCCGCGTCGACCAGGTCGCGGCCGACCTGGGCCTGTCGGTACGGCGCCTTCAGCGGCTCTTCGCCGAGTACGTCGGCGCGAGCCCGAAGTGGGTGCTGCGCCGGGCCCGGCTCCACGAGGCCGCCGCACGCGCCGACCAGGGCGTCGGCATCGACTGGGCCGCCCTCGCCGCCGACCTCGGCTACGCGGACCAGGCCCACCTCACCCGCGACTTCACCGCGGCGGTGGGCGACCCGCCCGGCCGCTACGCCGGGCCGGGGCGGCAGGGCCTTTCGTAGGACTGTCGGGCGTTCGCCGCGTGTGCAACCGGCTGTGACGTATCGGGTCGCACAGGATAAGGCGTCACCTTATGGGTGAATTAGCCCATTCCGGCACGCGAAAGGTTACCGATCGCCATGACCAGCACTCGCACGGTCCGCCGCACTCTTCTCGCCGCCGCCGCTCTGGTGGCGGCGTTCACCATCCCGGCGGCGGCGCAGCAGGCGCCACCGCCCGGGCCGCAGGGGCCGGCACCGGCGGCCGTCGTTCGCAGCGGCAACACGAATTCGCCGACCGACCGGGTGGCGAACTTCTACGGCGCGTACATCGACGCCGTCCACGACTCGGGCCGCAGCCGGCTCGCCGCGGAGCTGCGCAACCACTACCTCACCGGCAAGCTGCAGCAGCGCCTCGCGACGTGGGAGCAGCACAACCACGCGGACGGTGTGCTGCGCGCCCAGAACGTGCCGACCGCATGGGCGGTCAAGTACGACAGGAGTGATGCGGGCCACCTGTGGAGCCTCGTACGGCTGACGTGGGGCAACGGCGGGCAGCGCACGTTCAGTTACCTGAGCGTGCAGTCCGACTTCGCCGCGAAGCGGATCTCGGACATCAAGTCGATCCGCCGCCCGGCGATCGGCACAGGGGGCCAGCCGTACAACCAGCAGGGACCGGGAGAGCAGCACGGGCCGGGAGAGCAGCAGGGACCGGGAGAGCAGCACGGGCCGGGAGCGGGACCGGACTCCCGGCCGGGACAGGACTCGAGGCCCGGACAGGACTACGGGCCGGGACAGGACTCCCGGCCAGGACAGGACGACCGGCCGGGACAGGACTCCAGGCCCGGACCGGACTACGGGCCGGGGCAGGACTCCGGGCAGGGACCGGACTCCGGGCCGAAGGGCTGACCGCGGACGGGAACGCGGCGGTGGCCGGCAGCAGCCTCACCGCCGTGGTCCCGGCCGACATCTGAGTATCCGCACTCATGCGCTCGGCGGCCGCGCCCGGCAGGCTGCACCGTATGAACGGTATGAACGAGATGCAGGCCGGGACGCGGGACGGCATACGGACCGACCGCGCGGTCGCCGCGGGCCTGGCGGTGGCGGGCGCGGTGGGGGTGGCCTGGCTGGCCGGGATGATCTACGTCATCACGGCCTGGTCCATGGCCGGCTGAACCGGCAGCTCCACGGCCTCCGCCCCCGGCGAGCGACGCGGGCGACGCGGTACGTACGCGCCCGAGGCACCGCCCCGGCCGCGATGGACGAGCAGCCCGGCGACCGGGTCGGGAACGGCGTCGAGAGCCGCCCGGGTCCCGGGGCGGGCGTGCCACACCTGCCAGTGCTCCTCGGTCGCGAAGCGCAGTTCGAAGACCACACCCCAGCTGAACCCGTGCCATTCCCACGCCAACGCCCTGTTCGTCACAGCCGATTCGACGAGCGCGGGCGCATACGCGTCACGCCACCCGGCGGCCGGGGTCCCGGGGGCGTTCAGGACCTCGATCGACCACCAATCCGCAGCCATACCATGACGATAGGCACCGCCGGGCCGCACCGCCAGAGCTATTCGGCGGATGCCAGCAGTTCCGTGACGCGAAGGGCGAACCGGGCGTCGCAGGGGTGCGGGCGGCCGGTGCGGGCGGCGTCGGCAAGGGCGTCGATGGCGTTACGGAAGGCTGCCGTAGGTCCTTCGGTCCGGGCCGGAAGCGTTGCCACTCCTGCCTCGCCGCGCAGTTCGACGCTGACCCCGGCCGCGGCGGGGGGCGCGGTGAGGCTGAGGGTCGCGGTACTGGAGGCCCCTCCGGCGTGGCGCAGCACGAGGTGGGTGGTGTCGCCGGGGCCGCGAGCGGCGGTCAGTTCGGTTACGTCGCCGAGGATGGGCAGCAGTACGGACAGGGCGTGCGGCCCGACGTCCCAGAGTGCGCCCTTCTCGCGGCGCCAGGCGGAAGCCGCGAACGGGCTGTCCCCGGAGGTGAAGACCGAGCCGAGCCAGTCGGCGCGGGCGGTGAACCAGCCCTCGACCGCCGCCTGTTCCTCGATCCAGGCCGCGCTCTCGGCTGCGAAGCGCAGCGTGAAGAAGATCACGGAGGCGACCCCCGCCCGCTCTGCCGCCTCGGCGACCCGGCGGGCGGCGTCGGCAGTGGTCGCGACCGGCTTGTCGAGGAGCAGGTGGCAGCCCGCCTCGGCGGCGCGGACCGCCAGGCCCGACTGGATGTGCGGGGGCAGCGCTATGGCGACGGCGTCCACATCGGCGAACAGCGCGTCGGCGTCCGGGTACGCCGCGGCGCCCAGGCGCTCGGCGAGGGCGGCCGCGGCCTCCGGGCGGCGCCCCCAGACGCCTACGAGCTCGACATCCGGATGCGCGGCAAGGGCCGGTCCGTGGGCGAGCGCAGCCCACGGGCCGGTGCCGAGGAGTCCGAATCGCAGGGCCATGGCCTACGGCTCCGTGTGGCGTACGTAGGCGGGGCCGAGGTCGGAGACGTCGACCGAGGTCGAGACGCTCAGCCCGGGGGTGGCGGCGGTGTGACGGCGGGCCAGGTCCAGGACGGCGGCGGTGAGTTCGGACTTGGTCTCCGGGGTGCGTCCGGCCAGCAGCGCGAGCTCGATGTGGATCAGGGCGTGGCCGGGGGCTCCGTCGGCGATGACCGCCTCGTCGACCCGGCGGAAGCGGGTCTTGCAGGCCTCCACCTTGGTCGTGGCGATGTCGGCGACGAGCGGGTGCAGCTCGTGCGCGAAGGCCTGCCGGTCGAACGCCTCGGCGAGGGTGTCGGTGTAGTCCACTGTGATGTGCGGCATGCCTCCACCCTATTACCGGCGATTACCGGGGCTCCTGTGGCCACCCGGCTCGCATTCCCAGACATTCGTAGACTCGTTCACAGTGGGTTAACACCAGGGCAATGGTTGAGAAATCGCAGGTTGTGACGCTGCGGCATAGCCCAATGCACCCGCAAAGCCCGCGTTTGTTAAGGATGAGGCCCGTGCCCTACAAGGCTGAGTACATCTGGATCGACGGCACCGAGCCGACTGCCAAGCTCCGCTCGAAGACCAAGATCATCGCCGACGGCGAAGAGCCGGGCACCTGGGGCTTCGACGGTTCCAGCACCAACCAGGCCGAGGGTCACGCCTCGGACCGCGTGCTCAAGCCGGTCGCCACGTACAAGGACCCGATCCGCGGCGGCGACAGCATCCTCGTCATGTGCGAGGTCTTCAACATCGACGGCACCCCGCACGAGTCCAACACCCGTGCGCTGCTCCGCCCGGTCGCCGAGAAGTACGCCGCCCAGGAGTCCCTGTTCGGCATCGAGCAGGAGTACACCTTCTTCGAGGGCTCGCGGCCGCTCGGCTTCCCCATCGGCGGCTACCCGGCCCCGCAGGGCGGCTACTACTGCGGCGTCGGCGCAGACGAGATCTTCGGCCGCCCGGTCGTCGAGAAGCACCTCGACAACTGCCTCACCGCCGGCCTCGCCATCTCCGGCATCAACGCCGAGGTCATGCCCGGCCAGTGGGAGTTCCAGGTCGGCCCGGTCTCCCCGCTGGAGGTCTCCGACCAGCTGTGGATCGCGCGCTGGCTGCTCTACCGCACCGCCGAGGACTTCGGCATCTCCGCGACCCTGGACGCCAAGCCGGCCAAGGGCGACTGGAACGGCGCGGGCGCGCACACCAACTTCTCCACCAAGAAGATGCGCGAGGACTACGACGCGATCATCGTCGCGGCCGAGTCCCTCGGCAAGGGCGACAAGCCGCTCGAGCACATCACGAACTACGGCACCGGTGTCGAGGAGCGCCTCACCGGCGCCCACGAGACCGCCCCGTGGAACGAGTACAGCTACGGCGTCTCCAACCGCGGCGCCTCGGTCCGCATCCCGTGGCAGGTCGAGGTCGACAAGAAGGGCTACATCGAGGACCGGCGTCCCAACGCGAACGTCGACCCCTACGTCGTGACCCGTCTGATCGTCGGCACCTGCGGCGAGGCGCTCGCCGAGGCCGACCTCGTCTGATCCGTTCCGCACTTCTGTTCGTCCTGAGGGCGCCCGTCGACACGACGGGCGCCCTCGGCGCGTCAGTGCTGGACGGTCACCACGATCTTGCCGAACTGCTCGTTGGACTCCATGCGGCGGTGGGCGTCGGCGACCTGCTCGATGCCCTCGTAGACCCGGTCGATCACCGGCTTGAACGAGCCCGAGCGCAACCCCGCGTTGATGAAGTGCACGGTACGGCGACGGACCTTCGGGTCCGCCATGAGGGCGTAGTTGGCGTACGTGTGGATGGTCTGCGGCCAGTTGCGCGGCAGCAGCGGCCGGTCCGGGTTGAGCCAGCCGTAGACGATCACGGCGCCGCCCGGGACCAGCGCCTGGGCGAGCTCCTCGAACTCCGGGCCGCCGACCGAGTCGAAGGCCAGGTCCGCCCCCTGGCCGCCGGTGACCGCCTGCACCCGCTTGACCAGGTCTCCCTCGTCCAGTGCGAGGACGTGCGCCGCACCCGCCTCCAGCAGCCGGTCCCGCTTGGCGCCGGTGCGGGTGGTCACGACGGGGATCGCGCCGAGGTGGTTGACGACCTGGATGGCGGCCAGGCTCACCGCGCTGGACCCGGCGGTGATCAGGACGGTGTCGCCGGGACGCATTCCGCCGGTCTCCACCAGGCCCCCGTACGCGGTCGCGTACGTCAGCCAGACCGACGTACCGGTGACGACGTCGACCCCCTCCGCCCGGTGGACGAGGTCCGTTGACGCCAGGACGGCGTACTCGCCGTGCACCCCGTACGCGGACAGCTCCGGCACCCGGAAGGTGCTGACCGGGTCGCCCGGCGCGAGGTCCCCGACGCCCTCGCCGACCGCGTCCACGACGCCCGCCGCCTCGTAACCGTTGCGGGAGCCGGGGAGGGTCGGCTGGTAGTAGTACGCGCCCGCGCGGAAGAGCGCCTCGGCGCGGTTGAGGCCGAAGGCGTCGACGCGGATGCGGACTTCGCCCGGGCCGGGGTCGGGGATCTCGATCTCCTCGACTCTGAGGACCTCGGGGCCGCCGATCTCGTCGAACAGGACTGTCTTCGCCGTCTTGGGCATGGGAATCCCCTGTAAGTATCGACAAGTGCCCTTGGGGCACGTCTTGTTACCGGGTCCATCGTCTGTGACCCTGACGATCGGCGTAAGGAGGCACTTTTATGTCCCAGGGGAACATCGCTGTACCCGATCCGTTCATCCATGAGGTCGCCTGCCCGATCCGCGACATCCTCGACCGCGTCGGCAACAAGTGGAGCGTGCAGATCATCCTGGCGGTGATCCAACGCCCTATTCGCTTCACGGAGTTGGAGCGCGGCATCCCCGGCATCAGCCGTCGCATGCTCACCCTGACCCTGCGCCACCTGGAGCGCGACGGGATGCTGATCCGCACCGTGTACCCGACCGTCCCGCCCAAGGTCGAGTACACCGCCACCGACATCGCGCGCGAGCTGTACGAGCCGCTGGAGGCGATGGCCGCCTGGGCCCGCCGCCACCGGCCGACGATCGACTCCGCCCGGGCGGCGTACGACGGCCGCGAGGGCGGCGAAGGCCTTGGCTGACACCGGGAGGTGGTGCCGGCTACACCCCCACTTCCGGGGGCGAACGCCCGTGACGGGCACGGCCGCCGTCGACAGACTTCAACCATGAAGATGCGAAGCGCACTGCGAGCGGCCCGGCAGGGCCTGGTGACGGGCCTGTTGGCGCTGGACTCGGTCTGCCTGCTGGCCCTGGCGACCTGGTCGATCGCCGCCATCGGCTCCGGGGTCGGCATCCTGACCACCCCACGCGTCCTGGCGAGGGTGCGCCGCCGGGCCGACCAGCGGCGGCGGCTGGCCGAGGAGTGGTACGGCGTACGGATTCCCAGCCCCTACCGGCCGGAACCGCCGCACTTCAAGGGGGGCCTCACCGGGCAGTGGCAGCGCACCCGGTGGATGCTGGAGGACCACGCGACCTGGCGGGACCTCCAATGGCTGGTGGTCGACTCCATCGCCGGCGCCTTTCTCGGCTGGCTCGCGGTCGGCATGTTCGCCGAGGGGCTGTGGGGCATCGCGCTGGGGGCGGGCGCATGGCAGGGCGTCCACAAGCTGGGCGGCGCCGACTGGTACGGCTTCATCCACATCACCGGCCAGAGCACCGCATGGGCGGCGGCCGGGCTCGGCATCGTATGGCTGGCGCTGGGACTGCGCTTCGCGCCGAGCCTCATGGTGCTGCACACCCGGCTGAGCCGGACCTACCTGTCCCCCACGCCCGAGCAGGCGCTGCGGCTGCGGGTCAGCCGCCTCGCCGAGACCCGTACGGCCGCCGCGGACGCCTCCGCCGCCGAACTGCGCCGGATCGAGCGCGACCTGCACGACGGGGCGCAGGCCCGACTGGTCGCGATGGGCATGAGCCTCGGCATGGTCGAGCACCTCCTGGAGACCGACCCGGCCAAGGCCCGCCAACTTCTCGCCGACGCCCGGGAGTCATCCGCGCACGCCCTCACCGAGCTGCGCGAACTGGTGCAGGGCATCCACCCGCCCGTACTGGCCGAGCGCGGACTCGGCGACGCGGTGCGGGCGTTGGCGCTGCGCTCCCCCATCCCGGCGGACGTGACCGTGGAGCTGCCCGGCCGCTTCGAGGCCCCGGTGGAAGCGGCCGCGTACTTCGCCGTGTCGGAGGTGCTGACCAACGCCGCCAAGCACTCCGGCGCCCAGCGGCTCTGGCTGGACGTCCACTACACCGACGACGTGCTGCGCGTCGCGGTCGGTGACGACGGCCGGGGCGGGGCCGACCCCTCGCGCGGCACCGGACTGGCCGGCGTGGAGCGCCGCCTCGCTACATTCGACGGTGTCCTAGCCGTCAGCAGCCCGCCCGGCGGCCCCACGACCGTGACGATGGAGCTTCCGTGCGCGTTGTCCTCGCTGAAGACCTCTTCCTCCTGAGGGACGGGCTCGTCCGGCTGCTGGAGGCGTACGACTTCGAGATCGCCGCCGCCGTCGAATCCGGCCCCGAACTGCGCACCGCCCTCCTGGATTTGAAGCCCGACGTCGCCGTCGTGGACGTACGCCTCCCCCCGTCCTTCACCGACGAGGGCCTCCAGGCCGCGCTCCACGCCCGCCGCGCCATCCCCGGACTGCCCGTCCTCGTCCTCTCCCAGCACGTCGAGCAGCTCTACGCCCGCGAACTCCTCGCCGACGGCAGCGGCGGCATCGGCTACCTCCTCAAGGACCGCGTCCTCGACGCCGCCCAGTTCGTCGACGCCGTACGCCGGGTGGCAGGCGGCGGCACCGCCATGGACCCCCAGGTCATCTCCCAGCTCCTCGGCCGCAACACCCGCGCCGAACCGCTGGGCCGGCTGACCCCGCGCGAGCGCGAAGTGCTCGAACTGATGGCCCAGGGCCGCTCCAACACCGCCATCGCCACCCAACTCGTCGTCACCGAACGGGCCATCGCCAAGCACACCTCCAACATCTTCGCCAAGTTCGACCTCCCGCCCTCCGACGACGACAACCGCCGCGTGCTGGCGGTGCTGGCCTATCTCGACGGGGCGTGAGGAGGGTTCACCACCGGCGTCCAGGTGCCGGACCGCCGCCCGGAAGGGAACCCGTCGGTAACAACGGATCCGGGCGGCGGTTTGTCATCGTGGGACAGACCTCAGCTCATGTCAGTTGACGAAGACCGAGGGGCTGCCGGTCTGGGTGGTGTCGGTGACCGGCGCGTACTTCGCGGTGAAGTAGCCGGTGCTGAAGCAGAGCGAGGAGCCGGAGGTCTTGGTGAAGGCCTGGTTGGTGAAGGTGATGCTGTTGTCGGTGTTGCCGGCGGTGCCGCTGAGGCTGCTGGCCTGGTAGACGCAGGTGATCGTGCCGAGCAGGGTCTTGAGGACGACGGTGGTCTGGATGGGCGCCGCGGAGCCGGCCGGGGTCACGGTGACCACGCCGTCGGAGGTCACGGTGGTGACGTAGGGGAGGTTGTTGACGGTGACGCCGCCGACGCTGGTGACTCCGAGGACGTTGCTGGTGCAGTCGGCGAAGGTGTGGGCGGTGACGGACTCGGTGGCGGTGCCGGAGGAGGCCGGGTTGTCGGTCACCCCGGCGGTGAACTGGGACGTGGAGCAGATGACGCCGCTGGTCCCGGTGGAGCTGGAGTAGAGGGTGGCGGTGGTGCCGCTTGCCAGGGGGGCGGTCAGGACGTCGCCCACCGCCACGGCCGTGCCGCCCGCACTGCCGGTGGTGAGTACGGTCGTGTCCTGGGCCGCCGCCGAGGCGGGGAGGACGGGCAGCAGCGAGAGCGCCGCGACAGAGGTGGCTATGGCGAACGCGGTTCGGTTGCGCATGCGGGTTGCCTCTTTCGGGAGTGGGGGGTGAGGAGGCGTACGCGGGGGTGGGCGCCGCCGCCGGCCCGTGGCGCCTTCTCCTAACGCGACGGACCGGCAGCGGCATATTTCCGGGCAGCGCGCCACGCGCCTACGCGGTCGTGACGCGGGGGATGGCGCGGGCGGGGGGAAGGGGGGCAGCCGGCCCGGAAAACTTCATGTGCACGCACTCCTCAGGGGGGAGGGGTGCCGGGAGGATGACGTGCGGAACGTCCGATGGAACGGTGTGACGTGGTTTCGGTCCGGCGCCACGGACTCGTAAGAAACCTGTGAAGGTTGTAAACCTGATAGGTATTCAGCGTCAAGGACTCGGAAGGAAGTTCGAGTAAAATGAGCGTCGTTCTTCCCGGCACCAGGACCGGCCGCGACCCAGAGCGCTCCATCAGGCGAGGACCGCGCCGCCTGCCGGCCGAGGTGGTGGCCGCGACCCAGCGCGACCGACTGCTGGACGGGATCGTCCGCACGGTTGCCCAGTCCGGCTACACCAAGGCCCGGATCAGCGATATCTGCCAGGCGGCCGGGGTCACCAGGCCGGTCTTCTACGAGCAGTTCGAGGGCAAGGAGGACGCTTTCCTCGCCGCCCACCGGCACGGCACCACCCTGGTCGTGGCCTCGATGGAGGCGGCCTTCGACGCGGCACCGGACTGGCCGGCCGGCATCCGGAACGCTCTGGGCACCCTGCTCGGCATCCTGGCCGAGGCGCCCGCCTTCGCCACGATGGCCGTGGTCGAGATCGACGCGGTCGGCGCGGCAGGCCGGGCGCAGCGCGAGAGGCTGCTCGAGGGTTTCCGGCGGTTCTTCGCGACGGCCGAGCGGCAGTCGGCAGCACCGGGGGCCGGGACACCGAGGGCCGGGGCACCGGGGGCGGGGGCACCGGCTGCCGTATCGCTGACCGAGCTGGTCGACGCCGTCGTGGGCGGGGTCCACGCCAGCATCTACCGGCGGATCGCCGCAGGCCGGACCGCCGAACTGCCCGAACTGCTGCCCTCGCTGCACTACTTCGTACTGGCGCCCTTCCTGGGTCCGGCCGAGGCGGCCGCGTGGCTGGCCGAGCCGGGGCCCGTGGCGCTGGCGGCCTCGCCACCGTGTCTGGTCGGCACGCAGCGCGATCACGTAACCAACACATCATCAACATCCGTTTCGCACAAGCCACTTGACCCGACTACTACCCAGGGGTAGCTTCGCCACCGGCTACAGCGACGTGCCGCGGGAAAGCCCTTGCACTCCGCCGGGAAGTCCACGGGACGAGGTACGCCGCTGCGGTTCGACCCGCTGTCCGCGCCAGGACAACGTGCCACTGAATCATGCGTGATTTCGTTCCGCGTTCACCACGTTCCTGGGAGCTGTCATGAGCACGACCCCCGATTCCGTCGAAGTCGACGACTCCGCCCCACCGCCCTCGCCCAGACGCGGGCGGGTCCGGCTGCGCCGGGCCGCCGTGATGGCCGTACCGGCCGGTCTGCTCGGCGCGACCCTGATGGTCCTGACCGCGCAGGGCGTACTCGCCGCCCAGTTCGCCATCTCCGGCATGCCGTTCACGGTCACCGCGGACAAGCTGGAGGGCACCGGCTTCGAGCAGTTCGGCGGCCTCGACAACATGGCCGACAACAGCCCGAACGCCGGTGACACCGGCGGCCAGGTCCTGATCATCACGTCCGCCATCAAGAAGGCCACCCTGACCAACCTCTGCCAGAGCGTCGACCTCGGCGGCACCAACCTGCTCATCCGGGCCGGCCGCGGCAGCGATCCGGTCAGCGCGAGCGATCTGACCACGGACTCCACCATCGTCCAGGGCGACGCGTCGTTCACCAACATCGAGATCGGCAACGACGCCAGCACCCTCGACAAGGCGGGCGTCAAGGGCCCGATCGGGGTCTTCAGCCAGCAGTCCGACACGGTCACCATCAACAACCTGCGGCAGACCAACTACGCCACCACAGCGGCGTCGTTCAAGCTGCCCGGCCTCCACCTCAGCTTCAGCAGTGATGGCTGCTGACCGAGACCGGGAGCCGAGCCGGTTCGCCGCGTGGCGCGGAAGCCGTCCCTTCTGGGGTGGCGTCCTGGCCACCCTCGGCGGCGGCGAGATCCTGCTGACCCAGCACATGCCGATGAGCATCGCGCTGCACATCGGCATGCTGGGCCTGGCCGGTTTCCTGCTGCCCGCCCTGCTGATCGTGTGCGGCCTGCTGATCCTCTTCAACCCGGCCCAGCGGCTCTTCTACTCCATCGTCGGCTGCCTGCTCGCCCTCGGCACCTGGATCACGTCCAACCTCGGCGGCTTCGTCATCGGCCTGCTGCTCGGCCTCGTCGGCTGCTGCATGGCCTTCGGCTGGCTGCCCGACCAGGAGCCGAGGCGGCGCCGCATCTTCCGGCGGCGCCGCCCGCGTACTACCGCAGTGTCGTGAGTGGGTCGCCCGAGTCGAGCACGCCGGTCAGCTCGGCCCGGGCGCCCTGCTTCGCGGGCACCGCCATCGTGCTGCCCGTCGCTGTCCCGCTCACCCCGTCCGTGGCCCTGATCCGCGCCACGTCGGGGCTCCCGGCCGCCAGCAGGTACCAGTGCCCGGCGGTCGACTTCCACAGCACGCCCGCCAGGACGTGGGGTACGTAACCGCTGCACGCCCCGGTGTCCGAGCTGCTCTGCCCGACCGGTGCCGCCGGGCTGGTCGCGGACGACGCCGGGGGCAGGAACAGGGCCAGGGCCCGGCCGCCGCCCCGCCAGGTGTCGGACCGCGTGCACACCCAGGCGGCGGTGCCGTTGGACTCGGGCAGCTGCTGGTCCGCGTACTCCCAGTTGTTGACGCTGCGTACGCCCTGGCCGGCCAGGCTGCCGAGGTGGCAGGCCGTACGCGCCCAACTCGCCAGCGCGTTGCGGCCGGTTGCCTCGGTCGGGCCGGCCGATCCGCTCGCCTGGTAGGTGAGGTGGACCGGGACCAGGTCCCCGAGGTCGGTCAGCAGGAAGGGCCGGCTGTCGCCGAGCCTTGCCGCGGCCTTCAGCTGGAGCACCGGCCACGAACTGCCGCACGCCCCGTCCGTGCTGTCCGCCCCTGGCATCCGCACCGGGTCCGTCACCCCGTCCGCCGACCGGTGCAGCCCCTGCGATGCCCGGCCGGGGCCCAGCAGGTCACGGGTCCGTGCCTCGCTCACCCAAGGGGCGGTCAGGAAGCGCGTGTTGCCGTCCGCCCGCCCGACCACCACGGCCGCCGTCGTCACATCCGCGCCGTCCACCCGGGCGAAGTCCAGCGCCGCCGCGCCGTCGCCGCCGTGGGGCTCGGCGTACCGTACGATCCGCATCCCGTCGTACATCACCACGACGGCGGCCTGGTCCACATCCCCCGCGTACAGCAGCTGCGGCTCCTGCGACGGCACGCCCTTCGAGGTCCCCTGCGTCGCCGACACCTGCACGCGCTTGCCCGGGCTCGCCCACACCGCCAACGCCCTGCGCAGCAGCGCCTCGTCCTTGGTGCGGCCGCCGCGCGCCGGCCAGGCCGTGAAGTCCACCCGCCCGGTGTCCTTCCAGGCCGCGGCCTTGGCCCGCACCAGCTTTCCCGGGTCCCGGTAGCTTCCGCCGTACGTCCCTGACGGGGAGCCTCCGGCCGCGTACGGCGCCGGCGCCCCGCCCAGCATCCCGACCAGCACGCCGGTGATCGCCACCGCGCCCGCCACGATCAGTCCCGCCTTCACATGCTGCCGCCTCCGCAGCAGATCCGTCGGCCTCGCCTGCACGGTGCAGGGATCGAACTCCCCACCGTCCAGCAGCCCTTCGGCCACGCCCTCGGCCGCCCGCACCGCCGCCCGGGCATCCCGCACCCCCAGCGCCGCCAGCAGTCCCCGGACCTCCCGGCCGTCCAGGTCCTCCAGCTCCCGCAGTACGTAAGCCGCCCGCCCCGCCGCGTCCAGCCCGGCCAACGTACGGTCCAGGGCCGACTCGTCCGTCCCGCCCGCCTTCGGATGCAACCGCAGGCCCCACACATACGGCGGCCTGGCCCACGCCACCGCCGGCCCCGCATACCGCCGCCAGCCCGCCCGGCCCTCGAACCGCAGGGCCCCGCGCAGCACTTCCTGCCGCACCAGCGCATACGCCGGGTCCGTCGTCCCGCGCGGCCCCGGCACATCCGCCGCACCCTCGCCCGCCGCCCGCCGCGCCCGGGGCAGCGCCCCCTGCACCAGCGTGTGCGCGGTCAGCACGCGCCGGTGCCGCCCCAAGGACGCGGGCAACGTCAGATAGGCCAGCCGCACCACATGCGGATAGCTCTCGACCAGAGCTGCTTCTGCCTCTTCGACGTCCACCTCGGCGGGCGCACCCTGCGCCGGGCGGACGGCTGTCGCCTGCTTCGACTCCACGTTCAGGGAAACGAGTGATTCCTGGGATGGTCACCCCGGACCGCCTTATTCGATGGAACGTACGATCCCCGCCGTGGTACCACTTCGTGGTTCGCAAGACGATCACACAGCGCGCGAGGAGACGGTGAGCATGGCAGTCGGCGAGCTGGTGAAACTCCGGGCGATGGGCCCCGCGGACGCCGAGGCACTGTGGCGCTGGAACCACGACCCCGAGGTCATGCGCTGGATGGACAACACATACGCCCAGACCGTCGAGCAGGTCCGCAACCGGCTGGCCGAACGCCCCCGCAACACCTACCGCGACCTTCTCCTCGGCATCGAGGCGCTCACCGACGGCACCCTCATCGGCCTCGTCACACTGCACGACGCAGACCCGGAGACGGGCATCGCGACCCTCGACATCTACCTGGGCGAGAAGGACTACTGGGGCGGCGGCTACGCCACCGACGCGATGCGGACGATCTGCCGCTACGGCTTCGAGGACATGCGCCTCCACAAGGTGACCCTGACCGTCGTCACCGAGAACCACGCCGCCCGCAGGGTCTACGACAAGGTCGGCTTCGTCGAGGAGGGCCGCCTCCGTCAGGTCTTCCGCCGCGACGGAAAGTGGTACGACATGTTCACGATGGGACTGCTGGCGGACGAGCTCCGCTGACGCCCCCCGTGTACGCATGCCTCTGCGACGACCCGGTCGGCGGCGCCGCGCGGGACGGGGCGGGCGATGCTGGGCGAGGCGGAACGGCGGATCGCGGAGGCGGGGCGGGCGTACTGCCGGCTGGACTGCGTGTCGACGAATCCACGGCTGCGGGCGTACTACGAGGGCGAGGGGTATGTGGTGGTGGGCGAGCAGCCGTCCAAGGACGGGGGGCTGGGCGGTAAGTACGCGGTGACGCTGCTGGAGAAGAAGCTGTAGAGGACGGCGGACGGCCCGCCCGGGGAGCTCGGAGCTCTCCGGGCGGGCCGCGTTCGTGGGGCGGAGAAGACGGGGCGGTTACTTCTGGGCGAAGACCGCCACCGTTCGGGCTGGGACCGTGAAGGTGCCGGTGGTGGAGTCGTACGAGGACTTCTTGACAGTGGCGTCGGAGCCGTTGGCCTGGACAGGGTGGAGGGCGTAGGTCTTGCCGGCCAGGGTGGTGACCTGCTGGTCCTGGCTTTGCGGGGTGGCGTTGAAGACGACGAGGAGCTTGCCGAGCTTCATGGTGATGACGCCGGGCGTCTCGTCCTTACCCGAAAGCGGGAAGGAGAGCTGGTCCTGGACCGCGGAGGTGGTGGTGAGGCCGAACGCGGACTCCGTGGAACGGATCTTGAGGAGGTCCTGGTAGGCCGCCGTGGCCCAGTCGATCTGCGAACAGGCCGCCTTGAGCGAGCTGATGCCCAGCAGGGGCTTGGCGTATGGCCACTTGGACGCGTTGTCCGTCGCCTGGGGCAGACCGCGGCCGAAGCCGTTGCCGGTGGAGCAGTCCCAGTGGATGGCGTTGAACCAGTCGCCGGAGTCGTACGAGTTGCGGTCGAGGGACTTGGAGCGCAGGAGGTCGGATCCGGCCTGGTACAGCGCCGGTCCCTGCGACAGCGCGGCCGTCGCCTCGGCCAGCACCTGCATACGGGCGCGGTCGTCCGCCGAGGTGCCGGAGGGGAGCTTGTAGGCGAGGGCGTCGTAGAGGGTCTCGTTGTCGTGGGCGTCGACGTAGGCCACCGAATCGCCGGGGGCGTCCGCGTAGCCGGCTCCTGTGCCGTTGTAGTCGACCTCGGAGCCCTTGACTTCCTTGCCGTCGGAGTCGGTGAAGGTGAAGTTCTTCAGGTTGCCGGTCAGTCCGACCTTGATGAGGTCCTGGTAGTGGAGGAGGCGGGTCTTCTGCTCGGCCTCGGTGCCGTTGGCCGTCGAGGTGTTGGGGTCGGTGTAGAGGCCGGAGGCGAAGCCCTGGACGCCGGGGTCGGAGTCGAAGGGGCTGCCGCCGCGCACCGCGTCGCGCGCCCGGTCGGAGAAGGTGGCGATGCCGGTGCCGGCCATGTTCTTCTGGGTGGCCTGGACGAAGCGGGCGTCGTCGGCGACCTCGCCGAAGTTCCAGCCCTCGCCGTACATGATGATCTTCTTGCCGTCGACACCGTCCTTGCTGAGCGTCAGCGCGCCCAGCGCCTTGCGCACGGCGAGGATGTTGGCCTTGGGCTGGTGGCCCATGAGGTCGAAGCGGAAGCCGTCGACCTTGTACTCCTTGGCCCAGGTGACGACCGAGTCGACGACCAGCTTGCCCATCATCGCGTTTTCGGTCGCCGTGTTGCTGCAGCACGTGGAGTTGGCCACCGAGCCGTCGGCCAGCAGCCGCTGGTAGTACCCGGGCACGATCTGGTCGAGGACGGAGTTGTCGTCCTCACCCGAGGCGGCGGTGTGGTTGTAGACCACGTCCATGACGACCCGCAGACCTGCCGTGTTGAGGCTCTGCACCATCCTGCGGAACTCGACGGTGCGCTTCGTCCCGTCGGGGTCGGTGGAGTAGGAGCCTTCCGGCACGGTGTAGTGCAGCGGGTCGTAGCCCCAGTTGTACGCGTCCTTGGCAGCGACCGCGCTGACGCATTCCTGCTGCTTGTCGGAGTCGGCGGCGTACGAGGAGAGGTCGCAGTCCGGCACCGCCTGGTCCGCCGTGTTCTCCGCGACCGTCGCGAAGTCGAAGGCCGGGAGGAGGTGGACGTAGCTGACGCCCGACTTGGCGAGCGCCTTGAGGTGCTTCATGCCCGCCGAGTCGGTGTCGGTGAAGGCGGTGTACTTGCCGCGGTCCGCCGCCGGGACGGTGGTGTCCTCGGAGGAGAAGTCGCGGATGTGGAGTTCCTGGATCTGGGCGTTGTTGAGGGAGACGGCCTTGGGTTTGGTGAGGCTCGTCCAGCCGCTGGGGGCGAGGGACTTGGCGTCCAGATCGACGACGAGGCTGCGCTTGGAGTCGGTGGTGAGGGCAACCGAGTAGGGGTCGGTGACCGTGTTGGTGACGACCTTCTGGGTGCTGGGCGCCCACACCTTGACGACGTACCGGTAGGGCTTGCCGGTCCAGGACTTGCTGCCGGTGACGCTCCAGACGCCGCTGCCGGCGTCGCGCTTCATGGCGACCGTCGTGCCGTCCAGGTCCAGGGCGACGGACTGGGCGGTGGGTGCCCAGACGGAGAGCGTCGGCGTGCCGTTCCTGAAGACCGGGCCGAGTGAGGCGTTGCCGGCCTTGGCGGCGTAGATGTCGTCCAGCACGCCTTGCGTCTGGACGCCGGTGGCGGCGAGCAGGGCGCCGTTGGCGAGCCGCTGGGTGGCGATGATCTGGCTGGTCAGGGCGTTGCCGATCCGGTCGCGGTCGCGCTGGTCGACGGTGAAGGCGGCGTAGTCCTTGAGCTGCGGGAACCGTTCCTTCTGGGCGTCGGTGAGGCCGCCGGAGACCGGCTGGAGGCGCAGCCAGTGGCCCTCGCTCGACAGGGCGCCGTCCTTCACTGTGATGCCGCCGTCGGGAGCGTAGACGAGCTGGTAGCTCGCGGCGGCCGTGGTGCTGGTGTCCCAGGCGACGGTGTTCCGGTCGATCCACTGGGCCTTCGAGGCGGAGAGGTCGAGGTCGGCGGAGGAGCCGGCGGTGGACGGCAGCAGGTATTTCTGGGTTCCGTTCAGGAGCCACACCTCGTGACCGTACGTCGAGAGGTCCAGGGACTGGTCGGCGTCGAGATCCTTGGTGTCGCCCTTGTGGATGATGTAGCTGAGCGATGTCGCCCCGTCGGTGAGGGGTACCTCGAAAACCGCGCCATAGGCGTCGGTCCTCACCGGTGCCAGGGGGCTGGACCAGTCGGTGGGGGTGGCGGCGCCGGTCCAGACGTGCAGGCCCCAGCCGCTGTAGTCGCCGTCGGCGCGGTGGTAGTGGATGACCGCCTTTGTGGTGTCCTGGGCCGGGTAGGCGCCGTCGGGGGCCTTCGTCAGGACGTCCGCGTTGCCTTGTGAGACCCAGACCTCGCCGGTCTGGCTGACGTCGATGGTGCGGTCGGCGGAGACGTCCTTGTTGCCGTCCTTGTCGATGACCAGGAAGCCGACGCTGCTCGCGCCCGCCTTGAGCTTGACGTAGGCGAAGGCGCCGTACGCGTCGCGGCCGATGAAGTTGTGGCCCTCGGGCCAGGTGGTGGACTCGCCGTCGGCGATGTCGCCCCAGGCGTAGAGCCGCCAGTCGGTGTAGTCGCCGTCGGTGCGCTTGTAGTGGACGATCGCGTAGTCCCGCTGGGTGGCGGTCGGGGTCGCCGCCGCGGGCGGGGTGCCGCTGGTCGTCTGCGCGAGGGCGCTTGCCGTATGGCCGCCGGTGTCTACGACAACGGCCTTGTAGCGGACGGCCGTTCCGGGTGCGACGTCGTCGCCGATGGTCTGCGTCACCTGGTACGGGGCGTGGTCGGCGGAGCCGAGGACCTGCCAGTCGCCGTTACCGACCTGGGCGGCGAAGACGACGCGGCTCAGCGCCTGGGCGTCGATGTCGGCGGAGACGGTGACGGTGCCGGTGGCGCCCGCGTCGGGGGCGGTGAGGGTGATGGCGGGGGTTCCGGTCGCGTCGGCAAGGCGCTTCGTCGCTTTGTAGACCACGGCGGACATGGCCGGGACGTCGACGGTGATCTTCTTGTCGGCGCCTGAGGTGACGTCGTCCGAGCCGCCGTAGATCTCCTTGAAGCCCACTCCGGACGAGTACGTGGACAGGTCCACGCTCTTGGCGGTCGTCGCGTTGTTGACGGCGACGACGTACTCCACGCCGTCCGAGGCGAGAGTGCGGGAGAAGGCGTAGACGCCGGCCCCGTCGGCCGCGTAGCGCTCGACCTGGACGCCGTCGGTGAGGGCCGGGTTCTGCTTGCGCAGCTTGGCGAGGGCGGCGATGGAACGGTAGAGCGTCGCGCTCGTGTCGTACGCGTCGGAGGCGGCGGTGCGGTCGGTGCCGAGCTCGTCGTCGTCGAGGTAGTCGGCGACCTTCGACCCGAACATCGTCTGGCGGGCGTCCTTGTCGCCGCCGGAGCCGGTAAAGCCCTGCTCGTCGCCGTAGTAGACGACGGGGTTGCCCCGGCTGAGGAACATCAGCTCGTTGGCGAGCTTGTCCTTCTTGACCAGCTCGGCGTCGGTGGCGCCGGGGTTGTCGGTCTTGAGGAAGTACCCGATGCGGCCCATGTCGTGGTTGCCGAGGAAGGTGACCTGCTCATAGGCGTTGGACGTGCCCGACGTGTACTTGTAGTCGTCGGCGAAGACCGAGGAGAGCTTGGCCGCCGATGCACCCTGTGAGACGTATTCGCGGGCGGCTTCCTGGAACGGGAAGTCGAGGGTCGCGTCGAGCTTGCCCTGGGTGACGTAGGGCGAGGTGACGGACGTGTCGGCGGAGTACACCTCGCCGAACTGGAAGAAGTTCTTGCGGCCGTGCTGGGCCGCGTACGCGTCGAGGGCGGTGGCCCACTGGGTCCAGAAGGCCATGTCGACGTTCTTGACGGTGTCGATCCGGAAGCCGTCGATGTCGAAGTCCTTGACCCACTTCTCGTAGATCTTCTCCATGCCCTTGACGACCTCGGGGCGCTCGGTCCACAGGTCGTCGAGGCCGGAGAAGTCGCCCTGGTCGGCGCTCTCGCCGGCGAAGGTGGAGTTGCCCCGGTTGTGGTACATGGTCGGGTCGTTGAGCCAGGACGGGACCTTGCTCTGCGAGGTCACCGTCGGGGTGTACGGGAAGGAGCCGGTGTCCACGGCGGGGAAGGTCTTCGTCCCGTCGGCGTAGTCCGAGTCGTTGAAGGGCACGCCGTCCTTGGTCAGGTACGGGAAGGCGCCCTTGGAGAGGTAGCCGTAGGACTGCTGCTCGTAGTCCACGACGTCGGCGGTGTGGTTGGTGATGACGTCGAAGAAGACCTTCATGCCCTTGTCGTGGGCCTTGGAGATCAGGTTCTTCAGGTCGGCGTTGGTGCCGAAGTGCGGGTCGACCTGGGTGAAGTCGGTGATCCAGTAGCCGTGGTAGCCGGCCGAGGCGTTGTCACCTGTGCCCTGGACGGCCTTGTTCTTGAAGATCGGCGCCATCCATATGGAGGTGGTGCCGAGGCCCTTGATGTAGTCGAGCCGCTTGGTCAGGCCCTTGAGGTCGCCGCCCTGGTAGAAGCCCTTGTCGGTGGGGTCGTAGCCGGTGGTGAGCCGGGTGCCGGTGAGGCCGCCCTTGTCGTTGGACGTGTCGCCGTTGGCGAAACGGTCCGGCATGACGAAGTAGAACTGCTCGCGGGTCAGGTCGTTGCGGGCGGCGGCCTGCGCGACCAGCGTGCGGTCGGACGGCGGGGCCTGCGGGGTGGCCGCGCGGGCGGCGACGGGCTGTATGAAGGCGGCGGCGAGTGCCGCCAGGGCGACGGCTACGGTGTTGCGTCTGCTGCGCACGCGCCGGGCGCGCGCAGCGAACACAGACAGCCAGGACTGCTGGGCCACGGGGCGATCTCCTTGCGGAATCCGTGTGCGGACGGTTGTGCCGCTGGCGATCCCCCTCTGAACCGCCAGTGACGCTCGCGCCCGGTACCCACGCGCATGAGCCGGGTGCCATCCGGCGTCGGTGCCGGACTTGAGCCGGACGGTATCGCTTACGCGGGCCTTACAGCAAGATGTCGCAAGGATTTCCAGGAATCGGCTCGCCGCACCGGGTTCGGGGACAGGTGCGCCGGGCTGCGAAGACGCCCGCAGGCACCCTCAACCACTGCGCAAGCGCTTGCAATTCACAGCAAGAACTTTCAACCAAGCTATTGACGTGCATCGTTCACGGTCGCACGCTCACTGTCGCGTTCAACGCACTCCATTGGACCAACCCCAGGAGAGCCGCACTGCCATGAGCCGCACACTCGAAACCCCGACGCCACCACCACGCAGCCGCATACGGACCCGGCTCTCCGCCGGGGCCCTCGCCCTCGCCGCCGCCCTCGCCCTCGGCGGCGTCGCCGCACTGCCGGCCACCCAGGCGCACGCCGCCACCGACACCGGCGTGGCCAACGGCGACGTCATCGCCAACCTCTGGGAATGGAACTGGGACTCGGTCGCCTCCGAGTGCACCAACGTCCTCGACCCGGCCGGTTACGGCGCCGTCCAGGTCGCCCCGCCCGCCGAGTCCCTCAAGCAGTCCAACTACTACTGGTGGGACGTCTACCAGCCGTACTCGTACAACCTCAACAGCCGCTTCGGGACGGCGACCCAGTTCGCGAACATGGTCACCACCTGCCACAACGCGGGCATCAAGGTCTACGTCGACGCGGTGATCAACCACACCGCCGCCCAGACCGGCACCGGCTACAACGGCACCACCATCACCACGAAGTACGACACCCCGGACTGGGACTACGCCGACTACCACCACTCGGAGTGCACCTCGTCCGACGGCACCATCCTGGACTACTCCAACCTCTCCCAGGTCCAGAACTGCGAGCTGCTCGGCCTGCCCGACCTGAAGACCGAGAACACCAATGTCCGCCAGGGCATCGCGGGCTACCTGAACAAGATGACCGCGCTGGGCGTCGACGGCTACCGCATCGACGCCGCCAAGCACATCCCGACCACCGACCTCGCCGCCATCGAGGGGTACCTGAACAACACCACCTCGGGCAGCGCGCCGTACGTCTTCCAGGAGGTCTACCCGGGCACCACACCCACGGCCGCCTCCTACGAAGGAACAGGCGACGTCCTGGACTTCGTCTACGCCAACAAGCTCAAGGCGCAGTTCCAGGGCAGCATCTCCAACCTGGAGACCTTCGGCTCGACCTGGGGCTTCGTGGACGAGGGCTCCTCGGCGACCTTCGTCACCAACCACGACACCGACCGCAACGGCTACACGCTGACCCTGCAGGGCGGAGACCAGACCACCCTGGCCAACATCTACGAACTGGCCCGCAGTTACGGCACCTCCCCCTCGATCTACGCCAGCTGGAACTGGACCACCAGCGACCAGGCCCCGCCGAACTCCAGCGGCTTCGTCACCAACACCGACTGCTCCAGCGGCTGGACCTGCCTGGACCGCAACACCGCCGTCAAGGGCATGGTGGAGTGGCACAACGCCGTCGGCTCGGCCTCGTACACCAACTTCCAGGCCAAGGCGAGCAATGTCATCGGCTTCAGTCGGGGCACCACCGGCTTCATCGCCATGAACAACACCTCCAGCTCGGCCACCTACACCTACGCGACCAACCTGGCCGACGGCACCTACTGCAACGTCATCACCGACTGCGCGGACAAGGTCACCGTCTCCAGCGGCTCGGCGACCATCACCGTCCCCGCCATGAGCGCGGTGGCGATCCACACCGGCACCTACACCTCGCCGTCATCGTCGGCCACGGCAACGCCCACCGCCACCGCCACCGCCACCAGCACCCCGACGGCCACCGCCACCGCGACAGCCACCACCACGGCCACGGCCACGTCGACCAGCTCGACCGTCACCGCGACCTTCAACGAGTACGCGTCCACCGACACCGGCACCAACGTCTACGTGGTCGGCTCGAACTCCGCACTGGGCAACTGGGACACCAGTAGCGCCATCCAGCTCTCGTCAGGCGGCTATCCGATCTGGACCAAGGCCGTCTCGGTGCCGGCGAGCAGCAGCTTCGAGTACAAGTACATCAAGAAGGACTCCTCCGGAAACGTCACCTGGGAGTCCAACGCCAACAGATCGGCCACCACCGGCACTTCGGCGGTGACCCTCAACAACAGCTGGAACGTGGCCGGCGCCTCCGCCACCGACGTGACCTTCAACGAGACGGCGACGACCATCTCCGGGACCAATGTCTACGTCGTGGGCTCCATCGCCTCGCTCGGCAGTTGGGACACCGACGACGCGATCCCGCTGTCCTCGACGAACTACCCGACCTGGAGCAAGCTCGCGATCGTGCCGCAGAGCACGTCCTTCACGTACAAGTACATCAAGAAGGACGCGAACGGGAACGTGACCTGGGAGTCCGGGGACAATCGCTCGTACACCACGGGCACGTCGTCGGGCTACACGACCAGCGACACCTGGAAGTAAAGAGATCCTTGCAGGATCTTGCAGAAAGTTTCTAACCGAGGGCTTTCGCAAGGGCTTGCATCGCTGTTACGTTCCTCTCCAGCCCGGTCCGATCGGCCGGGGGTCCGCGCGGAGTACGGGGGTTCACCGCGCAGGTCCCACGCGCCCGGCCGATCGGCCCGGTCCCCAGGACCGGGGCAGGACCCGGGGTCGACATCACCACCCCGCCGCCCCACCCTGGGGCAGGCCCCGGGTCCGGCCTCATCAACCGCCGCTCAGCGGCTGCGCATCTGGGCGGTGGAACCGCGTACGACCAGCTCGGTCTGGAAGACGAACTCGGCGCGCTGCACCGGGTTTCCGCCGATCTCCTCCAGGAGCGCGTTGACCGCGGCCGCGCCCATCGCCTCGACCGGCTGCCGGATCGTGGTGAGCGGCGGGTCGGTGAACGCGACCAGCGGCGAATCGTCGTAACCCACCACCGAGACGTCGCCCGGCACCGTCAACCCGCGCTCGCGCGCCGCCCGGACCGCGCCCAGCGCCATCAGGTCGCTGCCGCAGATGATGCCGGTGCAGCCCTTGTCGAGCAGCGCCCCGGCCGCCGCGTGGCCCCCCTCGACCGAGAACAGGGTGTGCTGCACCAGCGCCCCCTCCCCCAGCGCCGCCATGAAGCCCTCCACCTTGCGCCGTACCGGCACGAAACGATTCGGCCCGACGGCGAGACCGATCCGCTCATGGCCGAGGTCGACGAGGTGCTGCACGGCCATCCGGGCCGAGGCACGGTCGTCCGGGGACACGAAGGGGCCGGCGACGGCCGGGTTGTATCCGTTTATCAGGACGTACGGCACGCCCCGGCCGACGAGCTTGGCGTAGCGCTCGGGGTCGGAGTTCAGGTCGGCGTGCAGTCCGGACAGGAAGACGATGCCCATGACTCCGCGCTCGGCCAGCGCCTCCACCAACTCGTCCTCGGTGGCGCCGCCGGGGTGCTGGGTGCAGAGCACGGCCGTGTAGCCGCAGCCGGTCAGATTCTGCTCGATGACCTGCGCGAATGCCGGGAAGATCGGGTTGCTCAGCTCAGGAGTGATCAGCCCGATCTGCCCGGCGCTGCGCTGCCGCAGCCGTAGTGGCCGCTCATAGCCGAGGACGTCGAGCGCCGCCAGCACCTTCTGCCGGGTGGCGGCGGCGACTCCGG
Organism: Streptomyces sp. NPDC059373; assembly: GCF_042751495.1. Taxonomy (NCBI): domain Bacteria; kingdom Bacillati; phylum Actinomycetota; class Actinomycetes; order Kitasatosporales; family Streptomycetaceae; genus Streptomyces; species Streptomyces sp. NPDC059373. Next base: position 63,992 of record NZ_JBHYXC010000010.1, on the reverse strand, counting down.
GCTTCCCGTTCATGACGCGGCTGGCGGTGGCCTCACTGACCCCTGCCTGTGCCGCGATGTCCGCAAGTCGCGCTGTGTTCACGGCCCGACTTTATGCGAGCGAGGTCAGACAGCCCACCAAACGGTCGTGTCGGCCGGAAGTGCGATAACGCCTTCCGCCCCCACCTCGACCGGCGCGCTGGCCAGCAGCACCCTGCCGGGGGCCTGGATCGTCACCGGCTCGCCCGTGGTGTTCACCGTGCACGCGAAGCCGCCGGGCCGGCGGAAGGCCAGCACCCCTGCCGGTGCCCCGGTCCATTCCACCGCCGTTCCGGCACCGAGCCCGGGCTGCTCGCGGCGTACGGCCAGCGCGCTGCGGTACAGCTCCAGCGTGGAGTCCGGGTCGCCGCTCTGCGCCTCGACGCTGAGCTGCTCCCACTCCGCCGGCTGCGGCAGCCAGCTGCCGCCCGCCCCGAATCCGTACGACGTCCCCTCCGCCGTCCACGGCATCGGCACCCGGCAGCCGTCCCGGAAGCCGTCCTGCCCCGCGGCCCGGAAGAACGCGGGGTCCTGGCGTACCTCGTCCGGCAGCCCGGTGACCTCGGGCAGGCCCAGCTCCTCGCCCTGGTAGATGTACGCCGAACCGGGCAGCGCCAGCATCAGCAGCGAGGCCGCCCTGGCCCGCCGCACCCCGCCGCCGAGGCGGGTGAGGTGCCGTACGACGTCGTGGTTGGACAGCACCCACGTCGTCGGCGCGCCGACCGGGCGCATCGCGTCCAGCGACAGGTCGATGACCTCGCGCAGCGCCACCGCGTCCCAGCCGGTGCTCAGGTACTGGAAGTTGAAGGCCTGGTGCAGCTCGTCCGGCCGCAGGTAGTTCGCCGTGCGGTCGACGGTCGGGGTCCAGGCCTCGGCGACGCCGATGCGCTCGCCGTCGTACTCCTCCAGGATCAGCCGCCAGGAGCGGTAGATCTCGTGCACCCCGTCCTGGTCGAAGAAGGGCAGGACATCGTTGCCAAGCAGCTTCAGCTGCTCATGGTCGCCGATGTCGGGCAGCCCCTCGGCCTTCACCAGACCGTGCGCGACGTCGATCCGGAACCCGTCGACGCCCATGTCGAGCCAGAAGCGCAGGATCGAGCGGAACTCGTCGCGGACGGCGGGGTGCTCCCAGTTGAAGTCCGGCTGCTCGGGCGCGAACAGATGCAGGAACCACTCCCCGTCCTCCGCCCGCGTCCATGCGGGCCCACCGAAGACCGACTCCCAGTCATTCGGGGGGAGTTCGCCGTTCTCGCCCTTCCCCGGCCGGAAGTGGTAGCGCGAGCGCAACGCCGAGCCGGGGCCCTCGCGCAGTGCCCGCTTGAACCATTCATGCTGGTCGGAGGAGTGGTTGGGGACCAGGTCGACAATGATGCGCAGGCCCAGGCGGTGCGCGTCCCGGATCAGCCCGTCCGCGTCGTGCAGCGTCCCGAACATCGGGTCGATGGCCCGGTAGTCGGCCACGTCGTAGCCGCCGTCGGCCTGCGGCGAGGCGTAGAAGGGGCTCAGCCACACGGCGTCGACCCCGAGGTCCTTCAGATACGGGAGACGCTCGCGTATGCCGGGGATGTCGCCCATGCCGTCGCCGTTGCCGTCGGCGAAGCTGCGCGGATACACCTGGTAGATGACAGCGCTTCGCCACCAACCGGTGTCGGTGGCCTCGGCCTCGGCTTCGGTCAGGGCCTGGTCGAGGTCCAGGTGCTGGGTCATGACGTCCTTGGTTCGCGGGTTCGTGGGGGGTGCGGTTTCGTGAGCGGCCTGCGGGCCGTGGCCGGGTTGTGCCAGCCCGGGGGCACATTCAGCCCGTCCGGCGTTTGAGGACCGGGGTCCGGGGGCGGAGCCCCCGGCGTCAGGACTTGGCGGCGCCGGCGGTGAGGCCGGTGACCAAGTGCTTCTGCACGACGTAGAAAACGAGGCTCACCGGGATCGCGATGAGCACAGCCGTAGCGGCCATGTAGTTCCACTGTGAGTCGTGCTCGCTGATGAAGCTGCTCAGGCCCACCGCGAGCGTGTACTTCTGGTCGTCGAGCATGAACGTGTTGGCGAAGGCGACCTCGCCCCACGCCGTGAGGCAGGTGTAGAAGGCCGCCACGGCCAGGCCCGGGCGGGCCAGCGGGAGGATGAGGCGCCAGAAGGTGCCGAAGGGGCTGAGGCCGTCGACGCGGCCGGCTTCGTCGATCTCGAAGGGGATGGTGTCGAAGTAGCCCTTGAGCAGCCAGGCGCAGTACGGCACGGCGGTGGTGCAGTAGACCAGGACGAGGCCGCTGTAGGTGTCGATCAGGCCGAGGTCGCCGAGGATCGTGTACATCGGGACGATCAGCACGGCGATCGGGAACATCTGGGTGACCAGCAGCACCCACATGAACTTCCGGTAGCCGGGGAAGCGCATCCGGGACACCGCGTAGCCCGTGGTCGCGGCGATACCAACGCCGATCACGCTGGTGGCGAAGGCGATGAGGCAGGTGTTGCCGAACCAGGTGAAGAAGCTGGTGTGCTGCAGGACGAAGGAGTAGTTGTCGAAGCCCCACTTGCCGAGGATCCGGCCGGGGTGCAGGTAGTCGTCCTTGTCCGGGCCGAGCGACAGGAAGATCAGCCAGGCGATCGGGAAGACCGCGACGAGGCTGGCGGTGATCAGCGCGCCGTGCGTCAGGATCGTGGCCGTACGGCTGCGCTCTCCGCGGCGCCGCACCCGGGCCGGTCGGCCGGATCGCCCGGAACCGGCGGCGGGGGCGGGCTCGGCGGCGCCAGGGGCGGTGATCTCGGTGGTGGTGCTCATGGTGGAGGTCCCTTCCTTGTCGGCGTCAGCCGGCGAGCTGCTCATTGCGGGCCAGCCAGCGTCGGTAGAAGGAGGTGAAGACGATCAGGATGGACAGCAGCAGCACGCCGTACGCGGCGGACTGGGCGTAGTCGCGGGGCTGCTGGCCGAAGCCGAGGTAGTAGGCCCAGGTCACCAGGATCTGGACGTCGGGCGCGTTGCTGCCGAACAGCAGGTAGATGATGGCGAACTGGTTGAAGGTCCAGATGACGCCCAGCAGGACCACCGTGCTGCTGACCGAGCGCAGCCCCGGCAGGGTGACGTTGCGGAAGCGCTGCCAGGCGTTGGCGCCGTCCATCTCGGCGGCTTCGTACAGCTCGGAGGGGATGGACTGCAGACCGCCGAGCAGCGAGACGATCATGAAGGGGACGCCGACCCAGGTGTTGACCATGATGGCGGCGGTCCGCTGGAAGCTGGTGTCCTCCAGCCATTGTGGCTGGGGCAGATGGAGGCCGCCGAGGATCGAGTTGATCACCCCGGAGTCGCTGAGCATGATCCGCCAGGAGAAGACGGTGACGAAGGTCGGCACCGCCCAGGGGAGGATCAGCATCATCCGGTAGAAGGTGCGGCCGCGCAGCTTCTGGTTGAGCAGCAGGGCCAGTGACAGGCCGAAGGTGTAGTGCAGGACCACGCAGGCGAAGGTCCAGAAGATGGTCCAGATGAAGTGCGACCAGAAGCGGTCCCAGGAGGTGGGGCCCCACAGGATGTCGGCGTAGTTGCCGAAGCCGATGAAGTGGTAGGTGGCGTCGATGTGGTTGACGCCGATGGTGCGCGACGAGTTGAGGCTGTTGGCGTCGGTGAGTGTCAGGTAGATGCCCTGGATGAGCGGGTACCCGACCAGCACGCCGAGCACGACGATCACCGGGGCGATCATCACGTACGCGTACCAGTGCTTCTGGTAGGAGCGCCTGAGGCGCTCGAACGGGCCGTTACGCGGCCCCTGGGCACCGCGGCTCTTTGCGGCCGCGCCGCCCTCGACGGCGACTGTCATCGTGGGACACCTTCTCGGTTTCGACAACGGGCCGGCCGCCGGTCCGCCCGGTGGGGGCGGGGCCGGCGGCCGCTCACATCACTTGCTGTAGTCGGGGAGGAGCTTGGCCATGGCCGTGTCGGCGTTGCTGAGGCCGCTGTCCAGGCTCTCCTTGCCGCCGGCGACCTTGGTCAGCTCGGTGCCGAGGGGGCCCCACAGCGAGCTGTACTCGGGCAGCGCGGGGCGCGGCTGGGCGGAGGACAGCACCGACTGGAAGCCGGCGACACCCGGGTCGGCGGTGACCGCGGCGGTGTAGGCGTCCGAGCGGGTCGGCAGGGTGGCGTTCTTCAGCGCGATCTGCGTCTGGGTCTTCGCGGAGGTCATCCACTTGACGAACGTGATGGAGGCCTGCTGGTGGGCACTGTCCGAGCCCGCGTAGACCGCGAGGTTGTGACCGCCGGTGGGGGCGCCGGCCGAGCCGGAGGAGCCGGCCGGGAGGACGGCGATGCCGAGGTTGCTCTTGTCCGAGAAGGCCGAGCCCTTGTAGAAGTTCGTGATCTCCCACGGGCCCTGGATGATCGAGGCGACCTTGCCGTTGACGAAGGCGTCCTCGATGTGGGCGTAGGCGTCGGCGGTGATGTCGGCCTTGTGCAGGCCGGTGCCGGAGAACATGCTCTGCCAGGTCGCGAGACCCTTCTTGGCGGCGGCACCGTCGATGGTGATCTTCTTGCTGGCGGTGTCCACCATGTCGACGCCCTCGCCGTACAGGAACGGCTGCGCGTAGTAGGCGGCGGTGTTCAGCCAGAAGCCGTCGACCTTCGCCTTCTGCTTGACGAGCTTGGCGTCGGCCTTCAGCTCGTCCCAGGTCTTGGGGGCGGCGGTGATGCCGGCCTGCTTGAAGACGGCCTTGTTGTAGACCAGGGCGAGGGTGTCGGTGACCAGCGGCACACCGTACGTCTTGCCGTCGTACTGGGCCTGCGTGACGAGGCTGGCCTGGAACTTGCTCTTGTCGGCGAGCGCGGCGGTGCCGTCCAGGGCCAGGAAGTAGCCCTTCTTGGCGAAGGCGGGGGTCCAGCCCACCTCGGAGCGCAGCACGTCGGGGGCGCCCTTGCTGCCGGCGGCGGTGTCGAACTTGTTCTGCGCCGAGTCGAAGGGGACGTTGACGTACTTGACCTTGATGGAGGGGTTCGCCTTGTTGAACTCGTTGACCAAGGCCTTGTACGTCGGGGCCTCGTTGGTGGAGTTCGACGTATCCCACCAGGTGATGGTGACGGGGCCGCTCGCCTTGTCACCGCTGCCACTGCCGCCGCACGCCGTCGCCGCGAGGGCGACGGACGCCACCAGCGCTGTGGCCGCTATGCCACGCCGCATGAGGTTCTCCTTGAGGTGAAAGCCCGTGATGGTCAGGGATGCGATGACGCTTCCCCCCTGCCGACTGCGCCTTTGCGGCCGTCGGGCTGTCGGTGAAAGTAACAGGGATGCAAGGCCGATGAAAGACCTTGCTGCAAAGACTTGCAAGATCTTCTGATCGTTACATCCGCGTGTCCTCACGGTTGCCGTCGGAAGACTTGACGTGGCACGCTCCCCCTGCTGCAAGCTATTGCGTATCCTTCCGCAAATTCCTGAAACGCATTGCTTCACTCGCTCACGGACTGCTTCCGCCAGGCCCGACTCACGAGGGACCCCTATGACCCAGGAGCTCGCCCCCGACGTCCACGACCGCCCGGCCGGCCGACCCGGCGAGGGTACCGGCGGCGCCGGGTGGTGGCGGAGCGCTGTCATCTACCAGGTGTACGTGCGCTCCTTCGCCGATGGCAATGGCGACGGCATCGGCGATCTGCCGGGTGCCCGGGCCCGGTTGCCCTACCTGAAGGGCCTCGGCGTCGACGCCGTCTGGCTGACCCCGTTCTACGCCTCCCCCCAGGCCGACGGCGGCTACGACGTGGCCGACTACCGCGCCGTCGACCCGATGTTCGGCACCCTGACGGACGCCGACGACCTGGTGCGCGACGCCCACGCGCTGGGCCTGCGGGTGATCGTGGACCTGGTCCCCAACCACTGCTCCGACCAGCACGAATGGTTCAAGCAGGCACTCCGCGAGGGCCCCGGCTCGCCGCTGCGCGAGCGCTTCCACTTCCGCCCCGGCAAGGGCGCGCACGGCGAACTCCCACCCAACGACTGGAACTCGCTCTTCGGCGGCCCCGCCTGGACCCGCGTGACCGGCCCGGACGGCGAGCAGGAGGAGTGGTACCTGCACCTCTTCGCCCCCGAGCAGCCCGACTTCAACTGGGAGCACCCCGCCGTCCGCGACGAGTTCCGCTCCATCCTGCGCTTCTGGCTCGACCTCGGCATCGACGGCTTCCGCATCGACGTCGCCCACGGCCTGGTCAAGGCCGCCGGCCTGCCCGACATCGGCCGCAACGAGGAGATGGGCCTGCTCAACACCCAGGAGCTGCCGTTCTTCGACCAGGACGGCGTCCACGAGATCTACCGCGACTGGCGGCGGATCCTCGACGAGTACCCCGGCGTGGGGGTCCCCCCGGCCGGAGGCTGGGGGAGGATCGCCGTCGCCGAGGCCTGGACCCCCACCCTGGAGCGCAGCGCCCGCTACCTGCGCCCCGACGAGCTGCACCAGGCCTTCAACTTCGAGTACGTCATGGCCGGCTGGGACGCCGCCGGGCTGCGCGCGGTCATCGACGAGACCCTCAGGGCCATGGCCCCGGTCGGCGCCCCCGCCACCTGGGTGCTGTCCAACCACGACGTCGTACGCCACCCGACCCGCTACGGCGGCGGCGAACGCGGCCTGCGCCGGGCCCGGGCGGCGGCCCTGCTGATGCTGGCGCTGCCCGGCTCCACGTACCTCTACCAGGGCGAGGAACTCGGACTGCCCGAGGTCACCGACCTGCCGGACGAGGTGCGCCAGGACCCGTCCTTCTTCCGCGACAACGGCCAGGAGGGCCTGCGCGACGGCTGCCGGGTGCCGCTGCCGTGGTCCGGGGACCGGCCTCCGTACGGCTTCGGCCCGGGCGACAGCTGGCTGCCGCAGCCGCCGGAGTGGAAGGACCTCTCGGTCGAGGCGGAGACCGGCGACCCGGCGTCCACGCTGGAGCTGTACCGGGCCGCGCTGCGGCTGCGCCGGGAGCTGCCGGGCCTCGGCGACGGCTCGCTGAGCTGGCTGGACAGCCCGGAGGGTGTGCTGTCCTTCGCCCGGCCGGGCTTCGTCTGCACGGTCAACCTGCTCGGCCACGCGGTCGAACTGCCCGTCCCGGGGCGTCCGGTGCTCGCCTCGGAGCCGGTGACCGTTGAGGGCGAAATGGCCCGGGTTCCGGCGGATTCCTGTGTTTGGTGGGCGGTCTGAGATGCGACCGGTAAGGTCCAGTCCTGTGACCGCCAGGCTTGCCGACATCGCAGCACAGGCGGGGGTCAGCGAGGCGACGGTCAGCCGTGTGCTCAACGGCAAGCCCGGAGTGTCCGCCGCCACCCGCCAGTCCGTGCTGACCGCGCTCGACCTGCTCGGCTACGAGCGGCCGGTCCGGCTGCGGCAGCGCAGCGAAGGTCTGGTCGGCCTGATCACGCCCGAGCTGGAGAACCCGATCTTCCCCGCGTTCGCGCAGGTCATCGGCCAGGCACTGACCCGGCAGGGCTACACGCCGGTGCTCGCCACCCAGACCCCGGGCGGCTCGACCGAGGACGAGCTCGTCGAGATGCTCGTCGAGCGCGGGGTCGCCGGCATCATCTTCGTCTCCGGTCTGCACGCCGACTCCACCGCCGACATGGAGCGCTACGAGCGACTGCACGGCCAGGGCGTGCCCTTCGCCCTCATCAACGGCTTCACCGACAAGGTCAAGGCCCCCTTCATCTCCCCCGACGACCGGGGCGCGATGCGGCTCGCCGTCACCCATCTGGCGGCGCTCGGCCACGAGCGGATCGGGCTCGCGGTCGGCCCGAAGCGCTACGTCCCGGTGCTGCGTAAGATCCAGGGCTTCGTACGTTCCATGGAGGACGTCCTCGGTCTGCCGCCCGCAGAGGCCGAACAGCTCATCCAGCACTCGCTCTTCACCCTCGAAGGCGGCCAGGCCGCCGCCTCGGCCCTGCTGGACGCGGGCTGCACGGCGATAGTCACCGCCTCCGACATGATGGCTCTCGGCGCGATCCGGGCGGCCCGGCAGCACGGCCTCACCGTACCGGGTGATGTTTCGGTCGTCGGCTTCGACGACTCACCGCTCATCGCCTTCACCGATCCGCCGCTGACCACCATCCGCCAGCCGGTCACCGCGATGGGCCAGGCGGCCGTCCGGGCCCTGCTGGAGGAGATCGGCGGCACCCCGGCCCCGCACAGCGAGTTCGTCTTCCTGCCCGAGCTGGTGGTCCGCGGCTCCACCGCTTCCGGGCCCGGCGGACAGTCCGCGCAGGCCATGGCGCTGCCCGTCCAGCAGGTATCGGCCAGACGTACAAGGGATGCACGCAATCCCACCGGGGGTTGATCTGGGCCCGCCGGGTGCATGGCAGACTATCGCCCCATGGGGGAAACGACGACGAAGATCGTAAGAGACCGGACGCCAGTGCGCCGGTCCGAGTACGAGGGCCGTACGGAGGGCACCCGCACGCTCATGCAATGGTTCAGGGCACCCCGGCGACCCCGTCTGTGGTTCGAGATCCTGCTGATCGCGGTCAGCTACTGGCTCTACTCGCTGGTGCGCAACGCCGTGCCCGAGCAGAAGGACGCGGCGCTGCGCCACGCCGACCAGGTCTGGAACTTCGAGCGCTCGCTCAACCTCGCGGTCGAGCACGGCGTCAACCACGCCGCGAACTCGGTGCCCTGGCTGATTGTCGGGATGAACTACTACTACGCGACCCTGCACTTCATCGTCACCCTGAGCGTCCTGGTCTGGCTCTTCCGCAAGCACCCCGGGCGTTACGCCTCCACCCGGCTCGTCCTCTTCGTCACCACCGGCATCGCCCTGGTCGGCTACTACTGCTTCCCGCTCGCCCCGCCCCGCCTCATGGACGGCGGCTTCATCGACACGGTCAAGGTCCACCACACGTGGGGCTCCATGGCCTCCGGCGACCTGGCGCATGTCTCCAACCAGTACGCGGCCATGCCGTCCATGCACATCGGCTGGTCCCTGTGGTGCGGCATCACCATCGCGATGCTCGCCCGGCCCCTCTGGGCCAAGGTGCTCGGCCTGCTCTACCCGGTCGTCACCCTGCTCGTCATCATCTCCACCGCCAACCACTTCTGGCTGGACGCCTTCGGCGGCGGCCTCTGCCTGAGTGTCGGCTTCGCCGTCTCCTGGGCGGTGTACGGCGGCTTCGCCTACCGCCTCCCGAGCCGCGTGCCGGTGCCCGCCGGGGGCTGAAGGCCTTCCGTCAGGCCGCTTTACGCCCCTTCACGCCCCGTAGAAGCGCGTGTCCACGACGCCCCGGGCGCGCCGGGTGACCCGGCGGTAGTCGTCGAGCATCTCGCCGACGTGCCCGGGCTCGTAGCCCAGATAGCGCCCGACCGCCGCGAGCTCACGCCCGCCGGAGGGGAAGGTGTCGCCGGGCCGGCCCCGGACCAGCATCACGGCGTTGCGGACCCGGGTGGCCAGCACCCAGGCGGTGTCGAGGACGTCGGCGTCCTCCGCGTCCAGCAGCCCGGCCGCCCGCGCGGCGGCGAGCGCGGCCCGGGTACGGGTCGTGCGCAGGCCCGGCTCGCGGTCGGCGTGCTGCAACTGCAGCAGCTGCACCGTCCACTCGACATCACTGAGGCCGCCCCGCCCGAGCTTGGCGTGGGTCGTCGGGTCAGCGCCGCGCGGCAGGCGTTCCGCCTCCATGCGGGCCTTGAGGCGGCGGATGTCGCGCACCTCCTCCTCGGTGAGGCCGCCGCTCGGATACCGCAGCGGCTGGATCAGCTTCAGGAAGCGCGCCGCCAGCTCCTCGTCCCCGGCGATCGGCTCGGCGCGGAGCAGCGCGTGCCGTTCCCAGACCAGTGACCACCGCCGGTAGTACGCCTCGTACGAGGCCAGCGTCCGGACCAGCGGCCCGCTCTTGCCCTCGGGCCGCAGGTCGGCGTCCACCAGCAGCGGCGGGTCGGCGGTCGGGATCTGCAGCAGCCGCCGCAGCTCGTTGACGACCTTCAGGGCGGCCCGCGAGGCCTTCTCCTCGTCCACCCCCTCGTACGGGTGGTGCACGAAGAGCACGTCCGCGTCGGAGCCGTAGCCCAGCTCGTGCCCGCCGAAGCGGCCCATCCCGATGACGGCGATCCGGGTGGGCAGCGACTCGCCGCTCTCCGCCTCGACCGCGTTGACGGCGGCCTGCAGGGCGCCGGTGATGGCGGCGGCGTTGATGTCGGTCAGGGCGGCGCCGATCGCGTCGGCGTCGGCGTAGTCGCGGTGCACGCCGATCAGGTCGGCGGCCGCGGTACGGAACAGCTCCCGCCGCCGCACCCCTCGTACCGCCGCGACCGCCTGCTCGGGGGTGATGGCCCGGTGGACGGCGGCCAGCACCTCCTGGTCGAGGGCAGCGCGGCCACGCGGGCGCAGGCCCTCGTCGTCGGCGAGCAGGGCGACCGCCTCGGGGGCACGCATCAGCAGGTCGGGGGCGAGCCGGCCGGAGGAGAGGACCCGGGCGAGGTTCTCCGCCGCCGCGCCCTCGTCCCGGAGCAGCCGCAGGTACCAGGGCGTACGCCCCAGCGCGTCCGACACCCTGCGGAAGCCGAGCAGCCCGGCGTCCGGGTCGGCGGAGTCGGCGAACCAGCCCAACAGGACCGGCAGCAGGGTGCGCTGGATGGCCGCCTTGCGGCTCACGCCGGAGGCCAGTGCCTCCAGGTGCCGCAGGGCGGCGGCCGGGTCGGCGTACCCCAGGGCCTCCAGCCGCTGCTTGGCCGCGGCCGCCGAGAGCCCCGCCTCGCCGGGCGCGAGCTGGGCGACGGCGTCCAGCAGCGGCCGGTAGAAGAGCTTCTCGTGCAGCCGCCGCACCTCGACCGCGTGCCGCCGCCACTCCCTCCGCAGCTCGGTGACCGGGTCGCCGCGGAAGCCCAGCGAGCGGCCGAGCCGCCGCAGATCGGCGGGGTCGTCGGGCACCAGGTGCGTACGGCGCAGCTTGTGCAGCTGGATGTGGTGCTCCATGGACCGCAGGAAGCGGTACGCCGCGTCCAGCGCCGCCGCGTCCGCCCGGCCGACGTAGCCGCCCTCGGCGAGCCGGCCCAGCGCGGTCAGCGTGGTGCCGCTGCGCAGCGAGGTGTCGGTCCTGCCGTGCACCAACTGCAGCAGCTGCACGGCGAATTCGACGTCACGCAGGCCGCCCGGGCCGAGCTTCAGCTCGCGCTCGACACGCGCGGCCGGGATGTTGTCCACCACCCGGCGACGCATCTGCTGGACGTCCTGTACGAAGTGCTCACGCTCGGCGGCCTGCCAGACCATCGGCGCCAGCGCCTCCACGTACTCCTTGCCGAGCGCCCGGTCGCCGGCCACCGGCCGGGCCTTGAGGAGGGCCTGGAACTCCCAGGTCTTCGCCCACCGCCGGTAGTAGGCGAGGTGGCTGCTGAGCGTCCGTACCAGCGGGCCGTTCTTGCCCTCGGGCCGCAGATTGGCGTCGACCTGCCAGATGCTGCCCTCGGCGGTGGTGTCCGAGCAGATCCGCATCATCCGCGAGGCGAGCCGGGTGGCGGCCTGCAGGGCGGCGTTCTCCGAGACGTCGCTGCCGGGTTCCGCGGGTTCGGCGACGAAGATGACGTCGACGTCCGAGATGTAGTTGAGCTCGTGGCCGCCGCACTTGCCCATGCCGATCACGGCCAGCCGGCACACCGCCGCGTCGTGCGGAGCCTCCGACGCCGCTATGGCCAGCGCCGTCCGCAGGGTCGCCGTGGCCAGGTCGGCCAGTTCCGCCGCCGTCCACACCAGGTCGCTGGTCCCGCACACATCCCGTGCCGCGATGCCCAGCATGCAGCGGCGGTACGCGGCCCGCAGCGCGTCCGGATCCGCCGCGTCCCCGAGCACCCGTTCGAAGTCCTCGACTCCGGGATGCAGGTCCGCCGACTCGTACGTCACCAGGGCGTGCCAGTCGCGGGGGTGCCGCGCCAGATGGTCCGCGAGGGCCGCCGAGGCGCCCAGCACCCCGAGCAGCCGGTCGCGCAGCGGCTTGGCGGAGGTGAGGGTGTCCAGGAAGGTCCGCCGCTCCCCCGGGTCCAGGGCCTCCACCAGCCGTACGAGGCCGAGCAGCGCCTCGTCGGGGTCGGCGGTCGCGCCCAGGGCGTCCAGGAGCACCGAATCGCTGCGTACGGACGTCAGCTCCGGGGTGTTCAGCAGCCGTTCCGCTGTCGCCGCGTCCGTGAAGCCGTGTCGCAGCAGCCGTCCGAACCTGCTGTCCCGTCGCCCTTCCGGCACGCCGACCCCACCGCCTCTCCGCCTCCGAGCTGGGCCGATCGTCCCTGAACCGCCCGTGCAGAGCCTAACCTCTGCCACCCGGCCGGGGTCAGCCCACAGCACGCGGCCTGTGGCACACGGTTCCCCGTACGCACCTGAGCGTTCCCCAGAGCTTTACCTGTGTGAGCTTCCGGCGCTCACAGCCTGCTCCTAGCCTTGACCCTGCGCGTTTCCGTTCCCCCCACACTCAACGGAGGTCAGCCGTGACCGGCCGACAACGCACCTTCACCGCTCTCAGCACCGCCCTCCTCCTGGTCGGCCTGGCGATCGGCCTCTGGGCCGGTCTCAGCGGCCCCCGGATGGCGCCCTCGGCGAGCAGCGTGCCCACCCCCGACCACACGGTCGTGGTGGTCTTCGAGAACCATGCGTACAGCCAGGTCATCGGCAGCTCCAGCGCCCCCTACATCAACTCCCTGAAGACCGGCGGCGCCAACCTCACCGCCTCCTACGCCGAGACCCACCCCAGCCAGCCCAACTACTTCGCGCTGTTCTCCGGCGCGACCCAGGGCATCACCGACGACAGCTGCTACACGCCCGGCTTCAGCTCCGCCGCCAACCTCGGCTCCGAACTGATAGCCGCCGGCCAGACCTGGGGCAGCTACAACGAGTCGCTGCCCAGCGCCGGTTCGACCACCTGCAGCAGCGGCAACTACGCGCAGAAGCACGACCCCTGGTTCGGCTTCAGCAATGTGCCGACCTCCAGCGCCCACACCTTCGCGCAGTTCCCCACGGACTACACGACGCTGCCCAAGGTCTCCTTCGTCGTGCCGAACCTCTGCAGCGACATGCACGACTGCTCGGTCGCCACCGGTGACACCTGGCTGCAGAACAACCTGAGCGCGTACGCGACCTGGGCCAAGGCCCACAACAGCCTGCTCGTCGTGACCTTCGACGAGGACAACCGGCTGTCCGGCAACAAGATCCCGACCGTCTTCTACGGGCAGTCGGTCACGGCGGGCTCGTCGTCCTCGACGACGTACAACCACTACAACCTGCTGCGGACGCTGGAGGACATGGCCGGCCTCTCCGCGCACGCCGGCAACTCGGCTTCCGCCTCCGACATCACCGGCATCTGGGCTTCCTGAGGTGTATGTCGCGGACAGCCGCGGCACCCCAGAGGCCGAGGCCCGGAGCGCCAACCGCTCCGGGCCTCGGTCCCGTGCCGCTGCCATAGCCCCGACCGTCCTCGCGCTGGGCACGGTCAGTCTCATCACCGACGTCTCCTCGGAGATGGTCACCGCCGTCCTGCCGCTCTACCTCGTCACCGGCCTCGGCCTGACCCCGCTCGGCTTCGGCCTCCTCGACGGCGTCTACAACGGTTTCAGCGCGCTCGTCCGGCTGGTCGGCGGCCACCTCGCCGACCGGGGCGGCGGCCGTCACAAGACCGTGGCCGCCGTCGGGTACGGCCTCTCGGCCCTGTGCAAGCCCGCACTTCTGGCGGTCCACAGCCTTCCGCTGATCGGCGCCGTCCTCGCCGCCGACCGGACCGGCAAGGGCCTGCGCACCGCCCCGCGCGACGCCCTGATCTCGCTGTCGACGGCTCCCGAGGCCCGGGGCCGCGCCTTCGGCGTCCACCGCGCCATGGACACCACCGGCGCGCTGCTCGGTCCCCTCGCCGCCTTCCTCATCCTGCGGCAGGCGGCGGACGGCTACGACGCCGTGTTCACCGTGAGTTTCTGCGTCGCGGCGGTCGGGGTTCTGGTGCTGCTGCTGTTCGTGCCGGGCCGGGCCCGCACGCCCTCTGCCCCTTCCGTGGAGGGGGACGCGGCTGCCGCCCCGGTGCCGTCGCTGCGAGCCGCCCTCGCGCTGCTGCGCCGCCGGGACGTGCGGCGGCTGACCACGTGCGCGCTGCTGCTGGGGCTGGCCACGGTGAGCGACGCCTTCGTCTATCTGCTGCTCCAGCACCGGCTGGGCGTCCCGGACCGCTGGTTCGCGCTGCTCCCGCTCGGCACGGCGGCCACCTTCCTGGTCCTCGCGGTGCCGCTGGGCCGGCTGGCCGACCGGCTCGGGCGGTGGCGGGTGTTCCTGGGCGGGCACCTCGCGCTGCTCGCCGCGTACGGGCTGCTGCTCGCGCACGGGCCCGTGTACTCCGTCCTCGTCCTGCACGGTGCCTTCTACGCGGCCACCGACGGCGTCCTCATGGCCGCCGCCTCCGGGGCGGTGCCTGCCGAGCTGCGGGCGAGCGGGCTGGCCATCGTCCAGACCGGCCAGGCGGCGGCCCGCTTCGCCGCGTCGATCGCCTTCGGCGCCGCCTGGACGGCCTGGGGCGACCGTACGGCGCTGATCACGGCCGCCGTGGCACTGGCGGTCTGCGCGGCCACCGCCGCAGGGCTGCGACCGGAGGCCACCGCATGACGACCCGTAACCGCGTGCTCATCCTGCTCACCGCGCTCGCCCTACTGGCCGCCGTCGCCACCGCCTCCGTGCTGCACGCCGCCGACCGGGCCGCCCGCAAGGACCGCCCGCAGGCCGGCGGTCCGGACGTCGCAGCCGGAACGGTGGCCCTGACGCCCGGCTCCGGTGAACGGAAGCTCGTCTTCCGCAACATGGCCTGGGGCCCCCACCGCGACGAACTGGCGACCGTCCCCGCCACCACCCCCGACGGCAGGCGCACCGCCTCCGGCGTGAAGTGCCTGCGCTTCTACGCCGCCGGCGGCACCGGCATCTGCCTCCAGGCGGTCCGCGGCGCCGTCCAGGACACCTACCGGGCCGTGGTGCTCGACGCGCGCCTGCGCGAGCTGCGCCACTACGCCCTCGCCGGCATCCCGACCCGGGCCCGGGTCTCCCCGGACGGCCGCATGGTGGCCTGGACCGTCTTCGTCAGCGGCGATTCGTACGCGGGCACGAACTTCTCCACCCGCACGTCCGTCCTCGACACCCGCACCTGGCGCCTCCAGCCCAACCTCGAAAGCTTCCGCATCCTCAAGCAGGGCCGCACCTACCACGCCTCCGACACCAACTTCTGGGGCGTCACCTTCGCCGACGACACCCACTTCTACGCGACCCTCGCCACCGGCGGCAGCACCTACCTCGTACGCGGCGACACCGCCACCCACACGGTGCGCACCCTCCGTACGAACGTCGAATGCCCGTCCCTCTCCCCCGGCGGCGACCGCCTCGTCTTCAAAAAGCGCGTCCCGGGCCGCTCCCCCGACGCGCCCTGGCGGCTCTACGTACTCGACCTGCGCACGATGCGCGAGACCCCGCTCGCCGAGACCCGCAGCGTCGACGACCAGGTCGTCTGGCAGCCCGACGGCCGCACCGTCGTCTACGCCCTCGCCGGCGACTACGGCGCCGACCTGTGGACCGTGCCCGCCGACGGCACGGGCACCGCCCGGCGGCTCATGACCGCCGCTCTGGCGCCCGCATACGTAGGCTGAAAGGGACAGCGGAAACGGAAGCGAAGGCAGGTGTGTGCGACATGCCCGAACTGGACCCCCTGGACCTGCTCGACGAATCCGAGATCGAAGAAGCCCTGGAGGACCTACCGGAGTGGCGCCAGGAGGGAGTCACCCTGCGCCGTGACGTCAAGGCCCGGGACTTCCCCTCGGCCATTCGCATCCTCAACGACGTCGCGATCGAGGCCGAGAAGCTCAACCACCACCCGGACGTCGACGTGCGCTACAACAAGCTGCACTTCACGCTGACCACGCACTCCGCGGGCGGCATCACCGCCCTCGACACGGAGCTGGCCCGCCGGCTGGACACCGTCATCGGCTCCCACACCCGCGCCCACGCCTGACCGCTGAACACGCGATCGCCGGACAGGCGCGCCCAACGCGCCCGTCCGGCGATCACCGGGTCCTGACGTCCCTACAGCACCGGGAGGTTCTTCCGGAGCTCGAAGGCGGTGACCTCGGAGCGGTACTCCTCCCACTCCTGCTTCTTGTTGCGGAGGAAGAAGTCGAAGACGTGCTCGCCGAGCGTCTCCGCGACGAGTTCGCTGCGCTCCATGAGGGTGATCGCCTCGCCGAGGTTCTGCGGCAGCGGCTCGATGCCGAGGGCGCGGCGCTCGGCGTCGGTGAGCGCCCAGACGTCGTCGTCGGCGCCCGGGGGGAGCTCGTAGCCTTCTTCGATGCCCTTGAGGCCGGCGGCGACCAGGACGGCGTAGGCGAGGTAGGGGTTGGCTCCGGTGTCGATGGAGCGGACCTCGACGCGGGTGGAACCGGTCTTGCCGGGCTTGTACATGGGGACGCGGACGAGGGCGGAGCGGTTGTTGTGGCCCCAGCAGATGTACGAGGGGGCTTCGCCGCCGGCGCCGGCGGTGCGCTGGGAGCCGCCCCAGATGCGCTTGTAGGAGTTGACCCACTGGTTGGTGACGGCGGAGATCTCGCCGGCGTGCCTCAGCAGGCCCGCGATGAAGGAGCGGCCGACCTTGCTGAGCTGGAACTCCGAGCCGGACTCGTAGAAGGCGTTGCGGTCGCCCTCGAAGAGCGAGAGGTGCGTGTGCATGCCGGAGCCGGGGTGCTCGCTGAACGGCTTGGGCATGAAGGTGGCCTCGACGCCCTGCTCCAGCGCGACCTGCTTCATGACCAGGCGGAAGGTCATGATGTTGTCGGCGGTGGACAGCGCGTCCGCGTACCGCAGGTCGATCTCCTGCTGGCCGGGGGCGCCCTCGTGGTGGGAGAACTCCACCGAGATGCCCATCGACTCCAGCATGGTGATCGCCTGGCGCCGGAAGTCCTGGCCGATGTTGTGCGGGGTGTGGTCGAAGTAGCCGGAGGTGTCGGCGGGCGTGGGGCGCGTGCCGTCCGTCGGCTTGTCCTTGAGCAGGAAGAACTCGATCTCGGGGTGGGTGTAGAAGGTGAAGCCGAGGTCGGAGGTCTTGGCCAGCGCGCGCTTGAGCACGTAGCGCGGGTCCGCGAAGGACGGCGAGCCGTCCGGCATGAGGATGTCGCAGAACATCCGCGCGGTGCCGGGGGCCTCGGCGCGCCAGGGCAGGATCTGGAAGGTGCTCGGATCCGGCTTCGCGATCATGTCCGACTCGTAGACGCGCGCGAAGCCCTCGATCGCCGACCCGTCGAAGCCGATCCCCTCGTCGAACGCCTGCTCCAGCTCCGCGGGCGCCACCGCCACCGACTTCAGATAGCCGAGCACGTCGGTGAACCACAGCCGCACGAAGCGGATGTCCCGCTCCTCCAGCGTACGAAGAACGAACTCCTGCTGCTTGTCCATAGCTACATCCTTGCAGGTCATACGGCCTGTGCACCACAGCCAGGGCATTCGGCGGCATTCCGGGGGGCATGCCAGTATCGCCCCCTGTGGTTTCCTCCACATTACGCACCCACTCCGCCGGACGGGTGACCAGGTGGCCGTAAGGATCGCGAACGGCTTCTCCGACAGGGCGGCCCTGGTCCGACCACCGGATGTGGGCCGTTCCGGTGAATCGGGCCCGGTCCGGCGCAACCTGCACTGCGCTCGCCGGGCTGTGGCTGTGAGCTGTCCCCATGGCCATGCACACCCGGCGAGCCGCGCTCGCCCTCACCGGGGCGGCCGCACTGGCCGCCTGTACACGCACCGCCCAGGACCGCAGCGACAACGCGGCGCCGGACCCCGGGGGCTCCCCCGGCGGCTTCGTCAGCCCGAACGGGCCCGAGGTCGCGGCCGTCGAACGCCTGCGAACGACGAACGGCACCGTCCGGGAGGTGCGGCTGACGGCGGTGGAGGGACCGGTGGAGCTCGGCGGCGGCCGGACCGTGCGGACGTGGACGTACGGGGGCGACCTGCCCGGCACCGAGATCCGGCTGACCGCCGGCGACACGCTCGCGGCGTCCGTGGTCAACCACCTGCCCGACACGACCTCCGCCCACTGGCACGGGATGTCCATCCGCAACGACATGGACGGCGTGCCGGACCTGACCCAGGCGCCGATCGCGCCGGGCGGCGAGTTCGCGTACCGCTTCGTGGTGGACCGGCCGGGGACGTACTGGTTCCATCCGCACACCGGGGTGCAGGTGGACCGGGGGCTGTACGCGCCGCTCATCGTGGAGGACCCGAGGGAGCCGCTGTCGTACGACAGGGAGTGGACGGTCGTGCTCGACGACTGGCTCGACGGGGTGGACGGCAGCACCCCGGACGCGGTCATGGCCGAGATGATGGGCGGCCCGGCCACCCATCCCAGCAGGATGCTGGGCCCGAGCGCGCGCAGCTTCCTGCTCGGCCGGGGCGAGGTCGGCCATGTGGACTACCCGATGTACCTGGTCAACGGCCGCACGGCGGACGACCCTTCGGTCTTCGCGGCGAAGCCCGGCGACCGGATCCGGATCCGCTTCATCAACGCCGGCAGCGACACGGCCTTCCGGGTCGCGCTCGGCGGCCACCGCATGACGGTGACGCACACCGACGGCGAACCCGTGCAGCCGGCCGACACCGACGCACTGCTGATCGGCATGGGCGAGCGTTACGACGTCCTGGTCACCGCCGGCGACGGCGTCTTCCCCCTGGCCTCCCTGGCCGAGGGCAAGGGCCCGACCGCGCTGGCCGTGCTGCGCACCTCGCCGACCGGGGCCGTACCGGCGGCCGGCACCCGCCCGGCGGAGCTGGACGGGGCGCTGGTCACCGCGGATCTGATGCGGGCGGCCGACGGCGCGCGGCAGACGGACCGCCGGCCGGACCGTACGATCCGGCTGACGCTGACCGGCGGCATGCGGCGGCACGACTGGGCCTTCAACCGGCAGCCGTACAACCACCACCACAGCACCCCGCACGCGGTGCGGGAGGGCGAGCGGGTACGGCTCGCGTTCGCCAACCACACCGGGATGTGGCATCCGATGCATCTGCACGGGCACACGTTCTCGCAGCCCGGCGGAGGAGCCCGGAAGGACACCGCGATCATCCTGCCCGGGCGGAAGCTGACGGTGGACCTGGACGCCGACAATCCCGGGCTGTGGATGCTGCACTGCCACAACATCTACCACCAGGAGGCGGGCATGATGACCGTGCTGGGCTATGCGTCGGACTGACGATTACACTGGGCGTCGTGCCTCAACTTCGCCTCGCCCTGAATCAGATCGATTCCACCGTCGGCGACATCGCCGGGAACGCCGAGTCGATCGTGCGCTGGACCCGGCACGCCGCCGAGCAGGGGGCCCACCTGGTGGCCTTCCCCGAGATGGTGCTGACCGGCTATCCCGTCGAGGACCTCGCCCTGCGGTCCTCCTTCGTCGAGGCCAGCAGGGCCGCCCTGGACGCGCTCGCCGCCCGTCTGGCGGCCGAGGGCTTCGGCGAGCTGCCGGTGGTCGTCGGCTACCTCGACCGCAGCGACAAGGCCCAGCCCCGCTACGGCCAGCCGGCCGGTTCCCCGCGCAACGCGGGGGCCGTGCTGCACGGCGGCCGCGTGGTGCTGCGCTTCGCCAAGCACCACCTGCCGAACTACGGCGTCTTCGACGAGTTCCGCTACTTCGTGCCCGGCGACACCCTCCCGGTGGTGCGGGTCCGGGGTGTCGATGTCGCCCTGGCGATCTGCGAGGACCTCTGGCAGGACGGCGGGCGCGTGCCGGCCACCCGTACCGCCGGGGCCGGGCTGCTGCTGTCCATCAACGCGTCCCCGTACGAGGTCGCCAAGGACGACACCCGCCTCGAGCTGGTGCGCAAGCGCGCCCAGGAGGCCGGCTGCAGCCTCGCGTACCTCGCCATGACGGGCGGTCAGGACGAGCTGGTCTTCGACGGTGACTCCATCGTCGTCTCCGAGGACGGCGAAGTCATCGCCCGCGCCCCGCAGTTCGAGGAGGGCTGCGTCCTCGTCGACCTCGACCTGCCGGCGGCCGCCCCCGAGCCGCCGAGCGGTGTCGCCGAGGACGGCCTGGAGATCGAGCACGTCGTCCTGACCGCCGAGCCCCTTCCGCCGTACGAGGTGGAGGTGCGCGGCGGTCACGCGCCCCGCCTCGCCGACGACGAGGAGGTCTACACCGCACTGGTGGTGGGCCTGCGGGCCTACGTCGCCAAGAACGGCTTCCGCTCGGTGCTCATC
The DNA here is from genome assembly GCF_042751495.1 of Streptomyces sp. NPDC059373. Taxonomy (NCBI): domain Bacteria; kingdom Bacillati; phylum Actinomycetota; class Actinomycetes; order Kitasatosporales; family Streptomycetaceae; genus Streptomyces; species Streptomyces sp. NPDC059373. Next base: position 43,818 of record NZ_JBHYXC010000010.1, on the reverse strand, counting down.
GGGCTCTCGGGAGGAATCGATTCCGCGCTGGTCGCCGCCATCGCGTGCGACGCGGTCGGCGCGGCGAACGTCTACGGCGTCTCGATGCCCTCGCGTTACTCCTCCGAGCACTCCAGGGGCGACGCGGCCGAGCTGGCCCGGCGCACCGGGCTCAACCTCCGGACCGTACCGATCGGGCCCATGTTCGACGCGTACATGGGCGCGCTCCAGCTGACCGGGCTGGCCGAGGAGAACCTGCAGTCCCGGCTGCGCGGCACGACCCTGATGGCCATCTCCAACCAGGAGGGCCACATCGTGCTCGCCCCCGGCAACAAGAGCGAGCTGGCGGTGGGCTACTCGACGCTCTACGGCGACTCGGTGGGCGCGTACGGGCCGATCAAGGACGTCTACAAGACCCTGATCTTCCGGCTGGCGCGCTGGCGCAACGCCGCCGCGGAAGAGCGCGGCCAGACCCCGCCCATCCCCGAGAACTCCATCGCCAAGCCGCCCAGCGCCGAGCTCCGCCCCGGCCAGGTCGACACCGACTCCCTGCCCGACTACGACATCCTCGACCGCGTCCTCGCGCTCTACGTCGACCAGGACCAGGGCCGCGACGCCATCGTCGCCGCCGGCTTCGACGCCGAACTTGTCGCCCGCACCCTGCGCATGGTGGACACCGCCGAGTACAAGCGGCGCCAATACCCTCCGGGCACCAAGATCTCCGCCAAGGGCTTCGGCAAGGACCGCCGCCTCCCCATCACCAACCGCTGGCGCGAGCACGCGTAGCGCTGCGCTCCGCCTCGCCGGGGGTACGGTGCCGCGCCCCCCGGCGCACCGGGTTGTGGGAGAACGTTCCGCAAGGCGGAACGGGCTGGCACAACCCGGCCACCCGGCGCACGCCGCCCAACCGCCCCGGCCACCCACCGTCGTGGTGCGCGCCGTCGCCGGGCTGCGGGCGGTTGGGCCAGCCCGCTCCGCCTCAGGCGGGCGGCCTACCCCCAACCCGTTGGGAGTAGCGCGCGCTAGACCCGCTCGGCCTGCGCCGCAGGCGCGCCGGCACCGCCCGCAACGACGCGGGACGCCTCCGGCGTGCGCCGCTCCAGGAGGCCCGCCGTGGTGGCGATGGCGAGGCCGCTGAGGGCGAGGGCGGAGCCGAGGACGGCGGGGGCGGTGTAGCCGAAGCCGTGGGCGATGACGAGGCCGCCGAGCCAGGCACCGCCGGCGTTGGCGAGGTTGAAGGCGGCCTGGTTGGCGGAGGAGGCGAGGCTGGGCGCGTGGCGGGCCTTCTCCATGACCATGACCATCATCGGGGAGCCGGCCGCGAACGCGGCGATGCCGAGCAGGACGACCGTGAGGGCCGCGCTCCACTTCGCGTGTGCGGTGACCGTGAAGAGCGCCAGGACGACCGCCATCGCGCCGAGGCCACCGATGAGCGAGGGGCGCAGGGCCCGGTCGGCGAGGCGGCCGCCCAGCAGGTTGCCGATGGTGGCGCCGACGCCGAACAGCGCGAGCACCAGCGTGACGCTGCTGTCGCCGAAGCCGGCGACGTCCGTGAGCAGCGGCGTGATGTAGCTGTAGACCGCGAAGACCGCGGCGAAGCCGAAGACCGTCGTGCCCAGGGCCAGCCAGACCTGCGCGCTGCGGAAGGCGGCGAGCTCGCCCCGGAGCCCGGCGCCGGGCGCGGCCGGGAGCTGGGGCACGAGCAGGGCGATGCTGGCGATGGCGGCGAGCCCGATGACCCCGACCGCGAGGAAGGTGGCGCGCCAGCCGAGGTGCTGGCCCATGAGGGTGGCGACGGGGACACCGACGATGTTGGCGACGGTGAGCCCGGCGATCATCAGGGAGACCGCGCGGGCCCGGCGGGCGGGCTCGACCATGCCGGCGGCGACGACCGCGCCGACGCCGAAGAAGGCGCCGTGTGGCAGCCCGGACAGTACGCGCCCGGCGAAGAGCCAGCCGAAGCCGGGCGCGAGGGCGGACAGGGCGTTGCCGACGGTGAAGAGCCCCATGAGGGAGATCAGCACGGTCTTGCGCGGCATGCGGGTCGTGAGCGCGGCCAGCAGCGGGGCGCCGATGACGACGCCGAGGGCGTAGGCGGACACGAGGTAGCCGGCGGTGGGGATCGAGGTGTGGAGATCGTCGGCGACGTTGGGCAGCAGGCCCATCATCACGAACTCCGTTGTGCCGATGCCGAATGCCGAGATGGCCAGGGCCAGCAGGGCCAGGGGCATGAGAGACCTTCCAGCGGTGCGGAGGAGCGAGAGTATGTTCAGTCTTGGAACAAAGTCTCTCAGACAAATCTTCCCGCACGGAAAACGCCAGGTTGCGACCGTGCTAACCGATCTGCACCCGGGCCGCCACCGGCCGGTGATCGCTGCCCGTCGCCGGAAGCACCCACGACTTGGTCGGCTGGATGCCCTTGACCATGATCTGGTCGATCCGGGCCATCGGGAAGTCCGCCGGCCAGCTGAAGCCGAAGCCGTCGCCCGCGACGCCCTGCGTGGAGCGCATCTGCGAGGTGATGGAGGCCAGCGCCCGGTCGTTCATGGTGCCGTTGAGGTCGCCGAGCAGGATGACGTCGTGCAGCTTCTCCTGCGCGATGGCCTCACCGAGCGCGTCGGCGCTGCGGTCCCGCCCGTTCGCGGTGAAGCCGAGGCTGAAGTTGACCCGTACGGAGGGCAGATGGGCGACGTAGACCGCGACACTCCCGTGCGGCGTGGCGACGGCGGCGCGCATGGCGCGGGTCCAGCCGAGCCGGATGTCCACGGCCCTGACGCCGCTGATGGGGTACTTGCTCCACAGCCCGACCGTGCCCTTGACGGCGTGGTAGGGGTACGCGCTCTTCAGCTGCGCGACGTACGTGGAGACCTGAGTGTCCGGCAGCTCCTCCAGCGCGACGACGTCCGCGCCGCCCGAGATGACGTCCTTGGCGGTCCCCGCCGGGTCAGGATTCTCCGCGTTGACGTTGTGCGTCAGGACGGTCAGATTGCCGCCGGCCGCCGACTTGTCGCTGACCAGGCCGCCGAAGAGGTTGACCCACACGGCGAGCGGCAGCAGTACGGCGATGAGCGCGGTCGCCGAGCGGCGCAGCAGGCCGATGACCAGCAACACCGGGATCGCCAGGCCCAGCCAGGGCAGGAAGGTCTCGAGAAGGCTGCCCAGATTGCCGATGCGGTTGGGCACATCGGAGTGGAGGAGCAGCAGCAGCGCCAGCACCACGGCGCAGGCGGCGGTGACGACGCCGCGCCGCCACATGCCCTCTCTGCGCCAGCCGAACCGCCCACCGGGTCCGCCGCGCCGGGACGCGTCCGCCGTGCCGCGCGCCCCGGGGCCGCCGTCGGTGGAAACGTCCGAATCGTACGCCTGGGTCATGGGGGGAGTCCTCACTGTCTTGCCAAGTGCAGTGTCGACCATAGGGGATCGACACTTGGAGGACGGGGCGCGCGGTGCGGCGGGTTCCCGTGGGACTCGCCACACCGCGCATCTGTGACACAACGGCTACATTCAGGCCGATTTGCGTACCCCTTCGAGGAGCGCGTCGACCATACGTTCCGACAGTCCCTCTTCCAGCGTGGTCCCGGGCCGCAACATCGAACGGGCCAGCATCGGCCCGGAGAAGAGGTCCCCGAGGGTCTCCAGGTCGATGTCGTCGCGCAGTTCGCCGGTGCGGACGCCCCGGCTCAGCACTTCGTACATCTGGTCGCGGCGGGCCTCGATGACGGTGCGGTGGTAGTGGTCCCACAGCTCGGGCCGACTCTGGAGGGCCGCCATGATCTGGCGCAGGACGGCGGAGGTGCGCTTGGCGAGGCCGCGCCGCCTGATGGTGTCGACGAGGACGACCATGTCGTCGCGGACCGATACGCCCTCCAGGGCCGGCGGATCCTCGTCGATGGAGCGCAGGACGTCGAGCATCAGCTCGTCCTTGCCCGACCACCGCCGGTAGAGGGTGGCCTTGCCGACGCCCGCGCAGCGCGCGATCCGCTCTATCGAGAGGTCACCGATGGTGGCGCCCTCCTCCAGGAGGTGCAGCACGGTCTCGACGACCGCCGTGTCGACGGCGACGCTGCGCGGCCGCCCGCGACGCTGCGCGACGGCGGCCTCGACCGGTTTGGTGCCGCCGTCCACACCTCCTGGCGCGGTCATCGGCCGGCCCCCACCGGCTCGCCCTCGCGCTCACCGCCGCCGGACGCGCCGGCGACGGCCTCCTTGCGGGGCAGGAAGACCAGGACGACGACCGCGCCGATCAGGGCCACCGAGGCGGAGCAGACGGCCGTGATGTGCATGGCGTGGATGAAGGCGTCGTTGGCCGGGCCGACCAGGGACCGCCCGGCGGGCCCGAGCTTTCCGGCGACGGCGAGGGTGGCCTCGATGGACTCACCGGCGGCGTGCCGGGCGGGGGCGGGCAGAACGCTGAGGTGACTGTTGATGCCGTTGCGGTAGATGGTCGACATCACCGAGCCCAGCACCGCGACCCCGATGGCCCCGCCGACCTGCCGGAAGGTGTTGTTGACGGCCGATCCGGAACCGGCCTTCTCACGCGGCAGCGAGGACATGATCATCACGGTCGCGGGCGGCATGACGTGCGCCATCGCGACACCCATAAGGGCGAACAGCACCTCGAGGATCCAGATCGGGCTGTTCGCGTCCAGCAGCAGGAAACCGAAGAACGCGAGGGCCGTCACGAGCATGCCCGCCGCGCACACCGCGCGCGGGCCGAAGCGGTCGACCGCCAGCCGGGCACGTGGCGCGAAGACCATCTGCGCGGCGGCGAGCGGGAGCAGCAGCAGGCCGGACTGCAGGGCGCTGTAGCCGCGCACGCTCTGGGTGTAGAAGACCACGAAGAAGGTCACGCCCATGAGGGCGAAGAAGACCAGGCCTATGGCGGCCACGGAGGCGGAGAACTGCCGGTTGCGGAAGTACGTGACGTCCAGCGCGGGGTGGTCGCTGCGCTTCTCGTACAGCACGAAGGCCGCGAGGACGACGAGTCCGCCGAGTATGGCGCCCCAGGCCTCGGGGGCGGAGAAGTCGCCGAGCTGGCCGCCCTTGATGATGCCGAAGACCAGCAGGACCAGGCCGACGATGGACAGCAGGACGCCGACCGGGTCGAGGCGGCCGGGCCGTGGGTCCCGGGAGTCGGGGACGATGAGGATCATGGCGATGATGCCGGCGATCACGATGGGGACGTTGACCAGGAAGACCGAGCCCCACCAGAAGTGCTGGAGCAGCAGGCCGCCGGTGATGGGGCCTATCGCGATGGCGAGGCCGACGACGCCGGCCCAGATGCCGATCGCCCTGGGCTGCTCGTCACGCTCGAAGACGTTCATGATGATCGCGAGGGTGGCGGGCATGATGAAGGCGCCGCCGAAGCCCATCAGGGCGCGGAAGACGATGAGCTGCCCCGAGGAGTCGGACATCGCGGAGAGCGCGGAGCCCGCGCCGAACACGAACATGCCGAGGAGCAGGGTCTTCTTGCGGCCGAGCCGGTCACCGAGCAGCCCTGCGGTGAACAGCAGTCCCGCGAAGACCAGCGTGTAGGAGTTGATCGCCCACTCCAGCTGGCTCTGGGTGGCACCCAGGCCGGTCGGGGCGGGCTGGGCGATGGTCTTCATCGCCACATTGAGGATCGAGTTGTCGAGGACCACCACCAGCAGGCTGAAGAGCAGCACGGTGAGGATGGCCCAGCGGCGGTTGTGGACCGCCTCGGAAACGCTTCGGGCCGGTGAGGTTGCAGGGGACGACATGTTCTCCAGGCTAGACCGATTTACGATACGGGACCGTCTCGTATCGTAAAGGCTCGGCAAACTCGGGACGTCTCGTGGATCACGTGACCGTCCCCTTTGCGGCCGGAGCCGCGCGTGTCAGCATGGATGTGGTCCGGGGACGCCGTCAGGGCGCCTCGAGATGACGAAGGAGCCGTTGCAATGACGCATCCCGTTTCGGCTGCCCAAAAGCCCGCCGACAGCAGCAAGGCGCTGTACGGAGGAAAGGGCACCCGCCGCATCACCGTGCGGGACATCGCCGCCGCCAAGGAGCGCGGCGAGAAGTGGCCCATGCTCACCGCCTACGACGCCATGACCGCCTCCGTCTTCGACGAGGCCGGTATCCCCGTGCTGCTGGTCGGGGACTCGATGGGCAACTGTCACCTCGGCTACGAAAGCACCGTCCCGGTCACCATGGACGAGATGACGATGCTGTCGGCGGCCGTCGTGCGCGGCACCAGCCGCGCCATGGTCATCGGCGACCTGCCCTTCGGCTCCTACCAGGAGAGCCCGACGCAGGCGCTGCGCAGCGCCACCCGGCTGGTCAAGGACGCCGGGGTCGGCGCGGTCAAGCTGGAGGGCGGCGAGCGCTCCGCCCACCAGATCGAGCTGCTCGTCCAGGCCGGCATCCCGGTCATGGCGCATATCGGCCTCACCCCGCAGTCGGTCAACGCCTTCGGCGGCTACCCGGTCCAGGGGCGCGGCGACGAGGCGGCCCACCAGCTGCTGCGCGACGCCAAGGCCGTGCAGGACGCGGGCGCCTTCTCCGTCGTCCTGGAACTGGTCCCGGCCGAGCTGGCCGCCGAGGTCACCACCTCCCTGCACATCCCGACCGTCGGCATCGGCGCGGGCGCGAACTGCGACGCCCAGGTCCTGGTCTGGACGGACATGGCAGGCATGACCGGCGGCCGCCTGCCGCGCTTCGTCAAGCAGTACGCCCAGCTGCGCGAGGTGCTGGGCGGGGCCGCCCAGGCCTTCGCGGAGGACGTGATCGGCGGGGCGTACCCGGCGGAGGAGCACAGCTTCCACTGACAGGTGGTGTTCGGTGCCCGGCGGTCCGCGGATTGCCGGGCACGCAACTTTTTTCCGGCCACGTTGAGCCACGCCCGGCCCGGCTGCGTATCTACAGGTGTCCGCCGCTCAATGCGGAAAGCCGAGTGAAGCAGCAGCCTGGGGCCGTGACATGAATACTTCAAGCATGCGCCGATCCGCCGTCGCGGGCGGGTTCGCCGCGGCGATGCTGATCGTCGCCACCGCCTGCGGCTCGTCCGCCACGACGAGTACGGCTCCGTCGAACTCGGTGCCCGCACAGTCTCCCTCGCAGTCCCAGCCGCAGTCCAGCGCAGGCCTGAAGAGCGCGCCGAGTGCCGCGCTCGGCGGCAACATCGTCACCGACGGCAGCGGCTGGACGCTCTACCGCTTCGACAACGACAAGAACAATCCACCCACCACCAACTGCACCGATCAGTGCGCGACCACATGGCCGGCCGCCGCGGCCGTCTCCGACACGCAAGTGACGGGCGTGGACCAGAACCTCGTCGGCAGCATCAAGCGCCCCGACGGCACCATGCAGCTCACCCTCAACGGCTGGCCGCTCTACCGCTACACCGGCGACAAACAACCCGGCGACACCAACGGACAGGACGTCGGCCAGGTCTGGTACGCAGCAACACCCGATGGTCAGAAGGCTGGAGAGCCCGCAGGCAGCAGCCCCAGCACCTCGACCAACCCGTCAGGATACTGATGATCGGGGAAGCTTTGATGGGACTCGACCGACGGCCTCAGGTAGGGCAGGATCGGGCCGTGGCCGATCACCGCGCCGGGAGAGCCCCGGAAGAAGATTTGATGCGGGAGCTGTACAAAGCCCATGCGGGCGCGCTCTTCGCTTATGTCATGCGGCTGGTCGGCGGCGACCGCTATCTGGCCGAGGACGTCGTACAGGAGACGTTGCTCCGGGCCTGGAAAAGCGCGTCGCGGCTCGACCCCGCTGCCCGGTCTCTGCGGCCCTGGTTGGTGACGGTCGCACGGCGGATCGTCATCGACGGTCACCGCAGCCGTCAGGCCAGACCTCCGGAGGCCTCCCCCGCAGCCCTTGACCAACTGCCCGCCGAGGACGAACTCGACCGTTCTCTGCGGCTGATGACGATATCCGACGCCCTGGACGACCTCAGCGAGGCACACCGCCAGGTACTGATCGAGACCTATTTCAAGGGTCGTACAGTCAACGAGGCGGCCGCCGAGCTGGGCGTTCCGCCGGGCACCGTCCGCTCGCGGGTGTTCTACGCACTTCGCTCACTGAAAATCGCACTGGAGGAGAGGGGTGTGACCACCTCGTGACGGTCTACGGTTCCGGGCCCGGGGCGCCCCACGACCCCCGTGACCCCCATGTCGACGTCGGGGCGTACGTCCTCGGCGTGCTCGACGACATCGAGATGGCACGCTTCGAACACCACCTCGCGGTCTGCCCCGAATGCGGGGAGCAGCTCGACGAGCTGAGCGGGCTCGTCCCCCTCCTGGCCGAGCTCGGCCCGGCCGGCGCCGGATCACCGGTGCCGCCCAGCGGCGACGCGATGCTGCGCAAGCTCGTCGACCGGGTCAGCACGGAGCGGGGCGTCCAACGCCGCCGCCGCTGGCTCTCGCTGGTGGCGGCGGCCGTGCTGGTCGTCGGCGGCCCGACCGCGGCCTACCTGGCGGCGAGCTCCGGCAACTCCGGCTCGGCCGCCCCCAAGGTCACCGCCTCCGAGACCCACACCACCAAGGACCCCTCCACCGGCGTGAAGGCCACCGTCGGCCTCACACCCAAGAAGTGGGGCACCCAGGTCGACCTCACCCTCGCCGGCGTCTCCGGTCCTCTCACCTGCCGTCTGGTCGCCATCGGCAAGGACGGCTCCCAGCAGACCGTCTCCACCTGGTCCGTCCCGGCCACCGGCTACGGAACGACCACCCAGCCCACACCGCTGACCATCGAGGGCGGTGCCGGACTGTCGCCCAGCGACATCACCCGGCTGGACGTCGTCACGACCAAGGGCGAACGGCTGGTGTCGGTGAACACCTGATTCCTGTCGGCGGTATGTCGGCGCCCTGTCGGTGGGGCACGCGATCGTTGCCGCATGACATCACGGAGGACGTACGAGAACGCCGTTGAAGTGCGCGGCCTGGTCAAGCACTACGGCGCCACCAAGGCGCTGGACGGGGTGGACCTCGACGTACGGCAAGGCACCGTACTCGGGGTCCTGGGGCCCAACGGGGCAGGCAAGACCACCTTGGTGCGGGTGCTGTCGACGCTGATCCAGCCCGACGCCGGGACGGCGCGGGTGGCGGGGTACGACGTACTGCGCCAGCCGCGCGAGCTGCGGCGGGTGATCGGGCTGACGGGACAGTACGCGTCGGTGGACGAGGCCCTGTCGGGGCGGGAGAACCTCTACATGATCGGGCGGCTGCTCGATCTGTCCCGCAAGGAAGCCCGGGCCCGCGCCGACGATCTGCTGGAGCGCTTCTCCCTCACCGAGGCCGCCAAGCGGCCCGCCAAGGGCTACTCGGGCGGTATGCGCCGCCGCCTCGACCTGGCCGCCAGCATGATCGGGCACCCGGCGGTGCTGTATCTGGACGAGCCGACGACCGGACTGGACCCGCGCACCCGCAACGAGGTGTGGCAGGAGGTCCAGCGGATGGTCGCCGAGGGGGCGACCGTGCTGCTCACCACCCAGTACATGGAGGAGGCCGAGCAGCTCGCGCACGAGCTGACGGTCTTCGACCGCGGCCGCGTGATCGCCGCCGGCCGCGTCGACGAGCTCAAGGCCAAGGTCGGCGGCCGCACCCTGCAGATCCGCCCGGTCGACCCCGGCACGCTCCCCGCCATGGCGGCCGTGCTCGCCGGGTCGACACCGGACCACGCCGCCGGCGTGCTGAATGTTCCGATCGTCAGCGACGAGCAACTGACCGAGGCCGTCGGCCTCTTGGGCGCACGCGGCTTCGCCGTCGCCGGCATCGGCACCCATCTGCCCAGCCTGGACGAGGTGTTCCTCGCCATCACCGGCCAGAAGGCCTCCCCGGAAGACGTACCAAGCCCTGACGCACAGGACGGCGTACGCGACGAAGACAAGGAGCTCGTGGCATGAGCGCGACCGTACTGACCCGCCCCGCCCCCGCTCCCGCCGAGGGACGCATCAGCCTGCGGGCGAACCTCCGGCATATCGGCGCGCTGGTGCGCCGCAATATCATGCAGATCAAGCAGGACCCGGAGTCGATGTTCGACGCCCTGCTGATGCCGATCGTCTTCACCCTGCTGTTCGTGTACGTCTTCGGGGGCGCCCTCGAAGGTAGCCAGACCGCGTACGTCAACTACATGGTCCCCGGCCTGATGGCGATGATGGGCATGAACATCGCGATGGCGGTCGGCACCGGCATCAACTCCGACTTCAAGACCGGCGTCATGGACCGCTTCCGGACCATGCCGATAGCCAGGTCCTCGGTGCTGATCGCCAAGATGGTCGTGGAGGTCGGCCGGGCGCTGATCGCCACCATCATCCTGCTGACCATGGGCTTCATCCTCGGGCTGCACGTCAGCACGGGCGTCTTCGGACTGCTCGCGGCGGTCGCCCTGTCCACCGTCTTCGGTGCCTCACTGATGTGGATCTTCATCCTGCTGGGCCTTGTCGCCAAGACCCCTCAGTCGGTTCAGGGACTCGCCATGATCGTCGTCATGCCGCTCCAGTTCGGCAGCTCGATCTTCACCAAGCCGACCACGATGCCGGGCTGGCTCCAGTCCTTCACCGAGGTCAATCCCCTCTCCAACCTCGCCGACGCCAGCCGCAACCTCATCAACGGCGGACCCGTCGCCCACTCCGTGTGGCTGACCCTCGCCTGGGCGGCGGGCATCACGCTCATCACGGCGCCGCTGGCGGTGGCCCGCTTCCGCAAGAAGACCTGAGCCCCGGGCCGGGTCTCCGTCAGGCCAGGCCGTCCCAGCCCCAGCGCGGGGTGGGCCCCGGGTCGCCGAGGTCTTCGCCCACGGAGGCGGCGGAGACGTCACGGGCGATCCGGGTGCCCCAGTCGAAGTACTCCAGGACGCGGCGCCGCAGCAGCTCGTCGTCCGGAAGCTCCTTGTCCACCGCGGTCGTCATCAGCTCCATCCAGCGCAGCCGCTGCTCCTCGGTGATCGACAGCCCGAGGTGGGCCCGGAGCAGCGCCTGATGGCCGCCGAGATCGGCGGTGAAGTCCGCCGGACCGGCGAAGATCTCGGCGAGCCAGACGGCCACGTGCTCGATGTGGGTGGGGGTGAAGTTCGCGAAGACGGGGGCGAGGAGCGGGTCGGCCAGGACGGCTTCGTAGAAGGTGTTGCTCAGCCGACGCAGGCCGTCGGTGCCGCCGACGGCCTCGTAGAGGGTCGCTGCTCGCTCTGGTCTCTGTGTCATGACCTCCAGCATGTGCGTCGGTGCCCGGGCGCGCGCGACGGTTCGCGGTCAGCGCAACCAGCGTGCACGCTGGACCTATGGAGCCCCTCGGGCCTGTCCGGGCCCTGGACCGGATCGCGTTCCTGCTGGAGCGCGACCAGGCGCCGACCTACCGGGTCAGGGCCTTCCGGACGGCGGCGGCCGCGATTGCCGCACTGCCCGAGCGTGAGCTCAAGGAGCGGGCCGAGGCCGGGACGCTGGAAGCCGTCAAGGGGGTCGGGCCGAAGACCGCGGGCGTCGTCAAGGAGGCCCTGGGGGGCCGGATGCCGGGGTATCTGGCCAAGCTGGAGACCGAGGCGGCGTCCGCCTGGCCGCCGGTGGAGGGCGGCGGCGCTCTGCGGGCCGCGCTGCGGGGGGACTGCCATCTGCACTCCGACTGGTCCGACGGCGGCAGCCCCGTCGAGGCCATGGCCCGTACCGCCATCGACCTGGGCCACGAGTGGGCCGCCCTCACCGACCACTCCCCCCGCCTCACCGTCGCCCGGGGGCTCTCGGCGGAACGCCTGCGGGAGCAGCTCGACATGGTCGCCGAACTCAACGCCCGGCTCGCGCCCTTCCGGCTGCTCACCGGCATCGAGTGCGACATCCTGACGGACGGCTCCCTCGACCAGAGCGTCGAACTCCTGGAGCGCGTGGACGTCGTGGTCGCCTCCGTCCACAGCAAGCTGCGGATGGGCCGGGCCGAGATGACCCGGCGCATGGTCGCCGCCGTCGCCAGCCCGCACGTCGATGTGCTGGGGCACTGCACGGGGCGCCTCGTCGCCGGCGGCGAGGGCCGTCGTAACGAGGGCAAGCTCCGGCCCGAGTCGGAGTTCGACGCGGAGATGGTCTTCGCCGCGTGCCAGGCCTATGGCACCGCCGTCGAGATCAACAGCCGGCCCGAGCGGCTCGACCCGCCCCGGCGGCTGCTGCGCCAGGCCGTCGAGGCGGGCGTTCTCTTCTCCGTCGACAGCGACGCGCATGCCCCGGGGCAGCTCGACTGGCAGATCTACGGCTGCGCCCGGGCCGAGGAATGCGGTGTCCCTCCCGGGCGCGTCATCAACACCTGGCCCGCCCCCCAACTCCTCGCCTGGACCCGCACCCGCGACCCGGCCGCCTGACCGGGCCCGTTGTCCTCCCCCGAACGCCCTTCGGGCGTGTCCTCAAACGCCGGACGGGCTGAATTTGCCCATCCGGGTTGTGGGAGAACGTTCCGCAAGGCGAGCGAAGCGAGGTGGGGGTCCCCCCGGCCGAAGGCTGGGGGAGGGCTGGCACAACCCGGCCACACACCGGCAGGCGCCAACGCGACCCCAGCCACCCACCCCGCAGGGGCGTCGACGGCACCCCGTTCGGACGGACGAGGCTAGGCGCAAAAAAAGGGGCCGCAGGTCAGCCGGCCTTCTTGCGGGCGGCAGCGGATTTCTTGGCGGGAGCCTTCTTGGCCGCGGCCTTCTTGGCGGGAGCCTTCTTGGCGGCAGCCTTCTTCGCCGGCGCAGCCGACTTCTTCTCGTCCGCGCGGGCGTCGATGCTGGCCTGGAGGGCTGCCATGAGGTCGATGACGTTGTCGGGGGCGGCGGCGGTTTCCGCGATTTCCGGTACTGGTTCGCCTTCGAGGCGGGCGGCGACGAGTTCGTCGAGGGCGTGCTGGTATTCGTCATGGAGGGCGGTGAGGTCGAAGTCCTCGGAGAGGGTTTCCATGAGGCTTTCGGCCATTTTGAGTTCTTGGGGGCGGACGGTGACGTTGTCCGAGGGTGCGAGGCCGCTCGCAGAGCGGATTTCGTCGGGCCAGTACATGGTGTGGAGGACGAGGACGTCGTCGTGGACACGGAGGAGGGCGAGGGATTCGCGGGTGCGGAGGGCGATCTTGGTGACGGCGGACTTGCCACTCTTGAGGAGGGCCTCGCGGAGCAGGACGTAGGGCTTGGAGGCGGCCGCGTCGGCGCCGACGTAGTAGGCGCGGGACAGCGAGAGGGGATCGATGTCGCCGTCGTCGACGAAGGCCAGGACGTCGATGAGCTTCTTGCTGGGCAGGGGGAGCTGCGCGAGGTCGGCGTCGGTGAGGACGGCCGTGCGGCCGGCGTCGTCCTCGTAGCCCTTGGCGATGTCGGCGTAGGCGACTTCCTTGCCGCATTTCTCGCAGGTGCGCTTCATGCGGATGCGGCCGCCGTCGTCGGCGTGGACCTGATGGAGCGAGACCCCGTGCTCCTCGGTGGCCGAGTAGAGCTTGACGGGGATGGACACCAGGCCGAAGCCGATCGACCCTTTCCACATACTTCGCATACTTTTGTCCCTCCATGGGGACTTTCCAGACTATGCCGACCTCACCCGAGCGGCAGGCCGTGGAGGTCGACGGCCGCCGTGTGGTCCTGACCCACCTGGACAAGGTGATCTTCCCGGCCTCCGGCCACACCAAGGCCCAGCTGCTGCACTACTACGCGCAGGTCGCAGCGGCGTTGGTGCCGCATGCCGCCGGGCGGCTGGCGTCCTTCGTACGGGCGCCGGAGGGGCCGGACGGGCAGATCTGGTTCGCGAAGCGGCCGCCGAACGGTACGCCCGAGTGGGTGCGGACGGCGGAGGGGCAGTACAACGGTGACCCGCAGCCGCATGTGGTGGTCGACTCGACGGCGGCGCTGGTGGCGATGGCCAACCTGGGGGCGTTCGAGGTGCATGTGCCGCAATGGAAGGCCGAGGGGGGCCGGGACGCGCACGACCGGCTGGTGCTGGACCTCGACCCGGGGGAAGGGGCGGATCTGGTGGTGTGCTGCCGGGTCGCCGAGCGGCTGCGGCAGATGCTGGAGGACGACGGGCTCACGGCGTATCCGGTGACGTCCGGAAGCAAGGGGCTGCACTTGTACGCTCCGCTCGTGCCGGCCGCGGCGAAGGCGGCGACCGGCTATGCGAAGGCGCTGGCGGGACGGATGCGGGACGAGCATCCGGGGCTGGTGGTGGTGTCGATGACCCGGAGTCTGCGGGCCGGCAAGGTGCTGATCGACTGGTCGCAGAACGCGTCGGCGAAGACCACCGCCTGCCCCTACACGGTGCGGGTGCGGGAGCGGCCGGGGGTCGCGACACCGGTGACCTGGGACGAGGTGGCCGCCTGCCGGAGCGCGGAGGACCTCGCCTTCGCGCCGGAGCACGTGATGCGGCGGGTGGAGGAGCACGGTGACCTGGCCGCCGGGCTGGACGCCGACGCCGGGAGGGGGACGCTGCCGTGACGACCGGCGACCCGATTCCGCAGCCCGTCGAGGTCATGCTGGCCCGGCGGGTGGAACGGCTGCCCGAGCCGGGCGACATGCCCGGCGGGTGTGCGTACGAGCCGAAGTTCGACGGGCACCGGCTGGTGGTGCTCACCGGGCCGGTGCGGTTGCAGACCCGGTCCGGGCGGGTGGTCACCGGCACCTTCCCGGAGATCGCCGAGGCGGCCGAGGCGCTGCCGCCGGGCACGGTGCTGGACGGGGAACTGGTGATCTGGCGGGAGGGCAAGCTGGACTTCGGGGCGTTGCAGAAGCGGTCGCTGCGCGGGCAGCACACGCCGGCCGCCAACTACGCGGCCTTCGACCTGCTGGCCTGCAACGGCCTGGACTGGCGGAGCCGCCCGTACGAGGAGCGCCGCCTCGGCCTGGCCGCGCTGCTGGGCCCGCTCGGCCCGCCGTTGCAGCCGGTGCCGATGACCGTGGACCGCGCGGAGGCCGAGTCCTGGTATGCCGGGCTCGCCGCCAGTGGCATCGAGGGCCTGGTCGTCAAGGGCCGGGCCCAGCGGTACCGGCCGGGGCGGCGGGACTGGCTGAAGCTACGGCACAGCGTGCCCCAGGACGCGATGGCGATCGGCACGGCGGGGGCGTCGCTGGTGGTCGACCTGGGCGACGGGCCGGTCGAGACCGCGCCGCTGGGCGCCGAGCTGCGTGCGGAGCTGGCCGCGCTTCCCGTACCGCCCAGGCCCGACGCACCGCTGCCGGTGGAGGTGCTGCAGGGCACCGGTCGGCACGGGCTGATCACGGTGCTGCGGCTGCGCCCGGCAGGGTGACCATCTCGCGCATCGAGTCGACCGCCCGCTCGATGGTGAGCTCGGGGGCATCCGCGCCCTCCGCGTAAGCGGCTGCGTACGCCTCCTCCCCCAGCCGCTGCTTCAGCGTGTCCACGGCCTCGGCGACAGCGGCCGCCTGGGACGGGCCGAGGGCGAACGGGCGCAGTCGCGGCTGGGCGCCCTGCAGGACGGCCGCGCGGCGGAAGCGGTCGTGGTCCGGGCCGGCCGCGGCTTCGGGGAGGCGCGCGACGGTGGTGACGGCGATGGGGAGCAGCAGGACGCCGAGGCGAGGGGCGATGGCGGAGGTCAGGGGGTGGCCGAGGAGACGCTCGATGCCCTCGGCGATCATCGCCAGACCGCCGACGGGGTCGCCCTCGATGCCCAGCAGCCAGCCCTTCATGCCCAGCAGCAGCCCGCCCATGAACGACGGCACGGTCGCGGGCATGTCGGCGAGCGCCTCGTCCATCAGGGCGTGCCCCTCGGCCACGTCACCGCGCTGGCCGAGCAGCCCGGTCAGCAGCACCCGGCCGTAGAGGCCGGCGCCGTCGCCGCTGGCGCCGAACCGCTCGGCCTCGGCGATGCCGGCGCGCAGCAGCCGCTCACCCTCCTCCGTCTCACCGTTGTTGACCAGGGCGTCGCCGAGCCGGACGTGCAGCAGCGGCTCGTACTGGTGGGAGCCGAGCCGGCGGGACAGCGTGATCGCCTCGCGGCAGCACTCGGCGGCGCGGGCCCAGTCGCCGAGGCCGGCGGTGGTCTCCGCCTCGCCGGCGAGGCACTCGGTCACACCCCAGATGTCACCGACCCGCTCGAAGAGCGCGCGGCTCTCGCGGAGGTCGTTCATCGAGGGTTCCATGCTGTCGGCGATGTCGTTCATGACCTTGCCGCGCAACTGCAGGATGTACGCCAGCTCCCATACGCGGCCGTAGCGGCGGCAGCTCGCCACCGCCTCGTCGGCCAGCTCGCCCAGCCGCTCGAACTGGCCGCTCATGAAGCAGGCGAAGGGCCGCAGCAGCCCCGGCCGCACGCTGGACTGCGGCAGCTCGGGCGGATAGGCCGCCACGAAGGCCCTGCCGATCCGGATCGCCTCGGGGTCGGTCCAGCGCTCCAGGTCGCCCTCATAGCCGAGGTAGACCGCCAGCTTCACCCAGCGGCGGGCCTCCCGCAGCTGGAGGGGGGCCAACGGCGGCGGCCGGTCCAACGGCCCGTGGTCCAGCGGTACGAGCGGCTCGGACTCCGCGAAGGGGTCCGCGTCGCTCATCGCCGCGACCGCGTCCGGCCAGGAGCGCAGCTCAGTACGGTAGTTGCGCATCTCCCAGAACCAGGTGCAGGACAGGGCGATGACCAGCGCCTCGTGCTCGTCCCCCGCGTCGATCGCCCGGCGCAGTGCGGCACGGAGGTTGTCGTGCTCGCACTCCAGACGGTCCAGCCAGACCAGTTGCTCGGGGCCGCGCAGCTTGGGGTCGGCGGTGCGGATGTACTCGCGGAAGTGGGTGATGTGGCGGCGCTCGACGGCGGGCCGCTCGCCTGCGGCGGCCAGCCGCTCGGCCGCGTACTCGGCGATGGTCTCCAGCATGCGGTAGCGGGCGCCGTCGTCGGTGAGGTCGGCGAGGACCAGTGACTTGTCAACGAGGGAACCGAGGAGCCCGGCGGTGTCGGCGGCCTCGATGCCGTCCCCGGCGCAGACCTCCTCGACGGCTTCGAGGGTCCAGCCGCCCGCGAACACCGCGAGGCGGCGCAGCAGCACCCGCTCGTCCGGCTCCAGCAGGTCCCAGCTCCAGTCGACGACCGCGCGCAACGTCTGCTGGCGCGGCAGTACGGTCCGGCTGCCGGCGTTCAGAATGCGGAAGCGGTCGTCCAGGCGGTCCGCGAGCTGGCGCGGGGTGAGCCCGCGCAGCCGGGCGGCGGCCAGCTCGATCGCCAGCGGCAGCCCGTCCAGGCGGCGGCACAGCTCGGCGCAGGCCTCCGGGTCCTCGTCCGGCGTGAAGCCGGGCCGCGCCGCCGCGCCCCGGTCGGCGAGCAGCCGCAGCGCGGGCGGTTCCGGCAGCGGGTCGAGGGGCCGCACCAACTCCCCCGGTACGCCCAGCGGTTCGCGGCTGGTGGCCAGCACCGCCACGCCGGAGCAGCGCTCCAGCAGCCCTTCGGCGAGCGCCGCGGCGGCGTCGATGACGTGCTCGCAGTTGTCCAGTACGAGGAGGAGGCGGCGCCCGGCGCAGTACTCGGCGAGCTGCAGCGCCGCGTCCTTCGCCTTGTTCTTCGCCGCTATCGCGGCCTCGGCCGCCGAGCCGCCGTGCAGCTGCGTCTCGCGCAGGCCCAGCGCGTTGACCACCGCCTCCGGGACGGTACGGGGGTCCTCGACCGGGGCCAACTCCGCGAACCACACGCCGTCCGGCCAGCGGTTCGCCTCCAGGTCGCCGGCCTCCTGGGACAGCCGGGTCTTCCCCGTGCCGCCGGGCCCGGTCAGCGTCACGAGCCTCGCCGTCGTGAGGTCGGCGCGCAGTGCTGCGAGGTCGGCCTCCCGGCCCACGAAGCTCGTCAGGCGGGCCCGGGCGTTGCCGCTCCGCGGGGTCCGCGGGGCGACCGGTTCCGGAGCGGCCAGCAACTCGGCGTACAGCGCCTGCAGTTCGGGGCCCGGATCCGCGCCCAGCTCCTCCGCGAGGGTCCGCCTGACCTCCTCGTACGCGGCGAGCCCGTCGGCCGGGCGGCCCGCCTCGCGCAGCGCGCGGATACGGAGTGCCTGCAGCGGCTCGTTCAGGGGGTGCGCGGCGGTCAGGCCGGTCAGCTCGGGCAGCGCCTGCTCGGCCCGGCCGAGGGTCACCTCGGCGGTGAGGCGGAGCCGCTGGGCGTTCAGCCGCAGCGCGTCGTAGCGTTGCGCGGCCGAGGTCCGGTCCGGCAGGTCGGCGAGCGCCGGGCCGCGCCACAGCGCGAGCGCGTCGTCCAGGGCGTTTGCGGCCTTCGCCGCGTCGCCGTCGGCGAGGGCCTGGCCGCCTTCGTCCACGAGCCGCTCGAACCGGTGCGCGTCGACTGCGTCGGGCGGGGCGTCGAGGCGGTAACCGCCGTCGACCGAGCCGATCGCCTCGTGCCCGATCGCCCGGCGCAGCCTGCCGATCAGCGCCTGCAACGCCCCCGCCGCGTCCGCCGGGGGCTCCCCGTCCCACACCTCGCCGATCAGCCCGTCCGTCGTCCGCACCCGACCCGCGCTCAGCGCCAGCGCGGCGAGCAGTGCGCGCAACCGCGTCCCGGACAGCGGCATGGCGGTGCCGTCGTCCCGGTAAGCCTGCGTCGTCCCCAAAATCCCGTAGCGCACGGGCCCATTCTGCCTATCTTTGACCCCGCCCTCGCACCGTGAGGTCCCCGGGGGCCTCATGGGTTGCGCCCGGCTGCGCCGGACTCCGTCCGTCGGGGGCTGCGGGTCCGTGGGCGGATTCGGTTCCCCCACCCCGCCCCTTCCCGAAACCAGGGGCGCTGCCCCTGGACCCCGGGTGGGTGCGTGGCCGGGTTGTGCCAGCCCTCCCCCCAGCCTTCGGCCGGGGGGACCCCCACCTCGCTTCGCTCGCCTCAGGCGGACGGCCTACCCACAACCCGGCTTGCCCCCTCGTTGCGGGAAAAGGCCCACGGAGCGGGAGGCACTCGTGCGGTTGGGGGACAGGTGACATGATCGGGCGGCCAGGAACTTGTGCCCGCCCGTAAGACCCGTAAGAGGAGCCCCGCGAGATGACCACCGCAGCAACGCGTAGCGAGCGGCGGATCAGCCCGATTTTCATAGGGCTGGTCGCGATCATGGGGGTGGCGGGCTGGGGGGTGTGGACGGGCGCCTCGGCGAGTACGGGGTTCGCGGTGTTCCTGTTCGTGGTGACGGGGTGGGTGGTGTCGCTGTGTCTGCATGAGTACGCGCACGCGCGGACCGCGCTGCATGGCGGGGACATCACGATCGGGGCGAAGGGCTATCTGACCCTCAATCCTCTGAAGTACACGCACGCGGTGCTGAGCATCGTGCTGCCGGTGATCTTCGTGATCCTGGGCGGGATCGGGCTGCCGGGCGGGGCGGTGTTCATCGAGCGGGGGCGGATCAGCGGGCGGTGGAAGCACAGCCTGATCTCGGCGGCGGGGCCGCTGGTGAATGTGGCGTGCGCGGTGGTGTTGCTGGCGCCGTTCGCGCTGGGGGCGTTCGACAGCGTGCCGGGGCCGTTTCTGTCGGCGCTGGCGTTTCTGGCGATGCTGCAGGTGACGGCGGCGATCCTGAATCTGCTGCCGGTGCCGGGGCTGGACGGCTACGGGATCGTGGAGCCGTGGCTGTCGTACGGCATCCGCAGGCAGGTGGAGCCGTTCGCGCAGTTCGGGCTGCTGGCGGTGTTCGGGATCCTGTGGATCCCTGAGGTGAACACCGCGTTCTTCGGCCTGGTGGACGGGATCATGCGGACCTTCGGGGTGCACGACCTGTTCACGTACTGCGGTCAGGAGTGGTTCCGCTTCTGGCAGGGCGATCCCGAGCTGTGCACCAGCTACCTCAGCGGTTGAGCCTGCCCCGCCGCAGGTAGTACCAGCACATGTTGCTGGACACGCCCGCGATGAGGACCCAGAGGATGCCGAGCCAACTGCCCTGGACGAAGGAGACGACGGCGGCGGCGACGGCGAGGGCGCAGACGACGAAGGCGTAGAGGGCGAGGCGGGGCATGGGGGGCGGCTCCTGTCGGGTCACGTACGGACCGGGCCATTGTCCCCCATGCCCGGTCGCGGTCAGAGGTCGGTGACGCGCAGGCCGGCGTGGGCCTTGTAGCGGCGGTTGACGGAGATCAGGTTGGCGACCAGCGCCTCGACCTGGTGGGCGCCGCGCAGGCGGCCGGCGAAGACGCCGCGGATGCCGGGGATGCGGTTGGCGAGGGCCTGGACCAGGTCGGTGTCGGCGCGGGTCTCGCCGAGGACGAGGACGTCGGTGTTGATCTCCTCGACGGCCGGGTCCTCGAGGGTCACGGCGGACAGGTGGTGGAAGGCGGCGGTGACCCGCGATTCGGTGAGGATCGCGGCGGCCTGTTCGGCGGCGCTGCCCTCCTCGACCTTCAGCGCGTACGCGCCCTTCTTGTCGAAGCCCAGCGGGTTGACGCAGTCGACGACCAGCTTCCCGGTGAGCTCCTCGCGCAGCGACTCCAGGGTCTTGGCGTGCCCGTCCCACGGCACCGCGACGATCACGATGTCGCTGCGCCGCGCGGTCTCCGCGTTGTCGGCGCCCTGGACGCCCAGGCCCAGTTCGTCGGCGGTGGCCTGGGCGCGTTCGGCGGCGCGCGAGCCGATGATCACCTGCTGGCCGGCCCGGGCCAGCCGGTAGGCGAGGCCGCGGCCCTGGGGGCCGGTCCCGCCGAGCACGCCGACCACCAGGCCGGAGACATCGGGCAGGTCCCAGGGGTCCTTGGCCGGGGCCTTGGCGGGGGCGGGAGCAGCGGTGTTGTCAGCAGTCATAGCGTGATCCTGCCAGGTGCCCGGCCGGATCGCGTACCGGCCAGGACTGTGATGCCGGCCTCGCCGCCGCTGGTCAGCCGGTGAGTTCGGAAACGGGGATCCGGCGGAAGGTGATGGTCTCGTACGGGCCGGCCTTCCCGGTCTCGTAGAGCAGTCCGACGGTGTCCTTGTCGATCCGTACGAGATCGGAGTACGCGGCCGGCAGCCGGTCGACGGTGAGCACGGTCTTCCAGGTGACGCCCTGGTCGTGGCTGGCCCGGATCGTCATGACCGCGCGCTGGTCGGGGTCGCCGGGGCCGGAGTAGAGCAGCACGTCCGGTGTGCCGAGGTGCAGGAGGCTGCCTTCGACGACGGGGGTGGTGATGCCGGGTTGTGCCCGGAAGGGCTCGTCCAGGGTCGTGCCGCCGTCGGAGGAATAGGCTTCGGCGCGGTTGCCGGGGGCGTCGGAGTGGTTGCGGGCGCTGATGTAGATGCGGCCGTCGGGGAGTTCGGCGGCGGTGGACTCGTTGACGTTGATCCAGCTGTCGTTCGGGGTCTCGTCGACGTAGCCGAGGTGCCAGGTCTCGCCGAGGTCGTCACTGTAGATGCCGTGCCCGGCGTTGTACTTCCGCTCGCCCCCGGTGTCCTTGCCGGTGGGCTGCACGGAGTGGTTCGCGGCGACCACGATGCGGCCGGCGTGCTTGCCGTGCTTGAGCTGGATGCCGTGGCCGGGCCCGGTGGCGTACCAGCGCCAGGTCGGCTGCTTGACGGAGCTGGTGATCTCGCGGGGCTTGGACCAGGTGACCCCGTCGTCGTCACTGTGCTGTACCCAGATCCGGCGGCCGTTCAGGGGACCGATGACGCCGGTGGTGATCAGTTTCTCGGCGGCGGCGGCCGCGTTGCGCACATGGACCAGGACGATGCGGCCCGTGCTGGTCACGATCGGGACCGGGTTGCCCGCTGTGTTCGTCTTGTGGTCGGCGACCTTCTTCAGGACGTGCCATGTTCTGCCCTTGTCGACGGACCGGCGCAGCACGATCTCGATGTCGCCGGTGTCGGCCGCCGAATCGCGGCGGCCCTCGGCGAACGCGAGCAGGGTGCCCTTCTTGGTGACCACGACGGCCGGAATGCGGAAGCTGGCGTAGACGTCGTTGGTGGCGGCGGCGAACGGGACGGAACTGATATGGCTGGTGGGCATCGGTGGTCCCCCGTTGAGACGGATCGTCGGGCCCAGAGATTACGCCAAGACGCTGTGCCCGGAAGGCAGTTCGCGGCCCCTTTGGTCCATTGTCCGACCTGCCGCTTCATGTGCCGCGGAAAACCTTCGGCCGGGCCTAGGCTGGAGGACATCCCACGTCCTACGTGGGACACGTCGGACGGCCGTTTTCGGACCGAACTGGAGCGCCACCATGCCCCTCCCCTCCCCTCTGCGCGGCGTCGTACCGCCGCTCTGTACGCCGCTGACCCCCGACGGCGAGGTCGACACCGCCTCGCTGCGGCAGCTCGTCGGGCACGTCCTCGCGGCGGGTGTCCACGCCGTCTTCACCCTCGGCTCCAGCGGCGAGGCCGCGTATCTCTCCGACGCCCAGCGCCGCACCGCGCTCGCGACGGTCGTCGAGGCCGTTGACGGCCGGGTGCCGGTGCTGGCCGGGGCCGTCGACATGACGACCGCCCGCGTGCTGGACCACGCCCGGGTGGCCGCCGCCGAGGGCGCGGACGGGCTGGTCGCGACCGTGCCCTTCTACACCGCGACCCATCCCGTCGAGATCGCCGACCACTTCCGCCGGCTCCACGAGGGCGTCGGGCTGCCGCTCTTCGCGTACGACATCCCGTCCGCCGTCCACACCAACCTGCCGGCCGCCACGGTCCTCGCCCTCGCCGAGGACGGCACGCTGACCGGGCTCAAGGACAGCAGCGGCGCGGACGGACCGCTGCGGCGGCTCCTGGTGGAGCTGCGCCGGCGCGGCCTCGACCGGTCGTTCTCGGTGCTGACCGGCTCGGAACTCGCCGTCGACGGGGCCCTGCTGGCCGGGGCCCACGGGGTGGTGCCGGGGCTGGGCAATGTCGATCCGCACGGCTACGTACGGCTCTACGAGCACGCCCGGGCCGGGCGCTGGACGGAGGCGGCGGCGGAACAGGACCGGCTGGCGGCGCTCTTCTCCATCGTGGACGCGGGCGACGAGGCGCTGATGGGCCGCAGTTCCTCCGCCCTGGGCGCCTTCAAGGCGGCGCTGCATCTGCTCGGCGTCATCGCCTGCCCGGCGACGGCCGCGCCGCAGGTGCCGCTGGACGACACGGCGGTCAAGTACGTGCAGGGGCTGCTATCCGCGGCGGGACTGGGATAGGCGACGAACAGCGGCGGCGGAAAACCGGTTGCCGCAGGCCCGGCACGGCACGCAGCATCAGCCAACGTGCCCCGACTGCTGCCCGACCTCGCCCCCTGGCGCTCCTCGCGCGACTTCCGGCTGATGTGGATGGCCGGAGTGGTGACGATCTTCGGCAGCTTTCTGACCGTCGTCGCCGTCCCGGTGCAGATCAAGGAGCTGACCGGCTCCACTCTCGCCGTCGGTGCGATCGGCGTCGTCGAGCTGGTCCCGCTGATCGTGTTCGGGCTGTACGGGGGCGCGCTCGCGGACGCGGTCGACCGCCGCAAGCTCATCGTGTACACGGAGGCGGCGCTGGGCCTGCTGTCCGTCCTGCTGCTGGCCAACACCCTGCTGCCGATCCCGATGGTCTGGCCGCTGTACGTCGTCGCCGCCCTGAGCAGCGCGCTCACCGGTGTCCAGCGCCCGGCGCTCGACGCGATCGTGCCGCGTATCGTCCCGCACGAGCAGTTGAGCGCGGCGGCCGCCCTCAACGCCCTTCGCTGGCAGGTCGGTGCGATCGCGGGGCCGTCGCTGGCCGGCGTGCTGATCGCCTTCGCCGGCCTGGAGTGGGCGTACGCCCTGGACGCGGTGTCCTTCGCGGTCTCCGTGGCCCTCGGGCTGGGCCTGCGTCCCTCGCCCGCTGCCCCCGGCGCCGGCAAGCCGTCGCTGCGCGGCATCTGGGAGGGCGCGAGCTACGCGTGGAGCCGCAAGGAGCTGCTGGGCACGTACGCCGTCGACCTGGCGGCGATGTTCTTCGCGTACCCCATGGCCCTCTTCCCCTTCCTCGCCGACGACCTGCACGCCCCCTGGTCCCTGGGGCTGATGTACGCCGCCGGCACGGTCGGCTCGCTCCTGGTGAGCCTCACCAGCGGCTGGGCCTCGCGCGTCCACCACCACGGCCGGCTCATCGTCTACGCCGCCGTCGCCTGGGGCGCCGCCATGGCCGTCGCCGGCTGGATGCACAACGTCTGGCTCGTCCTCCTCTTCCTCGCCCTCGCGGGCGGCTGCGACATGGTCAGCGGCATCTTCCGCTCCACCATCTGGAACCAGACCATCCCGGACGACCTGCGCGGCCGCCTCGCCGGGATCGAACTCCTCTCCTTCTCCGTCGGCCCCCAGCTCGGCCAGGTCCGTTCCGGCGGCGTCGCCGCGCTGGCCGGCGTCCGCACCTCCATCTGGTCCGGCGGCCTCGCCTGCGTCGGGGCGGTCGGCCTGCTCGCCGCGTGCCTGCCCAAGCTCATGTCGTACGACGGCCGTACCGACGAGCACGCGCGACGCCTGCGCGAGGCGGCGGCCGGGGCGGCCCGGGAAGCGACGACCACGGGGACGGCGGTGGAGCCCGCTTAGCGAGGACGGGCCCTGGTCGCCCTGGTCGCCCTAGTCGCCCTCGTCGTCGCCGGAGCGGTCCGTGTCGTGCCAGCGGGGGTCGGTCTCCCACTCCAGGTTGCGGTCGGCGGCGATCTGCATGGCGTGCTCGGCCTCGGCGCGGGTCGCGTAGGGGCCGAAGCGGTCCTTGCCCGGGCAGTCCGGGCCCTCTTCGACCTTCTTGTGCTCGATGCAGTAGTACCACTCGCCCGGCTTGCCGGCCGGCTTGCGTACGCGCTTGAACAGAGCCATGGCGTAATGGTGCCCGACATGGCCCGTCGGACACGCCGATACACTCGCTGACATGTCAGTCCTCGTGCCCGGGAAGCTCTCGCCGCCCCGCCCCGTCCCCGCCTCGATCCCGCGTCCGGAGTACGTGGGCAAGCCGGGCCCGACTCCGTACACAGGGCCGGAGGTCCAGGACAGCGAGACGGTCGAGAAGATGCGCATCGCGTCCCGGATCGCCGCCCGGGCGATGGAGGAGGCGGCGAAGGCGATCGCGCCCGGCGTGACGACCGACGAGCTGGACCGGATCGCTCACGAGTACATGGTCGACCACCAGGCCTACCCGTCGGATCTGGGCTACCGGGGCTTCCCGAAGTCGCTGTGCGCGTCGATCAACGAGGTCATCTGCCACGGCATTCCGGACTCGACGGAGCTGCGGGACGGCGACATCGTCAACCTCGATGTGACGGCGTACATCCACGGCGTGCACGGGGACACCAATGCCACGTACCTGGTCGGCGACGTCGACGAGGAGTCGCGGCTGCTGGTCGAGCGCACCCGCGAGTCGCTCAGCCGGGCGATCAAGGCGGTCAAGCCGGGCCGGCAGATCAGTGTGATCGGCCGGGTCATCGAGTCGTACGCGAAGCGCTTCGACTACGGCGTCGTACGGGACTTCACGGGCCACGGCATCAACACGTCGTTCCACTCCGGGCTGATCGTCCCGCACTACGACGACCCGCGCGCGACCACCGTGATCAAGCCCGGGATGACGTTCACCATCGAGCCGATGCTGACCCTGGGCACCTATGACTACGAGATCTGGGACGACGGCTGGACCGTGGTCACCAAGGACCGCAAGCGCACAGCCCAGTTCGAGCACACGCTCGTGGTGACCGACACGGGGGCGGAGATCCTGACCCTGCCGTGACCGCCGCCGGGCATGACAGGTTAGGCAAGGCTCATATAGGTTAGGGCAGCCTTCCCAAGGGAAGGCTGCCCTATCTGTCGCCTGCAGCCTGGAGCCCGCATGTCCGCCGCCCGTACGTCCGCCGTCACCGCCGTCGGCATAGTGGTCGCCATATCCGCTGTGACGGGGTGCGCCGAGAAGACGGACGCGAAGGGCTCGGACGTGGTGCAGGTGACCGCGACCGACAGCAAGTGCCAGGTCTCGAAGACCACTTTCCCGGCCGGGCACGTCAAGATCGCGGTGCAGAACAAGGGCTCGAAGGTCACCGAGGTCTACGTCTACACGCCGAGCGACAAGATCGTGACCGAGCGGGAGAACATCGGCCCCGGCACCAAGGCCTCCATCACCGCCGAGATCAAGGCGGGTTCGTACGAGGTCGCCTGCAAGCCCGGCATGAAGGGCGACGGAATCCGGCAGAAGATCACCGTCACCGGCAAGGGCGCGACGAAGACCGACCCGCGCCTGGACACGGCCGTCGCGCAGTACCGCCAGTACGCGCAGGCGCAGGCCGATCTGACGATTCCGGCGGTGAAGAAGTTCGCCGACGCGATCGAGAAGGGCGACATCGCCGCCGCCAAGGCGGAGTTCGCCGACTCGCGGATCGGCTGGGAGCGCACCGAGCCGGTCGCGGAGTCCTTCGGCGACATCGACCCGAAGACCGACACTCGCGCGGACGGCGTCGAGCCGGGCCAGAAGTGGACCGGCTGGCACCGCCTGGAGAAGGCGCTGTGGCAGGACAAGAAGATCGGCGCGGACGAGAAGAAGCTCGCCGCCCAGCTGGTCACCGACCTCGAGGACTGGCAGACCCGGGTCGGCAAGGCCGAGATCACCGCGACCAGCATGGCCAACGGCGCCAAGGAACTCCTCGACGAGGTCGCCACCGGCAAGGTCACCGGTGAGGAGGACCGCTACAGCCACACCGACCTGTCGGACTTCTACGCCAACGTCGAGGGCGCCGAGAAGGCCTACGAGCTGCTGAAGCCGGTCGCGTCCACGAACGAGCCGGCCCTCACCAAGGAGTTGGACAAGCAGTTCGCGTCGATCAAGAAGCTCCTGGACACCTACCGCAAGGGTGACGGCTTCGTGTCGTACGACACCGTCGGCAAGACCGACCGCAAGGATCTGGCCGACGCCGTCAACTCGCTGGCCGAGCCGCTGTCCAAGCTGGCCGCCGCGGTAGCGAAGTAGGAAGAGGGGACACCGGCTCATGGCTGAGACTGACAACACCGGCACCGCGACCGCCACCACGTCGCGCCGTTCGGTGCTCGGCTGGACCGGCGCGGGCGTCGTGCTCGGCGCGGCCGCAGCGGGCGGGGCGGTCGCCGCTCTCAAGACCGGCAGCGACGCGCAGTCGGCGGCGTCGGCGGGGGCGGCCGTCGAGTTCCACGGCACGTACCAGGCGGGCATCGTGACGCCCGTCCAGGACCGGCTGCACTTCGCGGCGTTCGACATCACCACCGACGACCGCGACGAGCTGGTCCAGCTCCTCAAGGACTGGACGGACGCGGCGGCCAGGATGACCAAGGGCCAGCAGGTCGGCGACGGGGCGGTCGGCGGCCTCGCCGAGGCGCCGCCGGACGACACCGGCGAGGCGCTGGGCCTGCAGCCGTCCCGGCTGACGCTGACCGTGGGGTTCGGCGCCGGGTTTTTCGAGAAGGACGGCAAGGACCGCTTCGGCCTGAAGAAGCACCGGCCCGAAGCGCTGGTCGACCTGCCGAAGTTCGCCGGTGACGCCCTGGACACCCGGCGCAGCGGCGGCGACCTGTGCGTGCAGGCCTGCGCCGACGATCCGCAGGTCGCCGTCCACGCGATCCGCAACCTCGCCCGCATCGGCTTCGGCAAGGTCGCCATCCGCTGGTCGCAGCTCGGTTTCGGCAAGACCTCCTCGACCACCCCCGACGAGCAGACCCCGCGCAACCTCATGGGCTTCAAGGACGGCACCCACAATGTCGCCGGCTCCGACAGGGCCACGCAGACCGAGCACGTCTGGGTCTCGGAGGCGGACGGCCCGGCCTGGCTGGCCGGAGGCTCGTATCTGGTCGCCCGCCGGATCCGGATGCACATCGAGACCTGGGACCGCACCTCGCTCGGCGAGCAGGAGGACGTCTTCGGCCGTACGAAGGGCGAGGGCGCCCCGATCGGCAAGAAGAACGAGCGCGACACCCCCAACTTCAAGGCCATGAAGGCAGACGCGCACGTCCGGCTCGCCCACCCGGACAACAGCGGCGTGACGATCCTGCGCCGCGGCTACTCCTTCACGGACGGCACGGACGGCCTGGGCCGCCTGGAGGCGGGGCTGTTCTTCCTCGCGTACCAGCGCGATGTGCGCTCGGGCTTCATCCCGCTGCAGAAGCAGCTGGCGCAGCACGACGCGCTCAACGAGTACATCCAGCACGTGGGTTCGGCGGTCTTCGTCGTACCGCCGGGCGTCCGCAACAGCGGCGACTGGTGGGGCCGGGCTCTGTTCGAATCCTCTGAAGGGAAGTGACCGATCGTGTTCGGCAACTATCTGATCGGGCTCCGTGAGGGTCTGGAAGCCAGCCTGGTCGTCTGCATCCTCATCGCCTACCTGGTCAAGACGCAGCGCACGGACAAGCTGCCGCCGGTCTGGCTCGGCGTCGGCCTCGCCGTCGCGCTCAGCCTCGGTTTCGGCGCTGCGCTGCAGTTCGGCTCCCAGGAGCTGACCTTCGAGGCGCAGGAGGCGCTCGGCGGATCGTTGTCGGTCATCGCGGTCGGCCTGGTGACCTGGATGGTCTTCTGGATGCGTCGTACCGCGCGGCATCTCAAGGCCGAGCTGCACGGCAAGCTCGACGCCGCGATCGCCATGGGCACCACCGCGCTGGTCGTCACCGCCTTCCTCGCCGTCGGGCGCGAGGGCCTGGAGACCTCCCTGTTCATCTGGACCGCCGTCCAGGCGACGGACGACGGCGTACGTCCCCTGGTGGGCGCCACGCTGGGGCTGCTGACGGCGGTCGTGCTCGGCTGGCTCTTCTACCGGGGCGCGCTGCGCATCAACCTGGCGAAGTTCTTCACCTGGACCGGCGCCATGCTGGTGGTCGTCGCGGCGGGCGTCCTCGCGTACGGATTCCACGATCTGCAGGAGGCCGGCCGGCTGCCCGGACTGGGTTCGAAGGCCTTCGACATCAGTGAGCAGATCCCGGTCGACAGCTGGTACGGGACGCTGCTCAAGGGCGTGTTCAACTTCCAGCCCGACCCGACCTGGCTGCAGGTCACGGTCTGGGCGCTGTATCTCGTCCCGACGATGTTCCTCTTCCTGGCCCCCGGTAGGGTTGCCGCGCCGAGTGCCGCCGCAGTCCCGAAGGAGCCCACGTCCGATGACCCGCAGGTCGCGCTTCCTGCCAGCTCTCGCCCTGCTGACACTGATGGCGTCGGCCATGACCGGGTGCGTAACGGTGCACGGGGAGCAGGCGCTCATACCGTCGGTGAGGAAGGCTGAGGCCGCCAAGGTCCTCGCCGACTTCACCAGCACGAACAACAAGGCCAACAAGAACTTCGACCCGAAGCTCATGGCCACCATCGAGACCGGCCCGCTCGGCGGCTCCGACGTGGCCGGTCTCCAGGCGAAGCACGCCAACAACCCTGCGGGCAATCCCTCGTACGTCCCCATTCAGCTCACCGACCCGAGCTTTCTGATCCCGCGTCAGCGTGGCTGGCCCAAGTGGTTCGTCGCCGACGCGGTCAGCAACAAGACCAAGAACGGCCGCTGGCTGCTGGTCTTCCAGCGCAACAGCTCCGCCGAGCCCTGGAAGGCCTCCCACCTCGGCGTCTACAGCGACTCCACCCACCTCGCGTTCGCCCGCGACGGGGAGGGGTACGTCGAGCCGGTGTCCTCTGCCGGGTCCGGTCTGCTGGTCCGGCCCGGCGACCTGAGCACGGCCTACACGGACTACCTGCAGAAGGGTTCGGCGGGCTCCGCCGTCTTCGCGGCCGGCCCCGCCACCTCGCAGCTGCGGACCTGGCGTACCGCCAACTCCCGTACGGCGACGCTCGCCACGCAGTACGCCGACCAGCCCGCCAAGGCCGGTGAGTACCCGCCGATCGCGCTCCGTACGAAGGACGGCGGCGCACTCGTCTTCTTCGCCTCGCACCACACCGCGAAGGACACCTCACTCCGGGCCGGGGTCGCCCCGCCGACCAACGCCGACACGCGGGCCCTGATGACCGGCACCGCGAAGACCTCCGTCACGTACCTCCGGCTCGCCGAGCAGGCCGCGACGGTGCCGCCCAAGTCGGCCGGCGGCAAGGTGGTCGTCCTCAGCCGCGTGGTCGGCCTCATCTCCGCCAAGGGCGAGTGACGTCCTCGCTTCAGAGCCAACCCGCTGTTTCCGGTTCGTGCTCGATCTGCGCGCAGGCGTCCGTGAGGACCCCGAGGAGGGGCAGCGGATCGGGCAGGGCGCAGTCGGGGCCGCGGCCCGGGAGCCAGGCGACGGTCTCGCCGGAGGGAAGACGAGCGGGCGGTACGAGGACATAGCTGCCGCGGCAGTGCCAACGCAGGCCGGGGTGTTCGTCGAGCGTCTCGGGGTGGCAGTCGAGTTCGCACGGCCACCATTCGTCCTCGTCCTCCACGGCGCCACGGGTGGCGGTGAAGAAGAGGAGCCGGTCGGCACCGTAGGAGGCCACGGGCCCGAGCGCCGCGCCCTCGGCGGCGAGGCGGTCCAGGGCGATGCGGCCGGCCTCGGCGGGGACGTCCAGGACGTCATGCGTACTGCCGGTGGCCGCGATGAAGTTGGCGAGGGGCTGGGTACGCAGCCACAGGTCGAGCTTCTCGGGGTCGGTGGTGGCCTGGGTGTGCCAGGCGAAGGACACCGGGTGCATACCGGGCGTGGGGCAGCCGATCCGGTCACACGAACATCGGAAGCCGGAGACCCCGGAGGGGTGTGCGGCGGGAGCGAGCGGCAGGCCGGCGGCCGCTGCGGCACGCAGCAGCTCCTCGCGGCGCAGATCGTCCCGGCTGCGGACGGCTGACCTCCGGACCGACCCCCGGGCCCCCGCCCCGTCGTCGCTGTCGCGGTCTGCCGAACGGCGGCGCAGCCAGTCGGACATCCTGCTCTTGCCTGCCATCGAGCCCCTTCCCTCGCCCGTGGTTACCCACGCTCCACAGTACGTAACGCCGCGAAGGGCGTAAGCGGAATTCACGGATGATGGACCCCATCCTGCTCCTTGTCAGGATCCTGTGCGCACGCGGGGTGCCCTCCGTTCAGCCGTGCTGCGACTGCGCATCACCACCCGGACACCTAGCGTCACAGACAGCGCCCGGGCGGTGGAGGGGGTCGTGGAGTGCCGGGGTTGCCGAAGCAGGAGTAGATTGGTTTTCCGACAGACTGTCGGTAACTCGTTGATGTGAGGGACTGAGCGGGAATGATTGCCTCATGACGCCGTTCTCCACCGTGATCCGCACGGCCAGCCACGACCAGCACACGCAGGCCGAGAACTCGACCTTCATGACCGATCTGCTCGGCGGCCGCCTCGGCGTCGACGCCTACGCCCGCTACACCGAGCAGCTCTGGTTCGTCTACCGCGCCCTGGAGGACGCCTCCCAGGCCGCGCGGCTCGCCGCCGACCCCGTCTCCGGCCCCTTCCTCCGCCCCGAACTCCTCCGCGTCCCCGCCCTCGAACGCGACCTCGACCACCTCCTCGGCCCCACCTGGCGCCCCCGCGCCACCCCCCTCCCCGCCACCCGTGCCTACGCCGCCCGCATCACCCAAACCGCCCACACCTGGCCGGCCGGCTACATCGCCCACCACTACACCCGCTACCTCGGCGACCTCTCCGGCGGCCAGATCATCCGCGGCATCGCCGAAAAAACCTGGGGCTTCCCCCGCAAGGGCGACGGCGTCCGCTTCTATGTCTTCGACGCCATCAGCAACCCCGCCGCCTTCAAACGCGAGTACCGCGCCCTGCTCGACGCGCTGCCGCTGGACGACCTGGAAAAGCAGCGCGTCGTGCAGGAATGCCGGGGCGCGTTCGCGCTGAACACCCGGCTGTTCGCCGACCTCGGCCGGGAGTTCCGGGTCAGCGCGTGACGACCCGCGGGCCCCGACCCCGGCACGACGGACGGAGTCCGGCGCAGCCGCCCGAAGCCCGCGAAGCGGCGCGAGGGCGGCAGAAAGAGGGGCCGGGTCAGCGCGTGACGGACCAGCCCGCGGGGTCGTAGGGGGTGCGGGTGAAGACGAAGGTGCCGAGGTCGAGGTGGGTGAGGGTGCCGTCCGGGTCGCGGATGAGGCGGAGGGTTTCGCCGGCGTAGTAGTCGTCGAGGCCGGTCCAGGTGCCGTCGGGTTCGGCGCGGAGGCGGGAGCCGCGGCCGCGGCCCGAGGCGGGGACGAGTTCGAGGTCCCGGCCGGCGCGGAGGCGGAGGGTGAAGGGGGCGGTGCCCCAGAACCAGGTGCCGGTGAGGGCGAGGAGGGCCGGGTCGTCGTCGGAGCGGGGCTGCCAGGTCTGGGGGAAGGCGGGCTCGCGGTCGGCCACGATGCGTACGAGGTCGGCGGCGATGGTGCCCGCCGGGGTGCCGGAGGTGGCGTTGGCGAGGGCGATGCCGGCGAGGCGGTCGTCGGGGCTGACCCAGAGGCCGGCGACGAAGCCGGGCATGGAGCCGGTGTGGCCGGCGAGGCTGCGGCCGTCCGTACGCAGGAGCTGAAGCCCGAGGCCGTACTCGCCGTCCGGGGCGGCGGGCCTGCGCATCTCGGCGAGCGTGTCCTGGCTCAGCACGTCCGGGGCGCCGTCGACCAGGAAGGCCGCCCAACGGCACAGGTCGGCGGCCGTGGACCACAACTGCCCGGCGGGGGCCATGATTCCGGTGTCGACCACGACCTCGGGCCGCATGACGTCCGCGTACGGATGCACGGCGAAGCCGCCCGCGTGCGGGGCCTGCGGGAGCAGCGTCGTACGGAGCATGCCCAGCGGTTCCAGGACGTCGCGGCGCAGGACCTCGTACCAGGGCGCGCCGTGGTGCCGCTCGGCGATCGCGCCGAGCAGGGCGTAGCCGGGGTTGGAGTAGTGGTGCCGCCGCCCGGCGGGGTGCACGGGCGCGCCCAGCACGTCGCCGAGCTCGGGGCGCAGTGAGCCCGGCGTGCGCTCCCACCAGGGGCCGGGGGTCTCGGAGGGCAGGCCCGAGGTGTGGGCGAGGAGCTGGGCGATGGTCAGCCCGTCCGCCGCCGTCGGCCCGAGGTGCTTGTCGACGGGGTCGGCCAGATCCAGCTCTCCCGCGTCGCGCAGCCGCAGCACCAGCACCGCCGCGAAGGTCTTGGTGATCGACCCGATCCGGTACTGCGTGTCCGTGTCCGGCGCATGTCCGTCCACGCAGGAGCGGGAGCCGTTCCACACCGGCTTTCCGTCACGTACGACCGCGCCCACGAGCGACGGCGTACGGCCTTCGGCCTGGCCGACCGCGATCCGGTGCAACAGCGCGCGGCGGGTCTCCGGGAGCAGCTCCCGGAACTCTTCGAAGTCTTCGTCAGGCGTTGGCATGGCGTCACCTTATGTGCGGGCGGCGGGTCCACCATGTGCATCATGAGCCAGCGCACGCCCCGGCGGTATCTGATGTGCCCGCCGACGTACTTCCGGGTGACCTACTCGATCAACCCGTGGATGGATCCCACCAAGCCGGTCGACCCCGCGCTCGCCCTGCTCCAGTGGGAGGACCTGCGCGACCGCTACCGCGCCCTCGGGCACAGCGTCGAGATCCTCCAGCCGCTCCCCGGCCTCCCCGACATGGTCTTCGCCGCCAACGGCGCCACCGTCGTCGACGGCCGCGTCCTCGGCGCCCGCTTCGCCAACGCCGAGCGCACGGCCGAGGCCCCGGCCCACCGGGAGTGGTTCCTCGGCCAGGGCTTCTCCCAGGTCCACGACCCCATGCACATCAACGAGGGCGAGGGCGACTTCGTCGTCACCGCCTCCTGGCTGCTGGCCGGCCGGGGCTTCC
Organism: Streptomyces sp. NPDC059373; assembly: GCF_042751495.1. NCBI lineage: Bacteria > Bacillati > Actinomycetota > Actinomycetes > Kitasatosporales > Streptomycetaceae > Streptomyces > Streptomyces sp. NPDC059373. The sequence goes on along the minus strand of NZ_JBHYXC010000010.1, from coordinate 10,332 downwards.
GCAGCAGTCCGCTGTCGCATGCCGAGGCCCAGGAGTTCTTCGGGCGCCCCGTCATCGGGCTGGAGCTGGTCGACCCGCGCTTCTACCACCTCGACACGGCGCTGGCCGTGCTGTCCGGCGACGACATCATGTACTACCCCGAAGCCTTCTCCCCCGGCAGCCGCGACGTCCTCGCCCGCCTCTTCCCCACCGCCCTCACCGCCACCGCCGAGGACGCCGCCGCGCTCGGCCTCAACGCCGTCAGCGACGGTCGGCACGTCCTGCTGCCCGCAGGTGCCGGTGGGCTCTTCCGGCCGCTGCGCGACCGCGGCTACGAGCCGATCGGCGTCGACATGTCCGAGTTCCACAAGGCCGGCGGCAGCGTCAAATGCTGCACGCTCGAGCTCCGCGACTAGCGGTTCCGTCCCCCGACCGAAGGCTGGGGGGAGGCCTACCCCCAACCCGGACGTGATACGAAAGGGCGCATGCCCCTACGTACCGCGTACGACGCCGTCATCGTCGGCGGAGGCCACAACGGCCTGGTCGCCGCCGCTTATCTTGCCCGGGCGGGCCGCTCCGTCCTCGTGCTGGAACGGCTGGACCATACCGGAGGGGCCGCCGTGTCGACGCGGGCGTTCACGGGGGTGGATGCGCGGTTGTCGCGGTATTCGTACTTGGTGAGCCTGCTGCCGCGGCAGATCGTGGAGGAGCTGGGCCTGAAGTTCGACACCCGGCGGCGCCGGATCTCGTCGTACACCCCGAAGGGGGAGGGCGGGCTGCTGGTGGATTCGGGGTCGGCGTCCCGCACGCGGGAGAGCTTTGTGCGGGTGACGGGCTCGGACCGGGACTTCGAGGCGTGGCAGCGCTTCTACGGGATGACGCACCAGGTGGCGCAGCGGGTTTTCCCGACGCTGACGAGGCCGCTGCCCTCCCGGGCCGAGCTGGAGCGGATCGTGGACGACCGGGAGGCGTGGTCGGCGCTGTTCGAGCGGCCGCTGGGGGAAACGGTGGAGGCGGAGTTCGCGGACGACCTGGTGCGGGGGGTGGTGCTGACGGACGCGCTGATCGGCACGTTCACGTATGCGCATGACCCGTCGCTGCTGCAGAACCGCTGCTTTCTGTATCACGTGATCGGCGGCGGCACCGGCGACTGGGACGTGCCGGTCGGCGGCATGGGCGCGCTCACCGACGCGCTGGCGGACGCCGCCCGCGCGGCGGGGGCGGAGATCGTCACCGGGGCGGAGGTGACGGGGATCGAGACGGACGGCGAGCAGGCCGAAGTGACGTACGCCGGTGGCCGGGTGGGGGCGAGGCATGTGCTGGTCAACGCGTCGCCGTACGCGCTGGCGGGGCTGCTGGGCGAGGCGGCGCCGCCGAAGCCGGAGGGGGCGCAGCTCAAGGTCAACATGCTGCTGCGCAGGCTGCCGCGGCTGCGGGACAGGACGGTGGACCCGAGGGAGGCGTTCGCGGGGACGTTCCATATCGCGGAGTCGTACGGGCAGTTGCAGACCGCGTACGAGGAGGCGGCGGCCGGGGCGGTGCCCACCGCGCCGCCGTCGGAGATCTACTGCCACAGCCTGACGGACCCGTCGATCCTCTCCCCCGAGCTGGCCGCGCAGGGCACGCACACGCTCACCCTCTTCGGCCTGCACGCCCCGGCGCGGCTGTCCTCCGCCAAGGACGCCCTGCTCAAGGCGACGCTGGCCCAGCTGGACGCCGTGCTCGACGAGCCGCTCACGGACTGTCTGGCGCTGGACGCCGACGGCCGCCCGTGCATCGAGGCGAAGACCCCGGCCGACCTGGAGCGGGAGGTCGGGCTGCCCGGCGGTCACATCTTCCACCGGGACCTCTCCTTCCCGTACGCGGGGGAGAACACCGGCCGGTGGGGAGTCGAAACGTCCCGCCCGAACGTCCTGCTCTGTGGCGCGGGCGCCGTCCGCGGTGGCGGGGTCAGCGGCATTCCCGGGCACAATGCAGCGATGGCCGTGCTCGAACGGGAGGGTGACGCATGAAGGACAGCGCGACGGCAGGACGACGGCAGTGGATGCCGGTGGTGCACCGCCGGCGGCGGGCCGGTGGCGCGGCCGGCGCCACGGACGGGCCGCCCCCGCCCCGCAAGTGCACCGATGACGTGGTCGTGGACTGCGCCGTGTACGAGGACGGCGTACGGCAGGCGACGCTGCCGCTGCGCGAGGCCATGAAGACCGCCCGCGACCGGCCCGGAAGCTTCGCCTGGATCGGCCTCTACCAGCCCGACGCCGAGCACTTGGCCGAGGTCGCCGAGGCCTTCGACCTGCACCCGCTCGCCGTCGAGGACGCCGTGCACGCGCACCAGCGGCCCAAGCTGGAGCAGTACGGCGAGACGCTCTTCCTGGTGCTGAAGACCATCGTCTTCGTCGAGCACGAGCAGCTGACGGCGACCAGCGAGGTCGTCGACACCGGCGAGATCATGATGTTCATCGGCAGGGACTTCGTCGTGGTCGTCCGGCACGGCAGCGCCCCAGGCCTCGGCCGCGTACGGCGCTCCCTGGAGGCCCGGCCGGAGGTGCTCGCGCAGGGGCCGGCCGCCGTCATGCACGCCATAGCCGACCAGGTCGTCGACGACTACCTCGATGTCGCCGACGCCGTCGAGCTGGATGTGGAGCAGCTGGAGGCCGACGTCTTCTCGGCCGGACACGGCGACGACGCGGAGCGCATCTACCAGCTCAAGCGTGAGCTCATCGAGTTCAAGCGGGCCGTCCAGCCCATGGCCCGGCCCCTGCAGCGCCTGGCCGAGGAGCCTTTCCCGTGCATCGACCCCGAGGCCGGCCGCTACCTCCGCGACGTCCACGACCACCTCACCCAGGTCCGTGAACGCCTCTCCGGCTACAGCGAACTCGTCGACGGCCTCCTCGCCGCCAACCTCAGCCAGCTCGCCGTCCAGCAGAACGTCGACATGCGCCGCATCAGCGCCGGCGCAGCCATCCTGGCCATCCCGACGATGATCGCCGGCTTCTACGGCATGAACTTCAAGCACATGCCCGAACTGGGCTGGCTCTACGGCTACCCGCTGATGCTGGTCGTCACGGCGACGCTGTCCTACACCGCGTACCGGGCCTTCCGCCGGGTCGGCTGGCTCTAGGACCTCAGGTCTGCTCCCAGGCGTCGCCCCAGTCCGCGTCGCGGGCGGCGCGGTACGCGTCGCCGTGCCGCTTGGTGACGGTCTTCCGGCGCAGGCCCTCCTCCACGGTGCACAGGTCGAGCAGGACCTGTCCCTTGCGGATCTGGGGATGCCGGACGATCCGTGCGGGAGCGGGAGCCGCGGGGAAGCGGGCGGCGGCGACGTAGCTGAACTTCTCGTCCTCGTAGGGGAGGGAGCCGCCCTTGACCTGGCGGTGGAGCGAGGAGCGGGTGACGCGGGCGGCGAAGTGGCACCAGTCCGGCGCCTGGACCGGGCAGGCCGCGTCGTGCGGGCAGGGGGCGAGGACGGTGTAGCCCGCGGCGATGAGCTGGTCGCGGGCGGCGAGGACGCGGGTGTAGCCGTCGGGGGTGCCGGGCTCGACGACGAGGACGGCGCCCCTGGCGGCGCGGGCGGCTTCGGCGATCACGGCCTTGCGGTCGGGGTCGGCCAGCTCGCCGATGACGTACGAGACGGTGATGAGGTCGGCCTCCGGCAGGCGTGCTGCGGAGGCGCCGCTGAGCGGGGCCCTGCGCCACTGCGCTTCGCGTACGGAGGCCGATTCGGCACCGGCGGCCAGCTCGCGGCCGAGGTCGAGTGCCGCCTGCGACCAGTCCAGGACTGTGCTGGTGTGCGCGGAGTCGGCGTCCGCCCAGGCGGCGGCGACCGCCCAGGTCGCGGCGCCGGTGCCGCCGCCGACGTCGAGGTGGGTCGCGGGGGTCCACTCCCCCGCCCGGGCGCGGAACTCGCCGAGCGCGGCCCGTACGGCGGCGTGCGTGGCGGGCATCCGGTAGGCCGCGTAGGCGGCGACGTCGGAGCGGTCACGGAGGATGGGCGTCTTGCCGGCCGTACGCCCCCGGTAGGTGGCGATCAGCCGGTCGACGGCCTGGGCGGCGCGGCCCGGCGGCAGTCCGTCGAGGAGGTCCGCGAGGGCGGCTTGCAGAGTGGACACAAGCGTCAAGGGTAAGGGGCGGGCGCCGTGGCACCCGCCCCTTACCGATCAGCTACCGATCAACCCCGGAGGGCGCTGCGCAGCTCAGCTCACGGCCGGCTGTCCGTCGGCGACGGGCGGGACCGCCGTGTCGACCGGGTCGGCGTGGTCGAAGTGGCCCAGGGCCGCGTACTGCGCGGGCTTCGTGGCCTGAAGCCACAGGGCGATGCCCACGCCGAGCGCGAACATCAGGATGACGGCCTCGGGCAGGTACTTGATGAACGCCACGTCGCCGTTGCCGGCCAGCACGTCGCGGTTCTCGATCAGCAGGTAGCAGGCGCCGATCATGGCCGCGGCGCCGACGATCGGGGCGACCAGTGTGGTGAACCAGTGGAAGCCGTCGCGGGCGGTGGTGAGGAAGTACCGGATGACCGCGAACGAGGTCAGCCCCTGCACCCCGAGGATGCCCAGCACGCCCATCAGCGGCGCCCAGGTGCCCAGCTTGGTCAGGGCGCCCAGCGTGCTGCTGTCGTAGACGGTGAAGCCGAGGACGATCAGGCCGACCAGGACCGTGACGGTCATCGACGCGGCGGCGGGGCTGTGGTGCTTGGAGGTACGGGCCAGCGGCGCGGGCGCGACGCCCTCGCGGGCCAGCGAGTACAGGTAGCGGGCGCCGGTGTTGTAGAACGCCATGGCGCAGGCGAAGGGGCTGACGATGGCCAGCACCTGCATCATGACCACCAGCCAGTGGCCGACGAAGGTCTCGGCGAGCGGATAGAAGGCGGAGTCGTACGTGCCGGCGAACTGGGCCTTCACCGCCTCGGCGGCCTGGCTCAGGCCCCAGCCGGAGACGAAGGCGTAGGAGACGATCATGTAGAGCACGCCGAGCCCGATCACCGAGCCGTAGGTCGCGGCCTTGGCGATGCGGTGCGGGTCGCGGGACTCCTCGGCGTAGTTGGGCGCCATCTCGAAGCCGACCCAGGACCAGAAGGCGGCGAAGAGGGCGACGCCGGCGGCGGCCGTGCCGAAGGTGTGGGCCGCGCTGCTGTTGCCGAAGACCTCGGCCGGGTTCATGGGCTTGGCCGACAGACCGTGCGCCCCGCCGTGCGCGAACACGCCGACGGAGAGAATCACCAGGGCCAGGACCTCGAGGACGAGGGAGACGCCCAAGATCTTGGTGGTCAGCTCGATGTGGAACCAGGCGAGCACGGTCATGACGCCCAGCGCCACGAACATGTAGACCCAGACCGGGATCTTCACCCCGGTCCAGGACTCGATGCTGGTCGCCGCGAAGTAGCCCATGACGCCGATGACCGACGCCGAGAAGAGCATGTAGCAGAGCGCGATCAGCACACCGGAGCCCACACCGGGGATCCGGCCGAGGCCTCGCGTGACGAAGGTGTAGAAGCCGCCGGCGGACGTCACCCGGCGGCTCATCGCGATGTAGCCGACGGAGAAGATCGTCAGCGCGACGGTGGCCAACAGGAAGGCGGCGGGCGCGCTGTATCCCGAACCCATGACGGCGACGGGGACGTTGAAGAGCATCGCTGTCATGGGCGCCGCGCCCGTGACGATGCAGAAGATGACGCCCGGCAGCCCCAGCGCGCCGGAGGCGAGTCGGTGGGTCGCCTCGGACGTTTCCGGTGCCGCAGGGGCTACGCCCTCTTGTACTGCCATCGAGTGGCCCCTCTCCGCGTTTCGCTGCATGTTGTCTGTTGCGTCCTGCGAATCGCATGGTGACAGCCCAAATGCGTCGTTCTGCTGGTCAGCGCGTTAACTCCGCGTCAACTACCCGCAGGAAAGGAACGTCTGTGTTAACTCTCCGTCCCCGCGTGGACCGGCGGCCCGGGCCCTCCTACCGTCGGCCCTGGGACGGAAAACGAACGGAGCACCACACAGATGAGCGGTTACACCGCGACGCTCGGCGGCCGCCAGTACCGCTTCGCAGGCCTCGGGCCGCTGCTGGCCGCCGCGAGCCCGGAGCGTTCCGGCGACCGGCTGGCCGGGCTCGCCGCCGAGTCGGCGCAACAGCGGGTCGCCGCACGGCTGGCGCTGGCCGAGGTGCCGTTGGAGCGCTTCCTGGCCGAGCCGGTGATTCCGTACGAGGACGACGACGTCACCCGGCTCATCATCGACACCCACGACGCCGCCGCCTTCGCGCCGGTCGCGGGACTGACGGTCGGCGGGTTCCGCGACTGGCTGCTGTCGGAGGCCGCCGACGCGACCGCGCTGGCCGCCGTCGCCCCTGGCATCACGCCGGAGATGGCGGCCGCCGTGTCCAAGCTCATGGGCAACGCCGACCTCGTCGCCGTCGCCCGCAAGGTGCGGGTCGTCACCGCCTTCCGCTCGACGATCGGCCTGCCCGGCCGGATATCGACCCGCCTGCAGCCCAACCACCCCACCGACGACCCGGCAGGCGTGGCAGCGGCGCTGCTGGACGGTCTGCTGCTGGGCTCCGGCGACGCCGTCATCGGCATCAATCCGGCGACCGACAGCCCTAAGGCCGTACGCGATCTCCTGGAACTGCTGGACGGGGTGATCGAGCGCTATGCCATCCCCACCCAGTCCTGCGTCCTGTCCCACGTCACCACCAGCATCGGCCTCATGGAGCGCGGTGCACCCGTCGACCTGGTCTTCCAGTCCATCGCCGGTACCCAGGCCGCCAACGCCTCCTTCGGCGTCACGCTGGGCCTGCTGGACGAGGCGTACGAGGCGGTGGGCACCCTCGGCCGGGGCACGGTGGGAAAGAACGCGCTCTACTTCGAGACCGGGCAGGGCAGCGCGCTGTCCGCCGACGCGCATCACGGAGTGGACCAGCAGACGGTGGAGGCGCGGGCGTACGCGGTGGCCCGGCGCTACGAGCCGCTGCTGGTCAACACGGTGGTCGGCTTCATCGGCCCGGAGTATCTCTACGACGGCCGGCAGATCCTGCGGGCCGCCCTGGAGGACCACTTCTGCGGCAAGCTGCTCGGGCTGCCGATGGGCCTGGACATCTGCTACACCAACCACGCGGACGCGGATGACGACGACATCGCCACGATGCTGACCATGCTGGGCGTGGCGGGGGCGTCGTTCGTGATCTGCACGCCGGGCGGCGACGACATCATGCTCAACTACCAGTCGGCCTCGTACCACGACGCGTTGTATCTGCGGGAGGTGCTGGGGCTGCGCCCGGCGCCGGAGTTCGAGGCCTGGCTGGACCGGATCGGGCTGCTCGACGAGCGCGGCGGCATACGCGACGTCACGGGCACCGCCCACCCGCTGAAGGAGCTGGCCGCATGACCGACCTCGTCGCCCAGGCCACGGACGCCACGATGTGGGCCGCCCTACGCCGCCACACCCAGGCCCGTATCGGGCTCGGGCGGGCGGGTTCGGCGCTGCCCACCCAGCACCGGCTCGCGCTCCAGGCCGCGCACGCCGCCGCCCGGGACGCCGTCCACTCCCCCTTCGACGCCGACGCGGTCGCCGGCGCGCTGACCGGACTGCCGACGCTGCGGGTGCGCAGTGCCGCCCCCGACCGGCTCACCTACCTCCAACGCCCCGACCTGGGCCGCCGGCTGGACCCCGCCGACCGGGCCCGCCTGCCGCGCGGCGACTGGGACCTCGCCTTCGTCATCGCCGACGGCCTCTCCAGCCGCGCCGTCCACGAGCACGCCGCCGCCGTCCTCCGCGCCACCGCCGCCCTCCTCCCCGGCCCCGGCTGGCGCACCGCCCCCGTCGTCCTCGCCGAACAGGCCCGCGTCGCCCTCGGCGACGACATCGCCCACACCCTCGGCGCCACCATGGTCGTCGTCCTCATCGGCGAACGCCCCGGCATGTCCGCCGCCGACTCCCTCGGCGCGTACCTCACGTACCGCCCCCGGCCCGGTGTCACCACCGACGCCGACCGCAACTGCCTCTCCAACATCCGCCCCCCGCTGGGCCTTTCCCACGCCGACGCGGCCGCGAAGCTCGCGGCGCTGATGCGCCGGGCGCGGGAGCTGGGGCTTACGGGCGTGGCGTTGAAGGACGAGTCCGACGAAGCGGCTCCGTTGGCCCCGTAAAGGGTTGCGGGCAGTCGTCTCTCCCCCAGCTGGACGCCGTACGCGGCGGCTGTGGCATCGGCACCGGCCGTTCCGCCCGGAGCGCCTGTATACGGCCCTGGAGGACCGGCCCGACACGATGCTCGCGTGGGACGCGGCCGGCGGGGCGCCGGAGCCCGTCGACCACGTCACCACCTGAGCCACCCGAGGGACACGACCCCATGAAGCGCGTGCGCGCCGAGAAGCCGGACCGGAAGAAGCGCGTCACCCCCCTTGACGCGGCCGGGGTCACGTATATCGACTATCGACTACCAGGACACCGATCTGCTGCGTAGGTTCGTCTCGGACCGGGGAAGATCCGCAGCCTGCGGGTGACCCGGGTGAGTGCGCGGCAGCAGCGGCTGCTTGCCCGGGCCGTCAAGAACGCGCGCGCGATGGCCCTGCTGCCCTACGCGGCGCGCCAGGCGCGGCGAGCCGGGATGTTTCCCGGACCGACACCTCAGATCCACCCGAGACGTCCCTGTGTGAACTTCAGGACAACTAGGCACCGAAAATTCACAAACAGCAGCGAACGTACACCTGTTTGGCCTAGCGTTCCGGGTTACTACGGCGCATCACCGCTTGGGGAAGTGGCTTGTGCGCCAAATCTGTCGCTATGTGCCAGGGGGGTCCATGCGGCGTGTCGTTGTCCCCGAAGTCGGAGTGATCGATTCCATCGCCGAGCGGAGCAGGCCAGTCCGGCCTGCTCCGCTCGGACTGAGTGAGAAGGCGCGTTGGTATCTGCCGGTTGCGGCGTTCGTCGACGTGGTCGGCATCGGCGTGGCCGTCGGGCTGGTCTTTCATGCCTCGCGGCAACCGCATCCGCTGCTGTGCGCGTACGTGGCGGCGGCCGCCTGGCTGTGCGTACAGGCGGCGCGGCATCGCTACGTCGTACGGTCGCTGGGCGAGTCACGGGCAACGCGGCCCGTGCTGTACGACTGGCTGATCCTGCTGGGCGTGCTGGCCGTCGCCCGGACGCTGCTGGGCGAGAGCTCGGAGCCGTTCCTGGCACTGCTGGCACTCACGCCGGGGCTGCTGCTGACGGCCGCCTGCCGAAAGCTGACGTACCGTCATCTGCTCGGCTCGCGGCGCGAGGCGCATGCCGTACGGCAGGTGCTGGTGATCGGCGAGCCGAGTGCGGCCGACCATGTGGTGGGCCATCTCGCCGCCCGTACCGACCATGAGTACGTGGTGGTCGGCGTGGTCCCGGTGGGGCTGGCCAACCTGGAATGCGGAGCACCGGTCGCGGCGCGGCTGGCCTCGGTCCCGCCGGCCAAGCCCAGTGGCGACTCGCGGTCGGTGCTGGACGCCATACGGGAGCACGGAGCGGATCTGGTCCTGGTCGCGCCGGGCCCCCGGATGGCGGGGGAACGGCTCCGAAGACTCTCGTGGGCCCTGCACGACGCGGGGGTGCCGCTGGCCGTACTGCCCGGCCTGACGGACGTCTCCGTACGGAGAGTGGAGCTCGCCTCCGCCGCAGGGCTCACCCTGCTGCACGTCAGCCCGCCCGTGCGGCGCGGACCCCAGGTCGGCCTCAAGGCGACCCTGGACCGGACCGGCGCGGCAATCGGACTCCTGCTGCTTTCACCGCTTTTCGGGGTGATCGCGGCAGCCATCAGGCTCGGCTCCAAGGGCCCGGTCTTCTACCGGCAGATCCGGCACGGCCTGGACTGCGCACCCTTCACCATGTGGAAGTTCCGCACGATGGTGACCGACGCCGACACCCGGAAGGCCGACCTCTCCACGGTCAACGAGAACGACGGCCTGATGTTCAAAATGCGTCGCGATCCCCGCGTCACCTCGATCGGCCGCATCCTGCGGCGCTGCTCGCTGGACGAGCTTCCTCAGCTCTTCAATGTCCTGATGGGTGACATGTCCCTGGTGGGGCCACGCCCGCCCCTCCCCGACGAGGTCGCGCACTACGACGAGGTCGAGCTACGGCGGCTCTCCGTCAAGCCCGGCCTCACCGGCCTCTGGCAGATCAGCGGCCGCTCGGACCTCTCCTGGGACGAGACGCTTGCGCTCGACCTTCGGTACGTCGACAACTGGACCTTCACCAGTGACGTCGACGTCATGGCCCGCACGCTTCGGGCCGTCGTGGACGGCCGAGGGGCGTACTGATGGGGCAATCCAGCCCCGCCGGGTTTCCAACCGGGTTGTGGGGGGCGCGGAGCCGCCGCGGCGCCGGGGGGGGGACACAACCC
>NZ_JBHYXC010000009.1:0-200897 GCF_042751495.1 Streptomyces sp. NPDC059373 | reverse complement strand
GGGGGGGTGCCGGCTAGCGGGCGGCTTCCCGCCGCGGCCCGGTGCCCGCCGATACGCGGGCATGCTGAGGGGCCCGGCAAGAGGGGGGGAGGATGCCGGGCCCGTCAGCGTGGGGGGAGGGGAGTGGTCTTTGGGGTACCTACCAGACGATGTCGCTAGGTGAGGCTGTGGCCTGGGACGACACTGCAGGGGCAGCGTGTGCCGAAGCAGCGGACGCGCCGCCGAGAGCCACGAAGGTGGCAGCGGCGAAACCCACCAGAATGCGGAGGGCAGTGCGGCGTATCGAAGTCATGACCGACCTGTCCGGGGGTGTGAGCAGGGATGCGACGGATCTGGTTCGCCGCAGCGGCTCCAGGAACCGTACGACTGACTGAATTCTGTCGGACAACAAGGCAGTGGTCTTCAGATTCCGAGGTCCGGAAACGGACATGGCCCTATGCGGACACATGGGACCGGATGGGACCCGAAGGGTCCATTGTCCAGCTGCGGCGTTTACTCTGAGCGAGGCCGGGGTGGACATGATGAGCGCAGGGGGTGCGGAGTGAGCGACGACCTGGTGCGCGGGCGAGCGAGGGAACTTTATGCGCTGGCGCTCGGCGATGCCGACTGGGTCCCGGAAGAGGTCTGTGTCCGCCTTGGCTGGACCAGCCAGGAACTCGCCGATGCGATAGGCCGGCTCGAGGAACTGGGCCTGGCGGCCGCGTTCCCCGGGGTGATCAGCGGCTGGTCGGTTCATTCGCCGGCCACCGCCATGGCCCAGATGCTCGAGGCCAGCCGGCGCGGAACCGAGGAGTTGCTGGCCGACGTCAACCGCGCGCACACAGCCCTGGCGCAGGTGGTGACCGAGTTCCAGCCAGTGCACTTCCGGCAGCTCGCCGAGGGCCGGATCGAGGTCGCGGTTCAGCCTGCCCAGATCGCGTCGATCCTGGACGAGGCCTCCCGTAGTTCCAGGGTCGAGATCCTCTCGATGCACCCAGGACGTCCGCTGCCCGCGGAGCGGCTCACCGCCGGCGACGCACGCAACCGCGACACGCTGCGGCGTGGAGTGGCGATGCGTTCGATTCAGCTCGCCACGTCTGCGGCGGTCCCGCACATGCGCGCGCACCTCAGGCAGCTGGTCCGCGACGGCGCCGAGGTGCGCACCGCCACCACGCTTCCGATGCGGCTGATCATCATCGACCACAACGTGGCCGTGGTGCCCTCCTTCGACTCGGACACGACTTCGGGTGAGGAAGCCGCGCCTCCCGCGATGGTGCTTCGCAGCCCCGCGATGGTGGCGGTGCTCCGCCAGTTCTTCGAACACTTCTGGGCCACGTCCTCCGACCTGGTCTCCGACGAGGGTGGAGCAACGGTTGCCGGGACCCGCCACCGTGAGGTCGTACGCCTGCTCGCCTCCGGCCTGACGGACGAGGCGATCGCCCGCAAGCTCGGCCTGTCCGACCGCACGGTCCGCCGCATCGTCGCGGAACTGATGCAGCAGATCGGCGCCGAGAGCCGTTTCCAGGCCGGGGTGAAGATGGTGCGGCTGGGGTGGCTGGACGACGATCCGGGGCCCTTCGACGACGTGGTCGGGAACACCCACGCAGGTCAGGTAGGATCTTCTCTGTCGGTGAGCGCCGCTAGCTCAACTGGCAGAGCAGCTGACTCTTAATCAGCGGGTTGGGGGTTCAAGTCCCTCGCGGCGCACAGGCGTAGGAAAGGGCCCCTCACTTCGGTGAGGGGCCCTTCTCCATGCCCACGGCGCGGAAAGCGTCAGATGGCCAGGGACAGCAGCACCGGCGCCGCCCGCTCGTTGAGGGTGTCGGCCGCCGGGCGCAGGCGATGCGCCTCGGTGACCGGGAGCGACAGCGCGAGGCAGCCGACCGTCTTGCCGACGGTGATGGGGATGGCGGCGCAGACCGTGCCCACCGCGTACTCCTGGAGGTCCAGGGTGGGCGAGGAGGCCGGCTGGCTCTCCAGCTTGGTGAGGAGCACCTTCTCGCTGATGGTCGTGCGGGAGGTGAGCCGTACGACCTTGTGCCGGGAGAGGTGGTCGCGGCGGCCGTCGTGGTCGAGCTGGGTGAGCAGGCACTTGCCGACCGCGCTGGCGTGGGCGGCGGAGCGGAAGTCGACCCACTCGTTCACCTTCGGCGCGTTCGGGCTGTCGGCGAAGTCGACGATCTTGACCTCGCCCTCGTCGTAACGGCTGAAGTAGACCGCCGCGCCGACCTCGTCGCGCAGCGCCATCAGCACGGTCTTGATCTTGTCGCCGAGCGCCTTGTCCCGGCTGGCGCTGCCGAGCAGGACGAGCGACTCCCCGACCGCGTACCCACCGCCCGGCAGTGAGTGCAGATAGCGTTCCCGCTTGAGCATGGTCAGGAGCTGGGTGAGATATTCGATCGGCACGCCGATTTCACGGGCGAGCTGTTGGGCGGTGACGCCGTGCCGATGACTGTCGACGGCTTCCAGCACGCGCAAGGCGTACTGGACCGCGTAGACCGGCGCGATCTGTCCGTGCTCAAGCGCCACGGTGTCCCCCTACAGGTGTGACCGTTTGCGTCCTTGCTGTAGCTGCTGGTCACGGTCGTCGAACACAGCGGACCGGGCCCGGCAGCAGGGCCGGAATCAACGATAGCTCGGATAGGCTTTCAGGTAGAGCGAGTTGAGGACTTAAGTGGGGCCCTTCAGGCGTATATGCAGGAACGCGCCACACTGGCATATGCCCACGGCACGGCCCAATTTCTTTCAGAGCACCGCGCCGAGGAAATCCCGGGTCCTTTCGTGCTCGGGTTCGCTGAACATTCGCTCCGGGGGCCCGGACTCGATCACCCGGCCCCCGTCGAACATCAGGACCTGGTCGGAGATGTCCCGGGCGAAGCCCATCTCGTGCGTGACGCACAGCATGGTGATGTCGGTGGCCTGGGCGATGTCCCGCAGTACGTCCAGGACGCCCTGCACCAGTTCGGGGTCGAGGGCGGAGGTGACCTCGTCCAGCAGCAGGATGTCGGGCCGCATCGCCAGCGCGCGGGCGATCGCGACGCGCTGCTGCTGGCCGCCGGAGAGCCGGGTGGGGTGGACGTCGGCCTTGTCGGCGAGGCCCACCAGGTCGAGGAGATCGCGGGCATGCCCGACGGCTTCGTCACGGCTGAGGCCGAGGACGTGGACCGGGGCCTCGGTGATGTTCTCGAGGACCTTCATGTTGGGGAAGAGGTTGAACTGCTGGAAGACCATGCCGATATGGCGGCGGGCGCGGCGGAGCTGCTTGTCGGGCAGCCCGGAGAAGGGCTGCCCGTTGATGTGGATGGCGCCCTCGGTGACGCGTTCCAGGGTCATCAGCAGCCGCAGGATGGTGGTCTTGCCGGAGCCGCTGGGGCCGATGAGGGTGACGCGTTCGCCCTGGCGGACCTCGAAGTCGAGATGGTCCAGGACGGTGTGGTCGCCGTAGCGCTTGACGACCTGGTCGAAGGTCACGGCGGCCGATACGTCGGACGACACGGAGGTCTTCCGGCCGGGGTTGTCAGTGAGCAAGGCGCTTCTCCAGCTTCCTCATCAGCATGGACGTCGGGTAACTCGCGATCAGGAAGATGGCCGCGGCGATGGTGAAGGCCTCCAGGTAGGCGAAGTTGTCGCTGCCGAACTGGTTCGCCGCGTGGACCATCTCGTTCACCGTGATCACCGAGAGGAACGGCGTCTCCTTGAACATCGAGATCACGTAATTGCCCAGCGCCGGAACCACCTTCCGCACCGCCTGCGGCAGCACCACCCCCCACCAGGTACGGGCCGGCGGCAGGGACAGCGCGACGGCCGCCTCCCACTGCCCCCTGGGCACGGCGTCGATGCCGGCCCGGTACACCTCGGAGGTGTACATCGCGTAGTGGACGCCGAGCACCACGATGCCGATGGTCAGCGGATCGAGCCCGGGCGCCAGCACCCAGACCGCGAAGAGCTGGATCATCACCGGCGTGGAGCGTACGAATTCCACCACCGCGCGCAGCGGGAGCCGCACCCAGCGGGTCGGCGTACGGCCCAGGACCGCGATCACCAGCCCGAGGACGATCGCGACCAGCGAGCCGAGGGCGGTGGCCAGGAGGGTGATGCCGAAGCCGTGGAGGATGAGCGGCAGGCCCTCGCGTGCGGTGTGCCAGTCCCACATCAGGCAGCACGCCCCTGCCCCAGGCGGGCCTTGCCCAGCGCCTCGAGGCCGTTCATGCACAGCGTCAGCGCGTAGGCGAGGACGAAGTAGATGACCAGCAGGACGAGGTACGCGTCCTTGGTGTCACCGGTCGCCGAGCGCAACTGGTCCATCTGGAAGGTGATGTCGGAGACCGTGATCAGCGACAGCAGGGGAGTGCACTTCAGGAGCTGGATCAGGAGGTTGTTGAACGGCGGGATCATCTGCGGCCACGCCTGCGGCAGGATCACCTTCCGCATCCGCTGCCACGACGTCATGTTGAGCGCCACCGCCGCCTCCCACTGCGCGCGCGGCACCGCGGCCACCGCACCGCGTACGACCTCCGAGCCGTACGCCCCGTAGTTGAGCCCGAAGGCCAGCACCGCGCAGGCCATCGGCACCAGCTTGAAGCCGAGGATGGGCAGCGCGAAGAACAGCCAGAAGAGCTGTACGTACAGGGAGGTGCCCCGGAAGAACTCGACGACGGCCCGCGTCAGCCCGCGTACGAGGAGGTGGCGGGAGCGCGCCGCCAGCCCGAGGACGAAGGCGAGGACCAGGGCGAGGAGCGCGCCCAGGACGGTGGCCAGGACGGTGATCTGCATGCCGTCCCACACGCTGGGCAGGTAACGGATGAACGCGGAGAGGAAGCTCATGCGCTCACGCCTTGCACAGCTCGGCCGTCCTGAGGGATGCCGGCGGGACCTCGGCCTTGGTGAAGCCGTACTTGCCGATCAGCGAGGTGTAGTGGGCCGGATCGGCGGTGATCTTCTTCAGCTGGGTGTTGAAGGCGTCCCGGAGGGAGTCGGCGTCCTTGCGGAAGACCGCCCCGCCCGGGCTGTACTGCTTCGTACCGTGCAGGACCGGCAGGAAGGGGTCCAGGACCTGCACGTCGGCGCCGCTGTTGGTCTTCGCCAGCCAGCGCAGCGAGATGCTGGTCAGCGCGAAGGCGTCGATCCGCCCGGCGACCAGCGCGTCCAGCCCGTCCTGCTGCTTGGCCAGCGCCTTCACCTTCGCGCCGGGCACGCCCGCGGCGGCGGCGTAGTCCGCCTCGACGGCCGCCGTCAGCACGCCGACGGTGCTGCCCTTGGCGGCGGCCGACTTCAGGTCGGTGAGCTGCTTCGGATTGCCCTTGCGCACCATCAGCGCGGTCGGCGACACGAACTCCGGCTCCGAGAAGATCACCTTCGCGCAGCGTTCCGGGGTGATCGCCATCCCCGCGCTGACCACGTCGAAGCGGTCGGCCGACAGGCCGGGTATGAGCGAGCTGAAATCGGTGAGCGTGGGCCGCAGTTCCGGCACGCCGAGCGCCTTGAAGATCTCCTTGTGCAGGGTCGGCGCCTCGCCCGCGAGCGTGTTGCCGTCCTTGAAGCCGTACGGTGCCTCGCCGGCGAAGCCGACCCGTACGTACCCCTGCTTCCGCAGCTTCGCGAGGAGGTCGGAGTCCCCCGTCGGGGCACCGGTCCCCACCTCGGTACGGCTGCAGCCGGTGGCCGCTGCCACGGCCGCGGCGGCGAGGAATCCCCTGCGGGAGAGCGTCGTCATAAAACCAGTCCTCCGGTGGTGCGGTTCGCATACGAGGGCCGCGCCTACCCCGGCGCTCCGAAGCCATTCATGCGAATCTGGAGGGTGGGAATGTCCGCGACAGGCAGGGAGCTGCCATGAGCGACTTGATGGACAAGCGTGAGCAACTGGTCGTCGAACGTGCGCCCAAGGGGCTCCTGATCGGCGGAAAGTGGCGCCCGGCGAGCGGCGGCCGCGAGTACGAGGTCGAGGACCCCTCGACCGCCCAGGCACTGTGCGCCGTGCCGGACGCCGGGGCCGAGGACGCCCACGCCGCGATGGACGCCGCCGCCGGCGCCCAGGCCGCCTGGGCCGCCACCGCCCCGCGCGAGCGCGGCGAGATCCTGCGCAACGCCTTCGAGCTGCTGGTCGAGCGGCAGGACGACCTCGCGCTGCTGATGACCCTGGAAATGGGCAAGCCGGTCGCCGAATCGCGCACCGAGATCCTTTACGCCGCCGAGTTCTTCCGCTGGTTCGCGGAGGAGGCCGTCCGTATCGACGGCGGCTGGAAGACCGCGCCCGACGGCAACGGCCGCATCTGGATCATGCGGCAGCCGGTCGGGCCTGCGCTGCTGATCACCCCGTGGAACTTCCCCATGGCCATGGGCACGCGCAAGATCGGCCCGGCGGTGGCCGCCGGCTGCACGATGATCGTCAAGCCCGCCCACCAGACCCCGCTGTCCATGCTGGCGCTGGGCGAGATCCTCGGCCAGGCCGGGCTCCCGGACGGCGTCCTCAACATCCTCACCACGACCCGGCCGGGAGATGTGTGCGGGCCGCTGCTGTCGGACGAGCGGCTGCGCAAGCTCTCCTTCACCGGGTCCACGCAGGTCGGGCGCAAGCTCATCGAGCAGAGCGCGGGCAACGTCCTGCGGACGTCCATGGAGCTCGGCGGCAACGCCCCGCTCATCGTGTGCCAGGACGCGGACCTCGAGCGGGCCGTCGAGGGCGCCGCCATCGCCAAGATGCGCAACATCGGCGAAGCCTGCACCGCCGCCAACCGCATCTACGTCCACTCCTCGCTCGCCGAGGCCTTCACCGGGCGCCTCGCCGAAAAGCTCGGCTCCATGGTCGTCGGCCGTGGATCCGAGGACGGCGTCCAGGTCGGTCCCCTCATCGATGAGGCCGGTCGCTCCAAGGTCGACCAGCTCGTCCGCGACGCGGTCGGCGCGGGCGCCCGCGCCGTCATCGGCGGCGCCCCGCTCGACGACCGGCCCGGGTACTTCTACCCGCCGACCGTCCTGGCCGACGTCCCGCTCACCGCGCGGCTCCTCAAGGAGGAGATCTTCGGGCCCGTCGCCCCCGTCGTCACCTTCGACGACGACGACCAGGCGATCGCCCTCGCCAACGACACCGTCTTCGGGCTCGTCGCCTACGTCTTCACGGAGAGCCTCCGGCGGGGTGTCCGCTACGCCGAGTCCCTCGAAGCCGGCATGCTCGGCCTCAACAAGGGCGTCGTCTCCACTCCTGCTGCGCCCTTCGGCGGCGTCAAGCAGTCCGGCCTCGGCCGGGAGGGCGGCACCGTCGGCATCGACGAATACCTCGAGGTCAAATACGTCGCCCTCGACGTCTGACAGGGCCCGGCGTCCGTTCCCCCACCCCGCCCCTGCCGATTCCTGGACGCCGCCCTCGCACTGCTCGGCCCCAGGGGGCCTCACAGGCTTCGGGACGGCTGCGCCGGACTCCGTCCGCCGTCCCGTGGCGCTGCCCCTGGACCCCGTCCGGGTGCGTCGTTGGGTGCGGGTCCGTGGCCGGGTTGGGCCAGCCCTCCCCCAGCCTTCGGCCGGGGGGACCCCCACCTCGCTTCGCTCGCCTTGGGGGCACCTCCCAGCGTCTAGCTGGGGGAGGACGGCCTACCCCCAACCCGGGGGCCGAAATTCAGCCCGTCCGGCGTTTGAGGACACTCCCCAGAGGGGGCACCCCCAGAAGGGCGTTCGGGGGTCCGGGGGGCTGGCCTCCTGGTTTCGGGAAGGGGCGGGGTGGGGGAGAGATCCGCCCCCGCCTGGTGGCCGGGATCGGGAATAAGCGGAGAGTGGCTCCGGTTCGGTTTTGGTGGAGGAGAACGAAAAACCGAGGAGGAACTCCGAGTGGGCAACGAGACCACGCCGCCGACGCTGTCCGTGCTGGACCTGGCGCAAGTGGGAAGCGGGCTGACGGCGAGCGACGCGCTGCGCGCGAGTGTGGAGCTGGCGAGGCTGGCGGAGGGGCGGGGGTTTCGCCGGTATTGGGTGGCGGAGCACCATTCGATGCCGGGGGTGGCGAGCTCGTCGCCGGCGGTGATCCTGGCGCATATCGCGGCGCATACCGACCGGATCCGGCTCGGCTCGGGCGGCGTGATGCTGCCGAACCACGCGCCGCTGGTGATCGCGGAGCAGTTCGGCACGCTGGAGGCGCTCGCGCCGGGGCGGATCGACCTGGGGCTGGGGCGGGCGCCGGGGACGGACGGGGCGACGGCGGCGGCGCTGCGGCGCAGTGAGCGGGCGGAGGGGGCGGAGGACTTCCCGCAGCAGTTGGCGGAGCTGACGCGGTTCCTGGACGACGACTTCCCGGACGGGCACCCGTACGGCCGTATTCACGCGGTGCCGGGCCCGATCCAGGGGAGTGTGCCGGGCGGGGTGCAGAGCGCGGCGCGGCCGGCGATCTGGCTTCTGGGGTCGAGCGGCTTCAGCGCGCGGCTGGCCGGGGTGCTGGGTCTGCCGTTCGCCTTCGCGCATCACTTCAGCGCGGTGAACACGCTCCCCGCCCTTGAGCTCTACCGGGAGTCGTTCCGCCCCTCGGACGTGCTGGCGGAGCCGTACGCGCTCATCGGGGTATCGGCGCTGGCCGCCGACGAGGAGAAGGACGCGCGCCGTCAGGTGCTCAGCGGGGCGCTGGCGATGCTGCGGCTGCGCACCGGCCGGCCGGGGCTGATCCCTTCGCCGGAGGAGGCGGAGGCGTACGAATTCAGCCCGGCGGAGCAGGATTTCGTGGAGTCGTGGATGGCGAATGTCGTTCATGGGACGCCCGACGCGGTACGGGAGGGCCTGGACGCTCTCGCGGCCCGCACCGGCGCCGATGAGCTGATGCTGACCGCCAACGGTCATACGCCGCAGGCCCGGTTGCGCTCCTATGAGTTGATCGCGGACGTGTACGGGCTCGGCTCCGCCGGTTAAAGCCTCGTTACCCGGCCGGGAGTGGTTCGTTCGCCCCGGACCGGCGCAAAGCCGCTCGTCACACCCGTGGCGAGCGGCTTTGCGCTGCCGGGCGGAGCCGGGCGCGGGAAATTGGTCTAGTCCTGATTTTGGTACAGACCATTGACCTGCCCATGATCGCGGCGCTATTCATGCAGCGACCCCCTGCTTCTCCCGCAGACCCCACCGGAGGGCCGCGTGCAGTTCATCAGGTTCAGCCATAGACCCATAGTCGCGGCACTCGCCAGCGCCGCCCTGGCCATCGGCGCGTTCACCGGGCTGGCGGGCGTCGGCCCGGACACGGCCGAGGCCGCCACCTCCACCGGCGGTGTCAACATCGCGTACTACGACCAGTGGAGCACGTACGGCAACGCCTTCTACCCCAAGCAGCTGGACACCCGGGGCATCGCGGGCAAGCTCGACGTCCTCAACTACTCGTTCGCGAACATCGACCCGACGAACCTCACCTGCCTCGAGGGCGTCGACAAGGCCGCCTCGCAGGACGAGACCAACGCGAGCGCGGGCGACGGAGCCGGTGACGCCTACGCGGACTACGGCAAGAGCTACGCGGCCGCCGACAGCGTCGACGGGGTCGCCGACACCTGGAACCAGCCGCTGGTGGGCAACTTCAACCAGCTGAAGAAGCTGAAGGCCAAGTACCCGAACCTGAAGATCAACATCTCCATCGGCGGCTGGACGTACTCCAAGTACTTCTCGGACGTCGCCGCCAGCGCCACCTCCCGTACGAAGTTCGTCACCTCCTGTATCGACACCTTCATCAAGGGCAACCTGCCGGTCGCCAACGGCTTCGGCGGCACCGGCTCCGCGGCCGGCCTCTTCGACGGCGTCGACATCGACTGGGAGTACCCAGGCTCCGCCGGTGGCCACACCGGCAACCACTACAGCACCGCCGACAAGGCCAACTTCACGCTCCTGCTCGCGGAGTTCAGGAAGCAGCTCGACGCGTACGGCTCCGCCAACGGCCGCAAGATGCTCCTCACCGCCGCCCTCCCGGCCGGCGGGGACAAGATCGCGAACCTCGAGACCAGCCAGATCGGTTCCTACCTCGACTACGCGAACCTCATGACGTACGACATGAACGGCGCCTGGGCCGCGACCGGTCCGACCTACCACCAGTCGCCGCTCTACGCCTCGGCGGGCGACCCGACGACCACGAAGTACAACATCGACGCCGCTGTCACCGCCTATACGAACGGCGGGCTGGCGCCATCCAAGATGACGCTCGGCTATGAGCTCTACTACCGCGGCTGGACCGGCGTTTCGGCGGGCAGCAACCACGGCCTCGCCCAGTCCGCGACCGGCCCAGCGCCGGCGAGAAGCCTCAGCGCGACCGCAGGCATCGCCTACTACAAGGAACTCACCGGCCTTGTCGACAATCCGAGTTACACCTACTGGGACGACACGGCCAAGGCCTCGTACTTCTACAACGGCACCGAGTTCTGGACCGGCCTCAACGCCCAGTCCATCCAGGCGCGGGCTGATTACGCGCACTGCCACGGGCTCGGCGGCGCGATGATGTACTCGCTGCTCGACCTGGACACCGGCACGACCCTGCTCAACGCCATCAACACCGCCGTCAAGGGCTCCGCGTCCAGCTGCTCCGGCTCGACGTCCACGCCGACTGCCACTCCGACGGCGACCCCCACCCCGACCCCGACGGCGACCCCCACCGCCACGCCGACGCCGACCCCCACCGCCACGGCCACCGGCGGGACCTGCGCCGCCGCCTGGAGCAGCTCGGCCATCTACGTCGCGGGCAACCACGTCTCCTACGCGGGCCACAACTGGAACGCCAAGTGGTGGACTCAGAACGAGGTCCCCGGCACCACCGGTGAATGGGGCGTCTGGCAGGACCTGGGGGCCTGCGGCTAGCCCCTAGCGGTCACGCCGCAGCGCCGCGATGCGTTCGGCTGCGACCGGGCGGGAGTACAACCATCCCTGGCCCGTGTCGCAGCCGATGCGGCGTAGTCGCTCGGCCTGTTCGGCGTTCTCGACGCACTCCGCCGTCACGGTCAGGCCGAGCCGGTGGGCGAGCTGGACCAGGGCTTCCACGATCGTCTCGTCGGCCGGATTCGGGTGCTGGTCGGCCCGGAAGCCGTGGACGAAGGAGCCGTCGAGCTTGAGCGTGGAGACCGGGAGGCGGCTGAGGTAGGCCAGGTTGGAGTAGCCGGTGCCGAAGTCGTCGATGGCGATCCGTACGCCCATCTCGTGCAGGGCGTGCAGTGCCTGCAGAGGCCGGCCTGCGGAGCCCATGACGGCGGACTCGGTGAGTTCGAGCTGGAGCAGTTCGGGCGGGAGGCCGGTGTCGTCGAGGATCTCGGCGACATCGGCCACCAGGTCGGAGTCCCAGACCTGGCGGACGGCGACGTTGACGCTCACGAACAGCGGGTCGTCGGGGTAGTCCTTCTGCCACTGCCGGGCCTGGCGGCACGATTCGGCAAGGACCCAGCGCCCGAGCTGGACGATGGAACCGTTCTCCTCCGCAAGGGAGATGAACCGATTCGGCCCGAGCAGTCCGAAGTGCGGATGGTGCCACCGTACGAGCGCTTCGACGCCCCGTACGCTCCCGCTGCCCATCGCGACGAGTGGCTGGTACTCCAGCACGAACTCCCCGCGTTCGACGGCCTGTCGCAGGGTGCTGGACAGGGCCTGTCGGGTCATCCGGTGGGCGTTGCGCTCGGGGTCGAAGAGCGTCCAGCGGGCCTTGCCGTCGGCCTTGGCCCAGTACAGGGTCGTGTCGGCGGCCTGCATGACGCCGGTGGCCGTGGTCCCGGAGGCCTCCCGCTCGACGACGCCGATGCTGGCGGAGACGGTGAGCCGCTGCCCGGAGAGGTCGAAGGGGCGCTGCAGGGCGGCGAGTACGGACTCGGCGAGCGCGGTGGCCTGGCCGGTGCCGGTGGAACCCTCCACCAGGATGGCGAACTCGTCGCCGCCGAGCCGGGCCACGAGGTGCCGGCCGCGTCCGAGCCGGGCCGCGCAGTCGTCCAGCCGGCCGGCGACGGCGGCCAGCAGCCGGTCGCCGATGCGGTGGCCGAGGGTGTCGTTGATGGCTTTGAAGCCGTCCAGGTCCAGGTAGCACAGGCCGACCCGGCCGGTCCCCTCGTCGGCCCGCTCCAGGGCGGCGGCCAGCCGTTCGAAGAACAGGGCCCGGTTGGGGAGCTTGGTCACGGGGTCGTGCATCCGCAGGTGCCGTAGCTGTTCGCGCAGTTCGTGGCGCTCGCCGAGGTCCTCGACGGACAGCAGCACATTCCCGCCGGCCGTGCCGGGCACCCGGGTGACGGTCACCTCGGCCCGCACGGTCCGGCCGTCCCGGGTGCGTACGGGCCGGGTGCAGCGCAGCTGTTCGCTCCGGCCGTCCAGGACGTCGGCGTACTCGGCCCCGAGTCGTTCGTCGCCGGAGATCCCGGTCAGCTCGGCGGCGGCCAGGGCGGTGAGCCGCACCGGGTCGGCGCCGAGGAGCGCGCCGAGCGCCGGGTTGGCCTCCAGGACGCGGCCGTCGCGGCCGACCAGGGCCATCGGCAGCCGGGCGACGGCGAAGGCGGCACGGTAATCGCGTGCCTCGGTCCCTTCGGTCCTTTCCGGGGCCGTAGCGCTACGGTGAGTGACGGTCGGTACCGGCATTTCGGGGCCCACTCCAGGGCTGCCCATAGGTCCGCCCATAGCTGCTCCCGTATCACAAGTCGTCTCGTACACCTGGCCGTCGAGGGAACGAATGGCCGCCCAAGAGGCGGTATTCATACCGGAAATGCGCCGATCATAGAGGCTCGGGGATTGCCGGGACCACCGCCGTAGTGGTGATTCTCGGCACGTGAGATTTCGTACGATCGGATTCGCGCCCCATTCTGAATCCAATGGATCATTCTTCGGTGCTCATTACGTACCGTAGTGATCGGAGGGTGATCAGAGAGTAACCCGGCTGGAGCAGCACAGCAGGGCAAACCGCCGCGAACCATAGCAACGTGATGTGGGTGTCCCGACTCCGTCCGGGAGGTCCACGTGCGGCGACCAGGCGTACCCATACGTGCGCATCGGATTCCTCGGCGTGTCGTGCGCGCCGTGGCAGCGGCGGCGACCGTCTTCGCCGCCGTCGTGGCGTGGACCCTGGTCATGGGCCCGGCCACCGCCTCGTCCGGCAGCCCCTGTGTGCTCACCCGGACCGCGGTGCACCACTCCGAGGGCGTCAACAGCTGGGACTCCGGCTATCCGCGCCCCCACAAGGACCTCGACGCGGTGATGGTCTTCCTCTCCTTCCCCGACTCCACGCCCAGGCTGAGCACCGGTGAGGTGATGGCCGACCACTTCCCGGCGACCACCCGGTTCTTCGAGCGCGCCTCCTACGGGCGGTTCCGGCTGCGGGTGCACCCCGTACGGCGCTGGCTGCCGATGCCCCGGCCCTCGGCCTCGTACGGGATAAGCCGGGACTGGAACGACGCCGGCCGCAGCCGCTATCTGCATGACGCCGTCGCGGCGGCGGACGGCGCGGTGGACTTCACGAAGTACTCGGTCGTCTACCTGGTCGCCGACCCGGACGCGCCCGGCGTCGACGCCGACGCCACCAAGGTCGTCAACCTCGCCTCGCCCATCCACGCCGACGGAGTGGCACTGCGGCGGCTGGTCACCGTCTTCGAACACCACCCGCCGGACCGCAATGTGCTGGCCCACGAGACCGGCCACGCCTTCGACCTGCCCGACCTCTACTACCGGCCGCCCGCCGGCAGCACCGCCGACTGGGACACCCACGTCGGCGACTGGGACCTCATGGGCAATCAGTTCGGCCTCGCCCCCGATCCCTTCGCCTGGCACAAATGGCGCCTCGGCTGGCTCGGCGCGGACCAGGTGCACTGCGTGTCCCGGGCCGGCACCAGCTGGCACGAGCTGAGCCCGTCCGAGGTGCCGGGCGGCGGCACCAAGCTGGTCGTCGTCCCGACCGGCGCCGACTCCGTCCTGGCCATCGAGGCGCGCGGCGGCCAGGGCAACGACGCGCTCGCCTGCACACACGGGGTGCTGCTCTACCTCGTGCGGTCCGACGTCGGTTCCGGGGAAGGCCCGATCGACGTCCTCGACGCCCACCCGCGCACCGAGGCCTGCCTCAACACCTCGGTCTTCCCACCGCTGGCGGACGCGCCGCTGGGCCTCGGCGAGACCTTCTCGTACGACGGCTACGCCGGGCCCGGCAGCACGGTCCGGGTCACCGTCACCGACCACGCGCCCGACGGCGCGTGGACCGTCAAGGTCACGGTCGGCGGCTAGCGGTGGCCCGGCGCAAGGCGGCCGCCCTGGCGGCCGTCACCCTCGTGGCGACCGGCGGCCTCAACGGCGTCGGGCCCGGGAAACCCGCCGCCGCCCCGCCGCCCGTCACCAGGCCGTGCGCGCTGCGGGCCGCGCCGGGCACCTCGATGTCGGAGGGTTTCACCGACGGGCGGGACCGGGAGTACGCCCGGTCCACGGGGGTCGTACGCGCGCTGACCCTGATGGTGGACTTCCCCGACGCCCCGGCCCCGTACAGCGCCCGCGAGCGGTACGGGGAGTTCTTCCCCGCCGTCCGCGACTGGTTCGCCCGCGCCAGCTACGGCCGGCTGCGGTACGAGTCCACGCCGGTGTTGCACTACATACGCATGCCGCGCCCCTTCTCCTCGTACGGAATAGGACGGCGCGGCTACGGATGGAGCGCGCACACCGCGATGATGCGGGACCTGCTGCGCGCCGCCGACCGGGGCATCGACTTCCGGGGCTACGACCTCGTCAACATACTGGTCACCCCCAACGCGGGCCCGCCCGCCGACGAGGCGGTCCTCTCCGTCACCTGGACCGGGGCGTCGGCCGCCACCACCGACGAGGGTGCCCGGCTCGACCGGGTGTCGGTCATCTACGGCCACGACCAGTCCGGCGCCCGTGTCCTCAGCCACGAGAACGGCCACGTCTTCGGGCTGCCCGACCTCTACGCCGTCGACAACTTCGCCCGCACCGACAACCTCGCCGGCCAGTGGGACAGCATGTCCCTCGACTGGGGCCTGCAGGGCGACCTCTTCGCCTGGCACAAATGGCGCCTCGGCTGGCTGCTCGACTCCCAGGTCGCCTGCCTGCGGCCCGGCCCGCGCGAGCAGACCTACGCGCTCAGCCCGATAGAGACCCGCGGTGGCCGTAAGGCCGTCGTCGTCCCCTTCGGCCGCACCCGCGCCTACGTGCTCGAGGCCCGGACCGCCCGCGGCAACGACGGCGAGGCCTGCCGCGAGGGCGTCCTCGTCTACGAGGTGCGTACGGACGTCGCCACCGGACGGGGCCCGATCACCGTCCGGGACGCCCACCCGGGCACCGCCGCCTGCGACTTCAGCAGCGGCGCCTTCAACTCCCTCAATGACGCGCCCTTCCGCACCGGCGAGCGCTTCCGGGCCCCCGACGCCGGGCTCACGGTGGAGGTGCTGGGCCGGGACGCTGCGGGCGGCTGGAGGGTACGGATACACCGCGACTCCTGAAACGGCCGAGGCCTGTGAATCGCCTTTGAATGAACGGATGTTGACTCGGACGGCGCCAAGTGGGTATGCCACGTAGATACGCGCAGCGCCGTGAGTGGGGGCCGCCATGTCCGATGTCCAACCGGGATTCGTCGTCGCCGAGAGACTGGTCGGCGCCATCACGGTGGTCGAACTGCGCGGTGAGCTCGACATCGTTGCCAAGACCCGGATCACGGACCACCTCGAATCCCTCGCCCGGGCCCCGCGCCCCGATCTGGTCCTCGACCTCCGCCAGGTCACCTTCGTCGACTGCTGCGGCCTGTCCGTCCTCTGCCGGGTCCAGTCCCGCACCGCCCGCAGCGGCGGCCGGCTGCGCCTCGTCAGCCACGACCCCGCCTTCCGGCGGCTGCTCCGGCTGACCGCGCTGGCCGGCACCTTCGAGCTCTTCGACGACCTCGCCTCGGCGATCGCCCAGCAGCCGAAGGACGCGATCGCCTGAGGGGGACGCTTCCCGGGTCTCTTCGGTTCCGAGGGATAACCCGGCCGCTGCGGCGCAGGGTCCGGTAAGCGGAATTAACAACTCCCGCAGGGGATTCCCCCCTTACGGCCAAGGGGTCCGGTTTTCTACGTTTGGCGCACCTCAGGGGACAGAGCAACGCCCTGAGCACCCCCACACACCAAACGGAGAGTGCCATGACGACCCGTAAGCACCGCAGGTCCCGCAAGAAAGCCGTGGCCGGGGTGGTGGCCCTGGCCGTGTCGGCCACGGGTGCGGCCTTCGCCTTCAGCAGCGCCTTCGCCGCCCCGGTGAGCGCCCGGGTGGCCCTGAGCCACGACGTGGTCGCGGCGGTGGCCCACTCCACCGAGACCGGCAAGGTCGCCGCGTCCAAGAAGGTCGCCGTCACCGTCAGCTTCACGCCCCGCGACCAGACCGCGCTGGACACCTTCATAGCCAAGGTGGCCGACCCCAAGGCCACCCAGTACAAGCACTACCTGACGGTCAAGCAGTTCGCCTCCCGCTACGGCGCCACGGCCACGACCATCGCCAAGACCACGAAGTACCTCAAGGGCCAGGGCCTGACCGTCGGCACGGTCAGCGCCAACCACCTCTCCCTCGGCGTCAGCGGCAGCGCGGCCAAGGTCGAGAAGGCCTTCGGCACCACACTCGCCAAGTACCGTGAGAACAGCGGCAAGCACACCTACTTCGCCAACAGCGCCGCCCCCACGCTCCCGGCCGACCTCGCCCCGGAGATCGCCGACGTCTCGGGTCTCAACGACTACGCGAAGTACCACCACAACACCCAGAAGGCCCCGCACGCCTCCAGCAAGGCGGTCAGCGGCCTCACGCCCACCAAGGCCCGCAAGGCGTACAACCTGACCTCCACCATCAGCGCCGGCTACGACGGCACCGGCTCCACCGTCGGCCTGCTGGAGTTCTCCGCCTTCGACCAGTCGGACGTCGACACGTACGACAGCCAGTTCTCGCTGAGCCCGTCCACCCCGACCGTGGTCAACGCCGCGGGCGGCACCACCGACACCTCCGGTCAGGACGAGGTCGACCTGGACATCGAGGTCGTCCAGGCCCTGGCCCCCGGCGCCGACATCAAGGTGTACGAGGCCCCGAACAGCGACGCCGGTGAGACCGCGGTCTACGCCAAGCTGGTCAGCGACAACGTGCCGGTCATCTCGATCAGCTGGGGCATCAACGAGTCCGGCGAGACCAGCTCCAACCGCACCGCCCTGAACACCGACTTCAAGGAAGCCGCCGCCCAGGGCCAGTCCGTCTACGCCGCCTCCGGCGACAACGGCTCCGACGACGCCGGCACCGGCGGCACGTCGGTCGACTTCCCGGCCGCCGACCCCTACGTCACCGGCACCGGCGGCACCAAGCTCACCACCACCTCCACGGGTACGTACACCAAGGAGACCGGCTGGACCGGCAGCGGCGGCGGTGTCTCCACCCTCTTCGCCACCCCCAGCTACCAGTCCTCGGTGAACACCGGCACCAAGCGCGCCGTCCCCGACGTCGCCGCCGACGCCGACCCGGCCTCCGGCTGGGCGGTCTACAGCGGCGGCTCCTGGGGCGTGATCGGCGGCACCAGCGGCGCGGCCCCGAACTGGGCGGCCTTCACCGCCGTCTACAACAGCGAGGTCTCCACGGCCTTCGGCTACGCCAACTCCACCATCTACACCCTGGCGTCGTCGTCCAGCTACAGCTCGGCCTTCCACGACGTGACCAGCGGCAGCAACGGCTCCTTCAGCGCCGCCACCGGCTATGACAAGGTCACCGGCTGGGGCTCCTACAACGGCGCCAACTTCATCGCCGCAGAGCTCGGCTGATCCGCGAGCCTCTCTTCAAACGACCCAGGGCGTTCTTCCCGAAAGGAAGAACGCCCTGGTCAACGGTCTTTGTTCACCGTAAGTGCGCCGCGAGGGACTTGAACCCCCAACCCGCTGATTAAGAGTCAGCTGCTCTGCCAGTTGAGCTAGCGGCGCTCGCTGACGTCGTACACCCTAGCATCCGGCCCCGGCGGGGGAAAAATCTGTTTCCGCCTCGGCCCGGACGGCCCGGACGCACGCCCAGAGCAGCACGTCGGGCCCCGGCAGCCAGGGGTGGCGGGTGTCGGGGGCGACGATCCAGCGGGAGCGTTCGGCGCCCTGGAGCGGGGGTATGGTCACCGCGTCGCCGGACCCGTGGCACATCAGGGGCGGCACCCGGCGGCCCCATTCCTCCCAGGTCAGCAGGGAGGGCAGCCGCTGGGCCGTGCCCGGGGCGACGAGCAGCAGGACGCGGCCGCGGTGCACGGCGGCGGGGCCGGAGCCGGGGCCCGACGCCCAGAGCTTTTCGAGGACGCGGCGTCCGAAGAGCACGGGCAGGTTCACGACGTCGAAGGCCGTACCGCAGGGCAGCACGCTCGGCGCCGTGGGGCGAGCCGACCAGAGCGCCTGGACACTGCGCGGGAAGGCGCTGGCGGAGGCCAGCCAGGCGGCGCCTTCCGGGGTGACGTACTCGGTGTGGTGCGGATCGGAGTCGGTTCTGTCACCGGGCCATGTGTGCCACTGCCAATCACTCATGACATATACGACTACCGGCTGTGAGGGATTCGTCACTGCGAATCGGACGAATACGGTACACCGCGGTCGAGAGGCGGGTATCTTGACCCGAACGCATATGCCAGAGGTGGGTTTCCGCCGGCTTGTGGGCCGGCGAGCCGCTTTTCCGCCCGGACTACCGGGCCCGGACTTCTACGCCTGGGACGGGCCGCCGTCACGCAGCAGGCTCTGGCCGAACTCCACCATCTTCCGGGCGTAGTCCTCGGTCCACCCGGCCCGCTCGCCGATCGTCGCCGGGGTCAGCCGGTCGAAGCGCTTGGGGTCCGCGAGCTGCGCCGCCGCTATGGCCTGGTACTCGCTCGCCCGGTCCGCCGCCGCGCGGAAGGCCAGCGCCAGCTCCGTCGACCGGGTCAGCAGCTGCCGGGGGTCGTCCATCGACTCCAGGTTGAAGAAGTGCTCCTCGTCCTCGACGGTCGCGGCAGGCTCGAAGAGCAGCTGCGCCGGTTTCATCCTGCGGTCGGCGCGGTCTGCGCGGTCGCCGGTGGCGCCTTGAGCCGTGTGCGGCTCGGACATGTACGTACCTCCAGGTTCGTCAGCGCCTTCTATTGTCCCGCCCCGCGCAAGTAGGCGGAAAGCACTGCTCGGACAGGCAATGTCACCGCGGGATGCGAGACTCTCCCGGGTGAGCGATACGCGGGATCTTCGGGAGCGGCTGGCCGGGCTACGGGGCCCGGCGGTGCCGCCGCGCGCGATGGACGCGCGGGCCCTGGCAGCCCTGGCGGCGAACCCCGGGTGCCGGCGGCGCGCGCTGCTGGACGCGGCGGGGGTCGACAAGGGCGCGGTGGCACAGGCGCTGGGCAATCCGGCGCCGTTCGGGCAGTCGCAGTTCGCCTTCGCGCGGGGGCACGCCTTCGAGGCGCGGGTGAAGGCGGACGGCTATGCCGAGCTGTTGCGCCTGCTGCGGGCCGAAGGCGGCGACGTGGCGCTGCCCGAGCTGACGGCACCCGGTCCCGAGGGCCGCGTGGCCCGTACCCGGATGGCGCTGGAGGAGGCGACCGCCGCGGGCCGCTGGGCGCTGCTGGACCACCCCCTCCTGAAGCTGGAGGTGGCGGGCTCGCCGGCGTACCTGGAGCCGGACGCGGTCGCCGTGCGGCCGGACGGCACATGGACGGTCGTCGAGATCAAGTCCTTCCCGATACTGGACGGTTCGGCCGACTCGGTGAAGGTCGGCGCCGCCGCCCGCCAGGCCGCCGTCTACGTCCTGGCGCTGGAAGGGCTCGGGGTCGGCGGTGCTCGGCCCTCCCACGACATCCTGCTCGTCTGCCCGAAGGACTTCTCGAATCTGCCGACCGCGCAGCTCGTCGACGTCCGCAAGCAACTGTCCGTGACCCGGCGGCAGTTGTCCCGGCTGACCCGGATCGAGGAGATCGCCGCCGCGCTTCCCGAGGGCACGACCTTCGACCCCGGCGTCGGCCAGGACCGGCTGTACGAGGCGGTGGACGCGGTCCCGGCTGCGTATGCCCCGGAGTGCCTGGCCGCGTGCGAACTGGCTTTCCACTGCAGGGACCGGGCCCGCGCCTGCGGCTCCGTGGAGATGCTGGGCCGAGGGGTGCGGGGCGAGTTGGGCTCCCTGACCACGGTCGAGCAGGTGCTGGCGGCCGCCCTCGGCACGGACGGTGACCCGGCCGACCCGGCGGTGGAGGCGCTGCGCCGGGCGGCCGCGCTGCGTGCCGAGGCCATCGAGGGGGCCCTGGAATGTCGCTGATCACCACGCTGGCCCGGGCC
Source organism: Streptomyces sp. NPDC059373 (assembly GCF_042751495.1). Lineage (NCBI taxonomy): Bacteria > Bacillati > Actinomycetota > Actinomycetes > Kitasatosporales > Streptomycetaceae > Streptomyces > Streptomyces sp. NPDC059373. Next base: position 180,705 of record NZ_JBHYXC010000009.1, on the reverse strand, counting down.
GAGGCCGTGGCGACGGGACGGGCCACGCCGCTGGCCACGGTCCGGCACCGCCACCTCTCCGAACGGCCGCTCGTCCTCGTCCCGCTGACCACGGCCGGCGAGGTCGGCGCACCGCTGGGGGCCCTGGTCGGCACCGTACGGGAGGAGCCCCGGCTGCTGGTGGTGCCGCAGCCGCGCGACCGCGACCTGCGCTTCGCCTTCCTGTCCGAGCTGGCGCAGGTGGTGCTGCCGTACGTCGAGGCGTACGCCGACCAGGTCGAGGTCGAGCCGGCCACCCGCAACCGCGAAGAGTCCGAGGTCTGCGCCGACGCCCCGCAGCTGATCGTGCCGAATTCGGCGGCCGCCGACTACGTGCGGCTGCTGGGCCGCTCCACCCGCTTCCGCCGCACCGCCGAGGAGGACCCGGAAACGCCCTTCCCGGTGCCGGCCCGGGTGCCGCTGCTCGGGCGGTGGCTGACGCATTACGGCGAGCGGGCCCGTACCCCCGGCTCGTCGCTGCTGCTGGCGATGACCGAGCTGCTGACCCGGCACTGGGCGACCGGCCAGAGCAACCTGGAGGACCAGCACCTCGGCGCCCTGCTGGCCTGGATCGACCCACCCGAGGGCCTGACCGGCGCGGCCGCCGCCCGCCGCGCCGAGTCCGGGCGCGGTGCGGACGGCCTGCTGCTCTTCCCGCCCGCCGGCCCCGCCACGGACCCGGTGTTCGACAACACGGTCCTGGCCCCCGCCATGAAGCGCTACGACGCCGGGCTGACCGGCGCCGAGCAGCGGATACGGGAACTGGTCGCCTCCCAGCTCCGCCCCACCTGGGACGCCGTCTGGCAGGGCCTCGACCTGCTGCGGGCGTTCGGTGAGGGCGGCAGGGTCGAGGAGCGCTGGAAGCGGGACCGCTGGTCGTACACCGGCCACCGGGACCGGGTCCGGGCCGGGGAGCCGCCGCAGCCGCGCCGGGACAACGCGGTCGCGGCGGCGCAGAAACTGGCCGGGCGCGAGACGGCGCAGGCCCGCCTGGCCGCGGCGGAGGCGCTGGACGACCCGCTGGTGATGGCTGGCCGGCGGCTGGCCGGCGAGGCCTTCGCGGGCGAGGTCGCCGAGGTGGAGATGGCGTACAGCGAGGGGAAGATCCCCAAGCCGCGCCCGCTGGTGACCGTCCTGACCGGCGACCGCCCGCACCTCGACCCCGACGCCAAGCTGTTCCGCGCGCTGCCGGGAGGCAAGACGCAGCAGGGGCAGTTCTTGGAGTGGGCCGGGCCCGGCGCGGCTGTCGTACGGCTGGTCAACGGCATGGGGCGCGGCAGGGAGCCGGAGCCCGGGTCCGTCCCGGAGAAGGGCGACCGGGTCTGCTGGACGCTCTTCGAGCACGCCCCGCGCGGTGGGGCCGAGCTGCCGGACCCGGAGGACACGCCGTGGACGCACGGGGGCCCGCCGCAGGCCCCGGGTGAGGCGACCCCGGAGACTCCGAACGCCCTGAACACACTGGAGGCCCTGAACACCCTGAACGCCCTGGACAGCCCCGATCCCGTGACCGCGGAGGACTACCTGTGACGACCGCCGCCGCCGAGGCCGCCGCCGCAGCTACCGAGCGCATCCTCCACGACACGCTGTACGGCACGGCGCGCGGCGTCGTCGTGGACTCGCCGCCCGGCGCCGGCAAGTCCACCCTCGTGGTGCGCGCGGCCCGCGAACTGGTCGCGGCCGGCGAGTCGCTGATGGTGGTCGCCCAGACCAACGCCCAGGTCGACGACCTCGCCGACCGGCTCGCCACCGCCGACCCCGACCTGCCGATCGGGCGGCTGCACGGCAGCGACTCGCCCCCGGACCAGGTGCTGGACGGCCATCCGTCGGTCGTGAAGTCGACCAAGGCCGGGGACCTGGCCCAGCAGAAGGTGGTGATCGCGACCGCCGCGAAGTGGGCCTTCGTGAAGGACGTCGAGCCGTGGCGGCACGCCATCGTCGACGAGGCCTACCAGATGCGGTCGGACGCGTTGTTGCAGGTCGCCGGGCTGTTCGAGCGCGCCCTGTTCGTCGGCGACCCCGGGCAGCTCGACCCCTTCAGCGTCGTGGGCGCCGACCAGTGGGCCGGACTCAGCTACGATCCGTCGGCCAGCGCGGTCGTGACGCTCCTCGCTCACAACCCCGGCCTCCCGCAGCACCGGCTGCCCGTCTCCTGGCGGCTCCCCGCCTCGGCGGCCCCGCTGGTCTCCGACGCCTTCTATCCGTACACGCCCTTCCGCAGCGGCACCGGGCCCGAGGACCGCCGCCTGTCCTTCGGCGTCCCCTCGGACGGTTCGGGCCCCGACCGGGTCCTGGACGAGGCCGCCGTCTCCGGCTGGGGGCTGCTGGAGCTTCCGGCCCGGCACACCCCGCGTACGGATCCGGAGGCGGTACGGGCCGTCGCCCTCGTCGTACGCCGCCTCCTCGACCGCGGTGGCGTCGCTGTCTCCGAACGCGGTACGTCGCCGCTCACCGCCGACCGCGTCGCCGTCGGCACCGCCCACCGCGACCAGGCGGCCGCGGTCCGGGCGGCGCTGGCCGAGGTGGGGGTGGCCGGGGTCGCCGTGGACACCGCGAACCGGCTCCAGGGGCGGGAGTTCGACGTCACCGTCGTCCTGCATCCGCTGTCCGGGCGGCCCGACGCGACGGCCTTCCACCTGGAGACGGGCCGCCTGTGCGTCCTGGCCTCGCGGCACCGGCACGCCTGCATCGTGGTCTGCCGGGCGGGGGTGGCCGAGCTGCTGGACGAGCATCCGTCGACCGAGCCGGTGCAGCTCGGGGTGACGGTGAAGTTCCCGGACGGCTGGGAGGCGAACCACGCGGTGCTGGCGCATCTGGCCGAGCACGCGGTGCGCTGGCGACCCTAGGCCAAGGCTTTACGTCCTCCGGTCCGAAGCCTTCAGGACCTGCGCCGCAGGATCTGCGCGTCGGCCGGGTCCGCCGGGGCGACGTCGCGCGAGCTGGCGACGACCACGGACGTGGAGCCCGATCCGGGCCGGGCGGAACGGCGGCTCCGCAGCGCGTCGTGCGCGAGGTCGACGCGCCGGAGCACGGGCCGGGTGAGGGCGTAGCCGATGCCCATGACGAGGGCGCCGGCCACCGCGTCCAGCAGGTAGTGGTTGGCGGTGCCCATGACGACGAGGGTGGTGCCCAGCGGGTAGAGGACGCCGAGCGCCCGCACCAGCGGCGAACGCCCGTAACGCCAGAGCATGATGCCGCACCACAGGGCCCAGCCCACATGGAGGCTGGGCATGGCCGCGTACTGGTTGGTGAGCCCGCCGAGCCCTCGCGGGGCGCTGGCGTCGTCGCCCCACCAGCCGTACGAGCCGTACTGGGCCATGGTGTCGATGAAGCCGTGCCCTGAGGAGAGCAGCCGCGGTGGGGCGGTGGGCATGAGGGTGAAGCCGATGAGCCCCATGAGGGTGGCGATCATGAGCCAGGTGCGGGCGAACCGGTAGGCCGTCGGGCGGCGCCGCCAGAGCCAGATCAGCACGATCGGGGTGACCAGATAGTGCAGCGAGGCATACCAGAAGTCGGCCGGCAGGCCGAGCGCCCGGTACTGGGTGAAGAGGGTGTTGAGCCACCGCTCCGGGTCGACGTCGATGGCCTGCTCGAGGTGAAGGACGTCGATGCCGTGGGCGAGGGCGTCGTCCACGTCGCCGCGTACGAGCAGGCGGCCCGTGCTGTAGAGACCGTAGACCACCGCGATCAGCGGCAGCTCGGTCCACCAGCGGAGCCGGCCCCGGTACGCGGAGGCGCGAGGCGCGGTGGCGGTGATCGTCATGCGACCGTTCTCCCCGTTCTTCCTCAGTGGAAGGTGATCGACGGTGTCCTAGGCTCTACCGTACGCCGTACGCTAGGGAACCGCTCAACCGCCCCGGTTATTCCTGGAAACCGACCATTGGTGCCAAGTTCAACAAGCTGTTGGCTTGGGCATGTGAGCAGGAGGACGCCCGGGGCATTGCCCGGGTTGCTCCCGGAAGCGAGAGAATCGAAGGAGGAACGCCCCGCCAGAACAGCGCCCACCGTCGAATTGCCCACCGTCGAATTGCCCACTGTCCAAACCGCCCACTGTCCAACCGCCCACGTCCCCGTATCGACCGGACACCCCCCATGACTGTCACCGAACCGGCCCGCTCGCCGCGGCGACGCCGCGTCCCCCGTAACACACTCAACCCCGACCGCATCCTCGACGCGGCCGTCTCCCTGCTCGACCGCGACGGCCCCGAGGCCTTCACCATGCGCGCCCTCGCCAACGAGCTGGGCGTCGGCACCATGGCGGTCTACTCGCACTTCCGCAACAAGGACGAGATCAACGACGCGGTGAACGAACGCCTGCTCAGCGAGATCGAATTGCCGGCCCCCGCCGGCAGCACCCCCCGCGAGCAGATTAGCGAGCTGTGCCGCAGCGTCTACCGACTTTTCAGCGAACACCCCGCCGCCCTGCCGCTGCTCACCAGCCGCCCCATGCGGGTCGACGAGGCCATAGCCGTCATCGACCGCCAACTCGGGCTCCTGCTGGCCGCCGGCCTCAGCCCGGCGGACGCCGCCCGCGCGCAGACCGCGATCATGCACTACACGGTCGGTGCCGCGCTCTGGGCGGTCCGCCGCCGGCAGGCGGAAAGCGGGGAGTGCGAGGGACACGGCGTACGCGAGAAGTTCCGCGAGCGGCTCTCCGACCTGCCCCCGGACCGCTACCCGTCGCTCAGGGGCCTCGTGCCGGAGCTGCTCGCCGCCCAGGACACCGGCATCGCGCAGTTCGAGCACGGGCTCAACGGCCTCTTGAGCGGCCTGCTGCCCGCGTAGGGGATGATGGAGGGCCCTCGTCCCGGAAACCCGGAATCCCGGAAGGCACTCCCGCATGGCTCCCCGCATCCTGCTCGTCCGCCACGGCCAGACGGAGTGGTCGGTCTCCGGCCGCCACACCGGCCGTACGGACATCCCGCTCACCGACGCCGGACGGGACACCGTGCGACGGCTCGGCGAGCGGCTGCACCGCGCGCCCTGGGAGGACCTGCTGTCGTACGCCGAGGTCCGGACCAGCCCGCTGGTGCGCGCGAGCGAGACCTGTGAACTGGCCGGCTTCGGCGACCGGGCCAAGGAGTGGGACACGCTGATGGAGTGGGACTACGGCGCGTACGAGGGCCTCAAGCCCGACGAGATCCGCGCCGACCGTCCCGACTGGAACATCTGGCGGGACGGCGTCCCGGGCGGCGAGACCCCCGACGGCCTCGCCGCCCGCGCCGACGAGGCCGTCGACTGGGCCCGTTCCACCGCCGACCGCGACGTTCTCGTCTTCGCCCACGGCCACTTCCTGCGTATGCTCGCCGCCCGCTGGCTCGGCCTCCCGGCCGCCTCCGGCGGCCTGTTCAGGCTCGAGCCGGCGTCGTTGTCGGTGCTGGGGTGGGCGTACGGTGCCCCGGCCGTGGAGCGCTGGAACGACACGGGGCACCTGGACTGACCGTCAGCGGGGGGCGGTTACGACCAGAGCGTGCCGCCCGCGTAGTCGGACGCGATGACGGTCTTCACACCTGACTCGATGGTGGTGTCGGCGAGGATGATGCCGAGCTCGCGGTTGCTGTTGAGCGAGGTGCTCGAGAAGTTCTGGGAGCCGACGAAGACCTTGGCGGTGGAGAGGCCGTAGTCCGCGACGATGGCCTTGGCGTGGATGTAGAGCGACGCGGTGTCGGCGTAGGTGCTGACCTTCACCCCGGCGGCGGTGAGGGTGTCGAACTCGCTCGCGTAGTCGTCGCTGCTGTTGGTCATGACGACGCGGACGTCGACACCACGGTTCTCGGCGGAGACCAGGGCGTTGACGACCGTGCTGTACCCCATCTCCTGGGCCTCGATCCACAGGCTGCTGGTGGCGTTGTTGATGAGGGCCAGAAGCTTGCTCTGGGCGTCGGTCGGGCTCCAGACCAGGTTGTCGCCGTCGCCGGGGGTGACGGTGGTGCCGGCGTAGTCGGCGGTGAAGACGGTCTCGATGGCCGTGATGTCGGCGGTGTCGGTGTCGACGACGGTGTAGTTGCGGTCCGCCGAGTAGTACTGGGAGGTGAGGTTGCCGCTCATCACCAGGGCGGTGGTGCCGTCGACCACCATCGACTTCTCGTGCGTGTAGTAGTACTTCGAGCTGGACCACGCCACGCCGACGCTCTTGCCCTTGAGGTAGGTGTAGGCGGTCTGGTTCGTCGACTTCTTCCGTACGTCGAGGATGACGCGGACGGTGACGCCCTTCGCCTCGGCGGCGGCCAGGTCCTGCTCGGCGGTGGTGTCGACCAGCTCGTACATTGTGAGGTCGATGCTCTTGGTGGCCGAGGTGATGTAGCTGTAGATCGCCGAGACGTTGGTGTCCGGCTGGACGATGAGGCGGTAACTCGCGGCGGCCGACGCTCCGGAGGTGCTGCCGGCGACGAGAGCGAGTGCGGCGGTGATCGCGGTGCCGGCGGCGATGCCCAACCGGCGGAGGGGGGAGCGAATCACGGGTTCCTCCTAGGAGTGGATGTCGTCAACGCGCGTAGAAAGGCGGCGAGTTGACTTCCTGGGAACGTGATACGCGTGTCATGTAACCGTCACAAGTCTGCTGGGCAATGCCCGAGTTACACGCGTAGAATCAGTTGGCAAAGACAGGTTTCGCACAGGTGGAGCACAGAAGGGGAGGGCACCCCGGGTGGGGTGCCCTCCCATCGATCGCGTACCAGGTCAGCAGCCGGGTTTTTGGCGGGCCGGCCGGGTCAGCCGGTGTAGGCGGCGAATGCCTTCGAGAAGGCGTTCGCGTCCTGGACGATCGAGCTGCAGGTCGCGTCGGCGTAGTTCTTCGCACCGCCGGAGCACTGCTTGTCGCGGGTCGCGGACCACATCGAAAGCCAGCCCAGGCCCTTCGACTTGGCGAAGTCCACCAGCTGCGTCGCGTCGCTCACCGTGAAGATCTCGCTGCTCACGTCATTGACACCCAGCATCGGCGTCACCGCCACGGCCTTCCACGCCGCCGAGTCCGACAGTCCGAGCACGCTCTTCACCTGCGCCTGCGTCGCGGTGGCGGCGTCGATCGCGTAGCCGCCCATGTCCCCGCTGAACGAGGCCCCGTAGTCCATCGCCATGATGTTGACGGCCGAGATGGCGACGCCGTTCGACTTGGCGTTGGAGAGGATGTTGATGCCGTCCTGCGTCAGCCCGGTTGGCATCGCCGGGAGCGTGTACGACACGTCGAGACCGCTGTGGCTCGCCTGCAGCTGCGCGATGGCCTTCGCGCGCAGCGTGTTGGCGGCGGTGTTCGCGATCGCGCCGCCCTCGACGTCGAAGTCCACCTTCTTCAGGCCGTACGTGTCGATCACCTTGCCGTACGCCGTCGCCAGCGCCGAGGCCGACGAGCACGTCGTCGCCAGCTCCGAGCCCGACGCCCCGCCGAACGACACCCGCACGTCACCACCGGCCGCCCGCAGCGTCCCGATCTGCGCCGCCACCGCGTCGCTGGCCAGGTCGGTCACCCCGCCCCACTTCGGCGTACAGCTACCGCCGTCCACGATGAAGGCCAGGTTGTACTGCTTCACGCCGGTGGCCTTGGAGTTGGCGACCAGGTCGAAGGCGGGGTAGAGCGACGTGTCCACGTACGGGGCGAACGCGGCGTTGGAGGCGGAGCCCGAGCCCGAGGTGGAGGTCGCGGTGGCGGTGGGGGTCGCCGACGCGGTGGGGGTGGCCGAGGCGGTGGCGGTGGGGGTCGCCGTGGGAGTGGCGCTGGCGCTGGCTGTCGGCGTCGCGGATGCGGTCGGGCGGCTGCTCGGCGTCGCGGTCGGGCCGCTGTCGACCGAGCACTTCACGTCGTTGATCAGGCAGTTGACCGGATCGGCCGCCTTCGTGGACGCGGACGTCACAAACCCGACGCTCACCGACTTTCCGGCGGCTATGTCATTGTTCCAGCTCTCCGCCTTGACGGTGACCTGCTGACCGGAGGTCGTGTAGGTCCCGTTCCACAGCGAGCTCAACGTGGTGCCCGCCGGCAGCTCGAACTTCAGCGTCCAGCCGGACAGCGTCGAGCCCGTGGAGTTCGTGATCTCGTACTGGCCCGTGTAACCGCTCGTCCAGTCGCTCGTCTTGCTGTACGCGGCCCCGACCGAGGCGGCCTGCGCGGTGCCCGCGAGCGCGAACCCGCCACCGACGACGGCCGCGCCCGCGGTGAGGCCGGCGATGAGCTTTGTCTTACGGTTGGCCGTGCGGTGACGGTGTGAATTCCTCATGGGGCGGGACGCTAGCGCGCCTGATTCGGACAAACGTCCTGTTCAGGTCGGGCCCCGAACTCCTTATGCCGCGCTTAAGGAACCCATGGGAGCCGGTTAAAGGTTCAGACCACCGCCCCGGTCCCGGCCGCTTCTTCCTCCCGAAGTGGGACCGGGCAGTCGAGTCAGGCCCGGACGAGGCGGGCGCGGCGGCGGCGGGCGAGCTTGTGGCCGCGCCGGCCGGCGCCGGCGGGGGCGCGGAGGGCGAGCCAGACGCGGATTTCGGCGCCGCCGAGGACGGAGGGGCCGACGCGGACGTCGCCGCCGGTGGATTCGGCGACGCGGCGGACGATGTCGAGGCCGAGGCCGGTGGAGCCGACGCCGCCGTCGCCCTGGCCACGCCGGAGCGCGGCGGCGGGGTCGCGGATGCCGGGGCCGGCGTCGGAGACGAGGACGATGACGGCGTCGTCGCTGCTGTGGACGTCGACCGCGAAGGCGGAGCCTTCCGGGGTGTGGCGGAAGACGTTGCCGAGCATGGCGTCCAGCGCGGCGACCAGCTCCGCGCGGGCGACCGGTACGCGGACCGGACGCTCGACGCCCGCCGTACGAGCCGTACGGCCCTGGTCCTCCGCGAGGGCGGACCAGAAGGCCATCCGCTCGCGGATGACTTCGGCGGCGTCGCAGCCGACGGCCAGGGGGCCGCCGGTCGCGGACTGCTGGGCGCGCGCGGTGCGGATGATCTGGTCGACCTCGCGCTCGAGTTGGGCGACCGCTTGCCGGGTCTGCTCGCCCGCAGGGCCGTCGCCGAGCGAGGCCGCGTTGAGCCGGAGCACGGTCAGGGGCGTACGCAGCCGGTGGGAGAGGTCGGCGGCCAGCTCACGCTCGTTCGCGAGGAGTTGGTTGACCTGGGCGGCCATGGCGTTGAAGGCGACGGCGGCCGACCGCAGTTCGGTGGGCCCTTCCTCCGGCACGCGGACCGCGAGGTCACCGCGTCCCAGGTCGTGGGCCGCGCCCGCGAGCCGCTTCGCCGGGCGGACCATCCGCGTGCCGAGCCGGTCGGCGACCGCGACCGAGCCGACGATCAGACCGATGCCGACCGCGCCCAGGACGAGCCACGAGGCGGTGACGCCCCGGGTGACGTCCGCGTCGGGTACGAAGACCTCGACCACGGCCACCGACCCCGAGCTGACGGCGGTCGGCTGCAGCAGCGCGTATCCGCCGGGTACGGAGACGGTCGAGGCCCGGCCGAGAGCGGACGCGGTGTCCATCGCGGCGTCCGTGGCGTGCGGCTTGCCGATCTCGACCCCGGCGGAGCCCTCGGTGGCGGGGATGTGGACAGCGATTCGCCCGTCGGCCCCGGCCTGGGTGGAGGCGACGGCCTTCTCCAGCTCGGTGCGGTCCGTGGTGATCGCCAGCGCCGGGCCGACCGCGGCCGCCTGGCGCTCTGCGTTGGTGAGGGCCCGGTCGCGGGCCATCTCCTTCACGACCAGGGCCAGCGGCACCGCGAAGGCCACCACGACCATCGCGGTCACGGCCACACACACCTTGACCAGTGCCCATCTCATACCTGCGGCTCCGGTGGCTCCAGCTTCACGCCCACGCCCCGCAGAGTGTGCAGGTAGCGGGGCCTCGCGGCCGTTTCGCCCAGCTTCCGGCGAAGCCAGGACAGGTGGACGTCTATCGTCTGGTCGTCGCCGTACGACTGCTGCCACACCTCCGCCAGCAGTTCGCGCCGCGCCACCACCACCCCGGGGCGTGCCGCCAGGAAGGACAGCAGGTCGAACTCCCGCCGGGTCAGGTCCAGCCGGGCCCCGTCCAGCGCGGCCTGCCGCCGCAGCACGTCGATCTGCAGCCCCCCGACCCGCATGACCTGGGTCTCCTCGCGGACCCGCGACCGGCGCAGTACGGCCGACATGCGCGCGGAAAGGTGTTCCACGGAGAAGGGTTTGATCAGGTAGTCGTCGGCGCCCGCGTTCAGGAGCCGTACGACCTCGGTCTCGTCGTCCCGCGCGGTGGCGATGATCACCGGCACGTCCGTGATGCCCCGCAGCATCTTCAGGGCCTCGGCCCCGTCGAGGTCGGGCAGTCCCAGGTCCAGGATCACCACGTCGAAGCCGACCTGGGCGACCTCGCGCAGCGCCTCCAGTGCCGTTCCCACGCTGCGTACGGAGTGTGCGGCCTCTGAGAGATGACGAATCAGCGCAGACCGCACGAACTGGTCGTCCTCGACGACGAGCACACTTGCCATGGCCCGCACGGTAGCCCATTCGGGGGACACGTACCGGGGCGCGTAAGGCACCATAGGCCAAATGTTGAAGGGACTGGCGCACGCCGGAGCGTGGACCATGGCGACGAGCGCCGCCGTGGCGATGTCGTGGTTCGGCGTGCACCACGTGCTCGCCGGCACCGCGTACGACCCGCCCCGAGCCCTGCCCATAACCGAGCAGGTGGCGGCCTCGGCATCCCCCTCGGCCTCGTCCACCAGCCGCCCGGCGCAACGGAAGAAGGCCTCGCCGTCCGCCTCGGCCTCCGTGTCGAGCACGCCGGAGCAGCCCAAGGGCAGCAGCTCACCCGCGACGGCGTCGACCGGCACCACGGGCAACGTGCACAGCTACCCGGTGCAGGGCGGCCGGGTCACCTTGGACCTCGGCGACACCTCGGCCTCGCTGGTGTCGGCAACCCCGGAGGCCGGCTGGCAGATGAAGGTCTGGACGCAGACCGAGTGGATCCGGGTCGACTTCACCTCGCCCTCGGGCACCACCGTGTCCTCGGTCTTCTGCACCTGGAACGGCCACCCGCCGACGGTCCAGACGTACGTTGCGGGGGGCTAACGGAACACCGACTCCGGCGGCGCCGGGGACGCCGCGGCCGTCGCGTCCGTGACCGGTGCCGCACCACCCGCGAAGTCGTCCAGCGCCCGCCCGTGCTCGACCCTCCCCGGGTGCGGGTCGGAGGCCACCCGCCGGGTCAGCTCGGCCACCGGGAGCTCGGTGTCCCCGGCCAGCAGGATCGCGTTGCCGAAACGGCGGCCGCGCAGCATGGCCGGGTCGGCGGCGACGCAGGCGTACGGGAAGGCGGACCGTACGGTGGCTATTTGCGACCGCAGGAACGCCAGCGGGGCGCCGTCCGCCGCGTTCGCGGCATAGAGCCCGCCGGGCCGCAGCGCCCGCCGTACCTCGGCAAGGAATTCGGTGCTGGTCAGATGGGCCGGCGTCCGGGCGCCGCTGAACACATCCGCGATCACCAGGTCCGCCCAGCCGTCCGGCACCTTCGCCAGCCCCGCCCGGGCGTCACCGCCGCGCACCTTGATCCGCCATGTACGGTCCCACGGCAGCTCCCGCCGGACCAGCTCCACCAACGCCGTGTCCGGCTCCACGACCTGCTGCGTCGACCGGGGCCGGGTCGCCGCCACGTACCGGGCGAGCGTCAGCGCGCCTCCGCCGAGGTGCAGCACCTGCAACGGGCGGCCCGGGGGTGCGGCCAGGTCGATGATGTGGCCGAGCCTGCGCTGGTACGCGAAGTCCAGATACTCCGGGTCGTCCAGGTCCACATGCGACTGCGGCGCCCCGTCGATCAACAGCGACCACCCCCGCGCCCGCTCGCGGTCCGGCACGAGCTCGGCAACGCCGCCACCGACGGGTGTGCTGACGCTGTCGGGGGTGCGCTGCCGCTTGCTCTTGCCTGCCACGCCTCCATTATCCGGGTTGGGGAGGCCGGCCCAACCCGGCCACGGACGCGAGGTTGCCAACGCACCGACGGCGGGTCCGGGGCTACTGGCCCCGGCTACAGGCCGTCGACCAGCTCGATGGTGCGCGCCGCCTCGCCCAGCGCAGCGCGCAGCACCGCCGGGTCGGTGACCGGGGTGTCCGTGTGCGGGGGGACGAGCCAGCCGGTGCCGGCGACGGGGGGCTCTCCGGCGAGGGAGAGGCCGCGGCCGTTGGTCTGGGTGCAGGCGCTGCCGGGCATGTCCCAGCCGTCGGCGGTGCCGGGAGGGACGAGGAAGCCGAGGCTGTCGCCGGAGGAGTCGTGGAGGACGGGGCCGACGCCGGTGCGCAGGCGGAGGATGTCGACGGCCTCGAGGCCCTGGCGGGAGGGGACGGTGACGAGATCGCAGGGCTCGGGTTCGCCCGGCGGGAGCGCGCTCCGATCCTCGCCGGGGCTGTGCCGGCCGGTGGAAGCCGACCTCTGCGTCCCACTGGTGTCCAACACGGCACGTCCTCCTCGGAGCCGGACCACGGATACGTTGTTCAACGCGCCGCCGCGTCAACGGCTACGCCCTCCTAACGCCGCAAGGGGTGGCGTTTCATGGCGAATGCAGGGTGAGATATCCCTTTTGTAGCCAAACTCCCGGTGATGGCCCGGTGACAGCGAGTACGGTCTCCGAACCACCCGCACCACCGCACCGTGCACCGGGAGTTCGGCCATGGCGTCGTCACCCTCCATTCCCAACGCCGCCTTCCGGCAGCTGCGCGGCGGACTCTCGCCCGGAGAGTTCGCCGCCGCCGTGCGCCGGGCGGCCCGCGAGATCGGCGAACAGGTCAGCTGCGACGCCCGTTACATCGGGCGCGTGGAGTCCGGGGAGATCAGGTGCCCCAACTACGCCTACGAGCGGGTGTTCCGGCACATGTTCCCGGGGTACTCGCTCGGCGACCTGGGCTTCGAACCCCGCGAGGCGGTCCGGGGGCGGCGCGGCACAAGCAGTGCCCCGCTGACGTATCAGACCGACGACACGACCGACGACACGACCGACGAGGAGAGCGACGTGCTGCGTCGCGCGTTCATGACCGGCGGCCCGGCCGCCGCCGTGGCAACGACCCTGGCCCTGGGGGCGCCCACGCTCGCCCAGGCCGCGCCCGCGCACCGGGTGGGCAGGACCGAGGTGCGGGCCGTCGAGGAGGCCGTCCGCACGATCCGGCTGCACGACGACCGGCACGGCGCCGACGGCCTCTACCAGCAGGCCGGCCAGTCCCTGCGTACCGCTTACCGGCTGCTGGACGAGGGCTCCTACAGCCAGTCCGTCGCCGACGGCCTGCAGGCCGGGGCGGGCGAACTCGCGATCTCCGTCGGCTGGCTGGCGCACGACTCGGGCCGCTTCGCCGACGCCCGTTCGTACTATGCCGAGGCGCTGGCCACCGCCCGCATGGCCGGCGACCCGGCGCTGGAGGCGCACGCCTTCTGCAACGCCGCCTTCCTCGCCCGCGACGCCGGCCGCCCCCGCGAGGCGGTGCGCGCCGCGCAGGCCGCCCAGCAGGCGGCCCGGCGGCTGGGATCGCCCCGGCTGCTGTCGCTGCTCGCGCTGCGCGAGGCGGGGGGCCGGGCCGGGCTCGGCGACCGTACGGGCTGCGAACGCGCCCTGGTCCGGGCCCAGTCGCTCTTCGGGCGCGGCACCGGCGACGCCGACCCGGAGTGGATGTCCTTCTTCGGCGAGGCCGAACTCGCCGGCCTGGAAGCCCAGTCCTGGGCCGCCCTCGGCGACCACCGCCGCGCCGCCGAGCAGGCCCGCCGCGCCGTCGGCCTGCAGGACCCGCACTTCGCCCGCAACACCGCCCTGTACGGTGCCGAACTCGCCGGTGACCTCGCCGCCGCCGGCCGCCCTGACGAGGCGGCCGCCGCCGGGTCACGGGTCCTGGACCTGCTGGGCAGCCGGGTGCACTCCACCCGCATCCGCTCCATGCTGGACGGCGCCGCCCGGGTCATGCGGCCGTACCGCCGCGAGGCCGGCGTCGCGGACTTCCTGCACAGGGGGCGGTGGTGACGGCCTGGCGCGGCGGCACCCTCGTTCCACCGCGCCAGGCCGCGCTCTACGCGCCCGCCTCAGGCGCCGGAAGTTCACCCGTACGGGCGACCTGGGCGTACCAGTGGGCGCTGGACTTGGGGATACGAGCCTGGGTGTCGTAGTCGATGAACACGGCGCCGAAGCGCTTGCTGTAGCCGTACGCCCACTCGAAGTTGTCCATCAGGGACCACAGGAAGTAGCCGCGCACATCGGCGCCGTTGTCGACGGCCTTGAGGACGGCGTCGAGGTGACTGTGCAGATAGGCGATCCGCTCGGGGTCGTGGACGCTGCCGTCCGGGCCGGGGATGTCCTCGTACGCGGCGCCGTTCTCGGTGATGAGCAGCGGCAGGCCGGGGAAGTCGCGGGTGCAGCGCAGCAGCAGGTCCGACAGGCCGGTGGCGTCGACGGACCAGCCCATGGCGGTGCGCGGGCCGTCGGCCTGGTGGAAGGCGACGTCCTCGGCGGCGGGCCAGGGGGAGTGGTCGCTGGCGCCGTGGCCGTCGTTTCGGGCGTTGTCGGGGTCACTGTCGGTGGCCGCTGATACCACTGTGGGTGCGTAGTAGTTGATGCCGAGGAAGTCGAGGGGGTGGCGGTGAATGGCGGCCAGGTCGCCTTCGCGTACGAAGTGCCAGTCGGTGAGGCGTTCGGTGTCGCGGAGCAGGTCCTGCGGGTAGGCGCCCTTGATCAGCGGGCCGGTGAAGACCCGGTTGCCGACCGCGTCGATGCGGCGCGCCGCGTCCAGGTCGGCGGGGGAGTCGGTCAGCGGACGGATCTGATGCAGATTCAGGGTGGCCGCCACCTGGGCGCGGGCGGGCAGGGTGTCGCGCAGCGCCGCCGCCGCCCGGCCATGGGCGAGGTTGAGGTGGTGCGCGGCGCGCAGCGCGGCGACCGGATCCGTGCGCCCGGGCGCGTGCACGCCGGATCCGTAGCCCAGGAAGGCGCTGCACCAGGGCTCGTTGAGGGTGATCCAGTGCTCGACGCGGTCGCCCAGCGCCTCGCCGACGATGCGTGCGTAGTCGCCGAAGCGCTCCGCCGTGTCGCGCTGCGGCCAGCCGCCCGCGTCCTCCAGCTCCTGCGGGAGGTCCCAGTGGTAGAGGGTCACGGCGGGCTGGATGCCGTGCTCCAGCAGCTCGTCGACCAGCGCGCGGTAGAAGTCCAGGCCGCGCTGGACGGCGGGCCCGCGTCCGGTCGGCTGCACCCGGGACCAGGAGACCGAGAAGCGGTAGGCGCTCAGCCCGAGGTCGGCGATGAGCCGCACATCGTCACGGAAGCGGTGGTAGTGATCGGCGGCCACATCGCCCGTCTGGCCCTCGAAGACCTTCCCGGGCGTGCGGCTGAAGGTGTCCCAGATCGACGGGGTGCGGCCGTCCTCGGCCGCCGCGCCCTCGATCTGGTACGCGGCGGTGGCCGCGCCCCACAGAAAGCCGGAGGGGAACTGGCGGCTGGTGGTGGCGGCGGTGGCGGTGGCCGGCCGGGTGTCGGACGCAGTCATTACGGGAGCGCTCCCATCGGATCGTTCGGAAAGTACGGGCCTTGCAGCCCCGGTTCAGCCCTTGACGGCACCTTGCATGATTCCCCCGACGATCTGCTTGCCGAACACGACGAACACCAGCAACAGCGGAAGCGTCCCCAGCAGCGCGCCGGCCATGACCACCGACTCGTCCGGGACATAGCCATGGGCGAGGCTGGTGAGAGCCACCTGGACGGTCGGATTCTCCTGGGTGAGCGCGATGATCGGCCAGAAGAAGTCGTTCCAGGCGAAGACGAAGGTCAGCATCCCCAGCACGGCCATCGCGGGCCGCGCGACCGGGAAGACCACATGCCAGACGATCCGCATACTGCTCGCCCCGTCGACCCTGGCCGCCTCGATCAGCTCGGTCGGCAGCGCCTGCGTCAGGTACTGCCGCATGAAGAAGACCCCGAAGGCGCTCACGAAGGTCGGCAGGATCACGGCCTGCAGATGGTTCGTCCAGTCCAGCTTGGCGATCCACAGGAACATCGGTACGACGCTGAGCTGCGGCGGCACCATCATGGTGGCGATCACCAGCATCAGCAGCACCGTCTTGAAGCGGAACCGCAGCTTGGCGAAGGCGAAGCCGGCGATCGTCGAGAACAGCACCGTGCCGATGGTGATGCTGCCCGCCACCACCGCAGAATTGAGCAGCGCCTGGCTGAGGTTGGCATCGGTCCAGGCGGTGCCCAGGTTCTTGAACAGGTTCGCGCCGAACCAGAGCGGCGGCGGCGTCTGGGACAACCGGCCGCTGGTGCGCGATGCCGCGATCGCCGTCCAGATGAGCGGAAAGAGCGAGACCGCGGTGAAGACGATCAGCACGGCATAGGTGACCGGCCCGGCGTGCATCTGCTTGCCGGCCTTGGATTTGGTCGTGAAGGTGGCGTTGGACCTGGGCTTGGTCCGCGCCTGGCGGGTGGAGGAGAAGACAGCCATTCGGACCCTCACTGGCTCTTGCGCAGCCAGCGGGCGGCCAGCCCGTTGACGGCGGCGATCAGCAGCAGGAGCAGGAACATCGTCCAGGCGATGGCCGAGGCCCGCCCGAGGTGGTAGTTGGTCCAGCCCTGCTCGTACAGATACAGGCCCAGCGTCTGGAACTGGTGGGCGGAGCCGCCCTTTTCACCGCCGGTGCCGCCGAACAGATACGGCTCACCGAAGAGCTGGGTCGCGCCGATCGTCGAGACCACGATGGTGAAAAGTATCGTCGGCCGCAGCATCGGCACCGTCACATGGCGGAACTGCTGCCAGCGCGAGGCGCCGTCCAGTGCCGCCGACTCGTACAGGTCGCTCGGCACCGCCTGCATGGCGGCCAGATAGATCAGCGTGTTGTAGCCGGTCCAGCGCCAGATCACGATCGAGGAGACCGCGATCTGCGAGGACCAGGTGCCGGCCCGCCAGTCCGTGTGCCCGAAGCCGAGATGGCCGAGGACCCAGTTGATCATGCCGTAGTCGGTGCCGAACATCAGCGTGAAGACCAGGGCCGCGGCGGCCACCGAGGTGGCGTACGGGACGAGCATCGCGACCCGGAAGAAGGTGGAGCCGCGCAGCCGGTAGTTGAGCAGATGGGCCAGGCCCAGGGCCATGAGCAGCTGCGGGACGGTGGAGATCACACCGATGGTGAAGGTGTTCCGCAGCGCGTTCCAGAAGAACTCGTCCTGGAAGAGCCGGGTGTAGTTGTGGAAGCCGACGAACTCCCGCGCGTCGAGGTTGGTCAGCTCCACCCGGTAGAAGGACGACCAGCCGGTGTAGATCAGCGGGAAGAGCCCGAAGGCGACGAAGAAGAGGAAGAAGGGCGAGACAAAGGCGTACGGGCTGCCCTTGACGTCCCAGCGGTAGAGGCGGCTGCGCCACTTGCGCCGACGCGCCGCCGCCGGGTCGTGGTCGGCAGGCCGGCGCCGCGCCGCCTCGTCGCGCGGGGCCGCGCCCCCCTGTGTGGGGGACGCGGTCGCGTCTGCGATGTCGGAGAGTTCCGAAACCATGCCGGTCACTGGTCCAGTGCGTTGTTGATTTCCTTGACGGCGGCGGCCCAGCCCTGCGCCGGGGTCTTGCCCTGCTGCTCGACCTGCAGGATGCCGACGTCGGTGATGGCCGTGTAGATCTGCTGGTCCTTGGGCCCGATCACCAGCGTCGGGATGCTCTTGGCCGCGCTTGCGAAGATCTCACCGATCGGGGCGTTGTTGAAGTAGGCGTGCTTGGCGTCCTTCACCGCGGGCAGGTCGTACGCGCCCGGGGCGCTGGGGAAGCTGGCCTGCTTGGCGAAGACCTTGGCCTGCTGCTCGGGAGCGGTCAGCCAGGCGGCGAGCTTGACCGCCTCGGCCTTGTTCTTGCCCGCCGAGGGAACCCCGATGAAGGAGCCGCCCCAGTTGGCGGGCTTCGGCGCGGCGGCCACGTCCCACTTGCCCTTGCCGGAGTCGCCGGACTTCTCCTGGATGTAGCCGAGCATCCACGACGGGCAGGGCAGGCTGGCGAACTTGCCGTTGGCGAACGCCTGGTCCCAGGCCTTGTCGAAGAGCTTCAGCTTGCCGGTCAGACCGCTGGTCGACGCCTCCATGGCCAGGTTCCAGGCCGTCTTCACCGACGGGCTGGTCTTGTAGACGACCTTGCCGCTGCTGTCGTAGTAGCGCTCGGAGTAGCTGTTGCTGACCGCCTGGTAGAGGCCGGCCGCCGAGTCCATGAAGGTCGTGCCCTTGGGGGCGTTCTTCTTGTACGTCTGGCCGGCGGCGATGTACTTGCTCCAGTCGCCCGCCCACAGCGCGCCGACCTTCGTCCGGTCGGTCGGCAGCCCGGCCTTCTTGAACAGGTCCGTGCGGTAGCAGATCGCCATCGGGCCGATGTCGGTGCCGAGCGCCACCGTCTTGTTGTCGGCGGTCGTCGCCTGCGCCCACTTCCAGGGCAGGAAGTTCGACTTCTCGACGCCGGAGGCCTTGGACAGGTCCTCGAACTTCGCCGCCTGGGTGGAGACGACCTCGCTGATGTTGCCGACCTCGATGGCCTGGATGTCGCTGAGGCCGCTGCCGGCGGCGAGGTGGGTGAGCAGCTGGGGGTAGTAGGTGTCGTTCCGCTCGATCACGTTCTCCTTGATCGTGATGTTCGGATGCGCCTTCTCGTACTCGTCGTACAGCCCGGCCTGCTTGTAGCCGAAGACCCCGAAGGTGCCGACGGTGATCGTGGTCTTCCCCTTGCCGCCGGAGGAGCCGGGGCTCGAGGTGTTGCCGCTGTCCGACGAACAGCCGGCGAGCAGGCTCGCGCCCAGCGCGGCCACTGCCGCAAGGGCGACTGCGGCGGTCCGGCCGCTTCGGTGCCGGTGCGACTTCGTTGTCGTGCCCATTCGGTCCTCCGGGACGGTCTGCGTGCGGGATGTGTATGCGTTCGCTACTGTGGGAGCGCTCCCATGCGTGATGTGTTGAAGGGTCGCCGTTCCCCGGTGGGGTGTCAAGGGAGCCGACGCTCTAAGTTGGCGCAGATGGCTAAGTGATGGCAGCGATTGGGAGGCCGCGATGGCGGTGAGCGGACGGCACACCGGTAGGCCGACCCTGGAGGAGGTCGCCGCGCGGGCCGGCGTCGGCCGCGGCACGGTCTCACGCGTCATCAACGGCTCGCCCCGGGTCAGCGATCGCGCGAAGACAGCCGTCGAGGCCGCGATCGCCGAGCTGGGATACGTACCGAACCGGGCGGCCAGAGCCCTGGCCGGGAATCGTACGGACGCCATCGCCCTGGTCATCCCCGAGCCGGAGACCAGGCTCTTCGCGGAGCCGTACTTCTCCGACATCATCCGGGGCGTGGGCGCCGAGCTGGCCGACACCGACATGCAGCTGCTGCTGACCCTCATACGCACGCCCAAGGAGCGCCAGCGCTTCGCCCAGTACCTCAGCGCCCACCGGGTGGACGGGGTGCTGCTGGTCTCGGTGCACGAGAACGACCCGCTGCCCGATCTGCTGGAGCAGCTGGAGATGCCCGCCGTGCTCAACGGCCGGCGCTCCGATCTGGAGTCGGTGTCGTATGTCGACGCCGACAATGTCGGTGGTGCCAGGTCCGCCGTCGCGCACCTGCTCGGCCGTGGCCGGCGCTCGGTCGCGACCATCACCGGGCCGCTGGACATGTACGTGGCCCGCTGCCGGCTCGACGGATACCACCAGGCCATCGAGGCCGCCGGACTCGGCGCCGACGAGGCCCTGGTCGCCCGTGCCGACTTCACCGAGGAGGGCGGCCGCGCGGCCATGCGGTCCCTGCTGGAGCTGCGGCCGGACGTGGACGCCGTCTTCGCGGCCTCGGATCTGATGGCGGCCGGTGCCCTGCAGATGCTGCGGCAGGCGGGGCGGCGGGTGCCGGACGACGTGGCGCTCATCGGCTTCGAGGACTCCGCGATCGCCCGGCACACGGATCCGCAGCTGACGAGTGTGCGGCAGCCGACGCAGGAGATGGGCCGGACCATGGCCCGGGTGCTGCTGGAGGAGATCGCCGCCAGGTCGCCCACCCGGCGGCATGTGGTGCTGGCGACGGAGCTGGTGCGGCGGGAGTCCGCCTAGGAAGCCCGGGAGGCCTGGAAGCCTCGGAAGCCCCGGGAGGCCCGGAAGCCCCAGGAAGTCCAGGGAAGCCCGGAATGTCGCCCTGACAGCCCGGTCACGGCACTAGCGGCGGCCGGCCGTGCGGGCCGCGTGCCAGATCGCGCGCAGCCGGTCCAGCTCCGCCAGCTCGGCCTTCGACCAGGAGCGGCGACCTGCGACGTACTGCCGTATCGCCTCGTTGGCGGCTTCGACTGAGCGGGGGGACCGGGCGTGGTGCCGGTGGTTCAGAGCGGTCGGGGACATGGTGAAGATTCTATGCGGGGGGTGTGACAGAGGCCCCCGGAAAATGGGCTCCGGGGGCTCATGTCACACAGTGAGGCTGCTCACTGGCATCGCCGGGTTCACTCGGTTCACTCGCCGAAGAGATCCCCGTACGAGGCCATGGCCAGGGCGATGTCGGCCTGTGCCCAGAAGCGGTGGTAGGTGAAGCTCGGTGCCGCTCCTCCGTTCAGGTAGCCGCTGACCTTGGAGTAAGCCGGGTCGTCCGCGTAGAAGGACCGCAGCGATCCGAAGGTGGACGAGGAGTTGACCGCGTCGCCGTTGGGCATGGTGCCGGTCCAGCCGCTGGGGACGTAGACCGGGTCGTCGAAGCGGTTGTAGTCCGTTCGGGTCTCGGGGACGGCGATGCCGAGGCTGTCCTGGTAGTTGGCCCACATGCCGTCGAGCAGGGCTTTGGCCATGGTTTTGGCGGCCGTGGAGCCGGACTTCTGGGCGTAGTAGGACAGGGTCTTGGCGTACGCGGCCGTGACGCCGACGTCGTTGGTGTAGTCGGCGACCGTGACGTGCAGTGCGGCGTTGGCGCCGGGGGCGGCCGCGTTCCAGGTGTCCGGCTGTCCGGACCAGGTCAGCGTGGAGGGGATCAGATAGGTCCCGTCGGGGTTGACGGTGGTCTTGGACAGGGCCCAGGTGACCCACTTGTCGAGGATCGCCTTGGCGGCGGCGTTGCCGGTCTGCTGGTAGTACTCGGCGACCCGCTCCATCGACCAGGCCTGCATGCCGAACCACTGGTTGGACGGCGGGTCGTGATAGACGGGCGCCGGGTCGTACGCCATCCCGTAGAAGGTCGGCGTGCCGCTCGGCGGTGTCCCGTAGTCGCCCTCCCAGCTGTTGGTGGCGCCGCCGGCGATGGCGCCCTCGCTGGACTGCAGCCACCGGTAGAACTCCAGCTGGCGGCCCAGGCTGGTCTGCCAGTCGGACTTGCCGGTGGTGGCCTTCGGGGTCATCGCGGTGTCGGTGGTCAGGGCGTACGCGGCCATCGGGTTCTGGTAGCCGAAGTGCGCCGCGCTGTCGCCGATCCGCCAGGCCCAGCCGGCGGAGGAGCTGTTGGCGCCACCCCAGGCGTAGTACCAGGACAGCAGATAGTGCTCGCTGTCCTTGCCGGTGCCGGCCGCGCAGCTGCTCGCGCCCACGCAGTTGCCGATCTTCTTGAAGTACTTGTCGAAGAAGGAGTAGCGCAGGTAGTCGCCCATCTTGCCCGCCTTGGCGACGGTGGTCGCGACATCGCTCGCCTTGCCCTGCGCCTTCGCCCAGGTGTCGGCCCAGTACGCGGCCTGGATGGCGCGCGCGTCGGCGTCCGGGGCGTCGGTGTACTTCCACTGCTTGGCGTAGGACGAGTCCTTGATGAACAGGTCCAGGTAGCCGTTCGTACCGCCGTAGGTGAAGTTGTCGCAGGTCGGCTGCGGCACGGTCTCCCAGACCGACTCCTGGGCGCCGCGCTGGAAGGTGTTGATGTACGACGGGCCGGCGGCGCTCGGGCCCGCCTCGCAGCCGCCGCCCGGGGTGTCGCCGTAGCCGTAGGTGTTGTCGACGTCCTGCAGCCAGTGCATGCCGTAGATGTCGCTCGTCCCGTACGCGGAGGACAGCTCGCTCGCGATCGGGTCGGAGCCGACGGGCACGCTGCTGTCGATCTGCGACGGGTAGTCGGAGGGCAGCGGATGCTCGGCGGCGTAGGTCGCGGGCTTGCTGGCGTTGTAGAAGCTGTTGGTCGGCTGATCGGCGTGGGTGGGGATCATGTACTTCTCCATGGTCGCCCAGGCGGCGTTGAACTTGCTCCAGTCCTGGGTGACCTTGCCGTACATCGCCTGCAGCCAGATCAGATACGAGTACGCCTCCGAGGTCGTCTCGTGCCCGTAGTCCGGGGCCTCGACGATCAGGGTCTCGACGGAGTGGTACGGAATGCCCTCGGGCGAGAAGTAGCCGGAGGCCGGGGCGGTGATCCGGCCGTAGAGGTCCAGGAACCGGGCGTCGTACGTGCTCGACGCGGCCAGTTCCGTGACGGTGACGTCGGCCTTGAGGTAGCCGGTCGCGGTCGCGCTGAAGACCGCCGCGCCGGTGCCGGCGGCGTCGGCGGTGACGGTCACGTTCTGCGCGGTGGACCAGTTGGCCGGGGTGAAGGTCAGGCTGCCGCCGCCGGTCACCGACAGTCCGGCGTTGCCGGAGCCGCGCGCGACGGCGACGGTGACGTTCGCGGAGGGCTGGGTGGAGAGGCTGACCGCGAAGGTGCCGGTCTTGCCCTGCTGGACGGCGAGTTGGGCCGGGGTGGCGACCAGCGAGGGGCCGGCGGCGACATGGATGCCGACGGGGGTGGACTCGGCGGAGGCGCCGGTGCTGTCGTACGCCTTGGCGTAGAGGGAGTAGTCGCCTGCCGCGACCCCGGTCCAGTCGGCGGTGTACGGGGAGGTGGTGTCGGTCGCCAGCAGGGTGGTGTCGCTGTAGAACTCCACCTTCGAGACGGTCGCCCCGTCCGAGGCCGCCGCGGACGCCGCCAGCGGAACGGTGGCCCCGGCCGTATACGTCGCGCCGGGCGCCGGGCTGGTCAGGGCGGTGACCGGCGGCTGGTGGGCGCCGGTGCAGGTGGTGCCGTTGACGGAGAAGGCGGTGGGCGCGGTGTTCGTACCGCTGTAGCCGAAGTTGGCGCCCGCGCTGACGGCGGCGCCGGCGGCGATGGTGCGGTTCCAGTCGAGGTTGGTGACGGTGACGTTCTTGCCGGACTGCGACCAGCTGCCGTTCCAGCCGTTGGTCAGCGTCTGGTTGCCGGTGTACGCGTACGCCAGCGACCAGCCGGAGATGGCGTCGGTGCCCCGATTGGTGATCGTGACGTTCGCGGTGAAGCCGGAACCCCAGTCGTTGGTCGTGTAGTCGACGCTGCACTGCACGGTGGCGGCCTGGGCCGGGGTGGTGCCTCCGGCGGTGGTGGTGGCGAGCGGCAGCGCGAGCGCGGCGACTCCCACCACCAACAGCCTTCTTGGTCGTCCTCTGGGCATGCGGAATCCTCCTCGTGACCTGAGAGGGTGCGGTGAACCAGTGGGAGCGCTCCCAAGCGTCGAGCGGGACTGACGGACTGTCAAGAGGTGAAGCAGCTCCCGTGAATCCCCGGGTGGATGGCATGAGTTGGCGTCAACTCTCTATGCGTCGGAGGCGCCTGGCGCTATGGTCTGCCGCGAACCAGTGGGAGCGCGCCCATGCAATGACCCCCACCATTGAGGAGTCGCACATGCGACGACCACCGCGCCCTGTAGTCCTGGCCTCCGCCGCCGTTCTCGTCGTAGCCGGCGGCATCGCCCTGCTGCCGTCCGTCACGGCGTCCGCGGCGACGGCCTGTTCGGTCGACTACTCCGTCACGAACCAGTGGAGCAGCGGTTTCCAAGGCAGCGTTGTCATCACCAACGGCAGCGCCCCGACGACCTCCTGGACCCTGACCTTCGACTTCCCCGGCACCCAGAAGGTCACCCAGGGCTGGAACGGCACGTGGTCCCAGTCCGGCACGTCCGTCACCGTCACCAACGAGAGCTGGAACGGCGCGCTGGCCACCGGCGGCAGCGTCACGGCCGGCTTCCTCGCGAGCTGGTCCGGGTCGAACGCCGCGCCCACCGCCTTCAAGCTCAACGGCACGACCTGCAACACGGACGCCTCGCCCTCACCCACGACGCCAACACCGACACCGACCGCCACCTCCACCACACCCGCCGACACCGCCCCGCCCAAGCTGCACGTCTCCGGCAACAAGATCGTCGACTCGTCCGGCACCGAGCACCTCCTCCACGGGGTGAATCGTTCCGGCACCGAGTTCATGTGCGTCCAGGGCCGCGGCATCTTCGACGGCCCGGTCGACGACGCCGCCATCGCCGCCATGAAGACCTGGCACATCGACACCGTACGCATCCCGCTGAACGAGGAGTGCTGGCTCGGCCTGTCCAACATCGACAGCGCCTACAGCGGCACCACCTACATCAACGCGATCAAGGACTACGTCACCCGCCTGGAGGCGCACGGCATCACCCCGGTCCTCGAACTCCACTGGAGCCACGGCCAGTACACCGGCAACTCCGCCGGCTGCTCTGACCTCTACGCCTCCTGCCAGAAGCCGATGCCCGACGCCGAGTACACCCCGTCCTTCTGGGCCTCGGTCGCCGGCACCTTCAAGGCCGACCAGGCCGCCGTCTTCGACCTCTTCAACGAGCCCTATCCGGACCGCGCCACCTCCACCCTCACCCAGGCCTGGACCTGCTGGCGCGACGGCGGCACCTGCCCCGGCATCGGCTACTCCGTCGCCGGCATGCAGACCCTGGTCAACGCCGTACGCGGCGCGGGCGCGCAGAACGTCATCCTGCTCGGCGGGGTCGCGTACTCCAACGACCTCGGCCAATGGCTGACGTACCGTCCGACCGACTCCACGGGCAATCTCGCGGCCGCCGTCCACGTCTACAACTTCAACACCTGCAGCGCCGCCTCCTGCTGGGACAGCACCCTCGCGCCGGTCGCCGCGCAGGTCCCGCTCGTCGCCGGTGAGATCGGCGAGAACACCTGCGGGCACGGCTTCATCGACCAGTTCATGGCCTGGCTCGACGCCCACCACTCCTCGTACCTCGGGTGGACCTGGAACACCTGGGACTGCTCGTCGGGCCCGTCCCTGATCACCGCCTACGACGGCACGGCCACCGCCTACGGCGCCGGGCTGCGCGATCACCTGCTCGCACTCGGCTGAACCCGCTCGCCAGATCGTCCGCGATTCCCGACAGGAGGTGTCGGGAATCGCGGACACCATGGACGTATGAACACCAGTTGGTCCGGCTTCCGGGCAACCGAACCCGATCTCGCCGACGCCGTCCAGGCGCGCTTCCAGAAGTACAAGCACCATGTCCTCGGCACCCTGCGGCACGACGGCTCGCCACGCCTGACCGGCCTCGAGGCGGACTTCCGCTTCGGCGAGCTGTGGCTCGGCATGATGGCCGGCTCGCGCAAGGCGCTGGACCTGCGCCGCGACCCCCGGTTCGCGCTGCACGCCAATCCGGGCCCGGACACCTCCATGGACGGCGGCGACGTCCGGGTCAGCGGCCGCGCCGTCGAGATCACCGACGCCGCCGTGATCGCGACGTACGTGGACGAGGTGAAGCCGCCCGAGCCCTTCCATCTCTTCCGGACCGAGCTGACCGAGGTCGTACGGGTCAGGGTCGAGGACGACGAACTGGTCGTGCAGACCTGGCACCCCGGTGTTCCCGTGCGGGAACACCGGCGCCGGTAACGATCAAGGCCCGGCCTGTTCACACAGACCGGGCCTTGATCGAGAAGGGTGAGTAACGGGACTCGAACCCGCGACATCCTGGACCACAACCAGGTGCTCTACCAGCTGAGCTATACCCACCATGACCGGCGCTTTCGCACCGGCCAGAAGAAGTGTACAGGGTCGGGGCGGGTGCTCGCTGCAGGCTCAGTCGGTCGGCAGGACGTACTTCGCGGCGATGGCGCGCGCCGTGTCCGTGTCGGGGCCAGGCTGGGGGACGAAGACGGCCTCGCGGTAGTAGCGCAGCTCGGCGATGGACTCGCGGATGTCGGCGAGCGCCCGGTGGTTGCCGTTCTTCTCGGGGCTGTTGAAGTACGCGCGCGGGTACCAGCGGCGGGCCAGCTCCTTGATGGAGGAGACGTCCACGATGCGGTAGTGGAGGTGCTGCTCCAGGGCGGGCATGTCGCGGGCGAGGAAGCCGCGGTCGGTGGAGACGGAGTTGCCGCACAGCGGCGCCTTGCGGGGCTCGGCGACATGCTCGCGTACGTAGGCGAGGACCAGCTTCTCGGCCTCGTCGAGGGTCATGCCGCCGTCGAGCTCGTCGAGGAGACCGGAGGCGGTGTGCATGGTGCGTACGACGTCCGGCATCGTCTCGAGCGACTCGGCGGGCGGGCGGATCACGATGTCCACGCCCTCGCCGAGGATGTTCAGCTCCGAGTCCGTGACAAGGGCGGCCACCTCGATCAGCGCGTCGTGCGCCAAGGAGAGGCCGGTCATCTCGCAGTCGATCCACACCATCCGGTCGTTCATGTGTATCACCCTACGGGGCGATCCCTCGGACCCGGCACCGCCGCGTTGCGTCCGCGTACGTCTCGGTCCCCGCGAAGCCGCCCGGGCTGCTCCGGGATACGGGTCGTGAAGGTGTCGTTCTCGGTCTTCACGGCCTTCGCGGGGGGCTGCACGGGCAGCGCCGACGGCGCGGCGGCGGCACGCGGCTCCTTCACCGCCACCGGCGGTTCGGTCTCGTCCTGCGGGCGGCGGGCCCGGTAGGCGGCCCGGTAGGAGGCGGGGGAGGAGCCGAGCTGGCGGCGGAAGTGGCCGCGCAGGGCGACGGGTGACCTGAATCCGCACCGGCCGGCGACCTCGTCGACCGAGTAGTCGGAGGTCTCCAGGAGCCGCTGGGCCTGCAGCACCCGCTGGGTGATCAGCCACTGCAGGGGAGCGCTCCCGGTGAGGGTACGGAAACGGCGGTCGAAGGTGCGGCGGCTCATGTAGGCGCGCGCGGCGAGGGTCTCCACGTCGAACTGCTCGTGGAGGTGCTCCAGCGCCCACGCGACGACCTCGGCCAGCGGGTCCCCGCCGATCTCCTCCGGTAAAGATCGATCCAGATGGCGCTGCTGACCACCACTCCAGTCGCTGCCCCGGCGAGGCGGTACGACCAGGCGGCGGGCCAGCGCGTTGGCGGCCTCGGTGCCGTGGTCGGTCCGTACGACGTGCAGGCACAGGTCGATGCCGGCGGCGGTGCCGGCCGAGGTCAGGACGTCGCCGTCGTCGACGAACAGCTCGCGCGGGTCGACATGGACGGACGGGTAGCGCTTGGCGAGGGTGGGCGCGTACATCCAGTGGGTGGTGGCGGGCCGGCCGTCGAGCAGTCCGGCGGCGGCCAGCACGAAGGCCCCGGTGCACAGGCCGATGATCCTGGCGCCCTCCTCGTGGGCCCGGCGCAGTGCGTCCAGGGCCTCCACGGGCGGCGGCTGGGAGATCGAGCGCCAGGCGGGCACGACGACGGTGCCGGCTCGCGAGAGCGCTTCCAGACCGTACGGAGCGGTGAGCTCGAGGCCGCCGGTGGTCCGCAGCGGTCCGTCCTCGCCGGCGGCGACCAGGAGGCGGTAGCGGGGCACGCCCGCGTCCTGGCGGTCGATGCCGAAGACCGACAGCGGGATGGAGCTCTCGAAGATCGGGCCGCCGCTGAACAGCAGCACCGCCACGACCTCCTGACGGCGGCGCGCGGAGAGTTTGCGGGTGGTGCGAGGAGACATCGCCGACGACGCTGACGCCGTCGCCGATGGTGCCGACGGTGCGGTGGTGGCCGTGCCGGCGGTCGACGGGATCTCCGTCGCCATGCCGGTCCTGGACTCCTGGTTCATGGAGCTCAAGCCCCCCTCGGTCGTCTCGTCCTCTCGGTCCTGCACTGTTCCCCCGCCGTTTTACTCAAGATCGAATCTACTGTGTCCCATGGGGCTGCAGTGGCAAGTTCACCACCTGGCTGTATGTCGACATGGCAACTTGGCGTGAAGCATTCGATCACGAAGCGTTCCACTCGCCGGGCCTGGTGGGAAGTGTGCCTCTCCCCCCTCGCATGGGCGCAGAGCGGTTGTGCGCCCCCCGTGAGGGCTTCTCCGCTGGTGGCAGGGGTGTGGAGGGTCTGTGTGGACAACAGGCGTACTACGGTGAGAAGTTGGCCGAAAAATGTCGGCAATCCTGTGCGCGCCCCAGGTCAGCGCACCGGCGCACGCCGAGGGGGTGGCTGATGCACCTGTGCGCCCCCACCCCTTTTCGGGGGGCTGAGGACGATTCCGGATATGGCCGGTGGCGGACAGGGCGGGAAGGGCTGCTCAGGGTCGAGTTGTCCGATTGGTGAGGGGGCGTTGCACTCGGCGGCCGGCTACGGCATTCTCCTGGAAACTCCGGGGTAAGGGGTGGCTGTGAAGGGTCCGGCACATCTGTGCACGGGTGCTTCGCCGCCGTACTCTGGAGTCAGCGGGAAGGGCAGCCCCTTACCGGTCATATCGGCCGGTCCCGCGGCCCCCGCAAGCGTTGTTGTCCGCCCTTCGGTGCACCACCCGCACCGACCTTGCCGAGAATCACATCATGGCCGGTTACGAGCTCCCCGAGCCCGCCGAAGGCAAACCGCTCGCCGATGCGGCGGCGGTACCCGAGGCGGCAGCAGAGCTGCGCGCATCATGCGACCCCGCGTTCCGGCACGGCGTGGTGGTCGGCTTCGACGGCTCCGTATCGAGCGAACGCGCCCTCGCGTACGCCATCGGCATGGCCCGGCGCTCGGGCTCCGCGCTGATCATCGTGCATGTCGCCAACCGGCTCCCGGCCACGGTCTGGGCGGGCTGCGAGCCGCCGGTCTTCGTGGACGTCCCGGACCACCGCACCGAGGTGCTGGGGCTGGAGCTGGCCTGCGCCGACCACCTGTCCGAGGTGCCCTGGATCCTGGTCGAGCGCGGCGGCGACATCTGCCACGAGCTGGAGGAGGTCGGCCGGGAGTACGAGGCCGACGCCATCGTGGTCGGCGGCACGCACGGCCTCATAGGGAAGATCTTCGGCTCGGTGGCCGGACGGCTGGCGCGGCGCGCCCAGCGGCCTGTCGTGGTCATCCCCTGACCTGTTGTCGGCATTCCCAGGCCTGTCGTGGTCATTTCCAGGCCTGTCGTGGTCATTCCATAACGATTTGACCGCCAACGGTCCGGTTTCTGGGGTTGCGAGGTTGCTTGCGCCCTTGTGAAGGGTATCTCACCTGCAGTTTCTTCCCTCGTACACCTCGTACTTGAAGGGGGTCGCGGTGGACAACGACGTCTCCACGACACGCACCGCAGGAGCCGGAGCCACGCCTCTGGGATACCTGGCACTCGGCCTGACGCTGCTGGCGTTCGGGCTCTTCAGCACCGGCGTGATCGACAACACGGCGGCGGGCGATGCGGCCCGGCTCGCCCTCTACGTAGGCGGCTTCACCCAATTCGTCGCCGGTATGTGGGAGTTCTACCGGGGCAGCGCCTTCGCCGGCACCGCGTTCGCCTCGCTGGGCGCCTTCTGGGTCACCTGGGCGGCCGCGTCCGGCACTCCCGCGGGCAAGGAGGTCACAGGGCTGTTCTTCCTGCTGTGGGCGCTGCTGGCGCTGAGTCTGACGGTGGCCGCCTGGCAGCTGGGCGGCGTGGCGCAGACCGCCTTCGGGCTGCTGACGGTGTCGACGGTGCTGTTCGGCATCGCGGCGTTCGCGGACAACTCCGGTCTCGGCAAGACCGCGGGCTGGGTGGGCGTGGCGGCCGGGGCGGTCGCCTGGTACGGCGGCACGGCGCTGCTGACCAACGCCACGTGGGGCCGGCGGGCGCTTCCGTCGGACGGGTGGCGCTTGGCGGTGCCGCACCGCGGGCACGCGTAGGGCTCACCCGTAGGAGGCCTGTACGGGCCGGAGTTGAGTGAGCGGTGAGTTGGTGAGTGGTCCCCCGGCGCGTCGGGCGCCGGGGGGCCGCTTGTGGTTCTGCGGGGGCTATTCGACGGTGACGGACTTCGCCAGGTTGCGCGGCTTGTCGATGTCGCGGCCGAGCGCCAGCGCCGTGTGGTACGCCAGCAGTTGGAGCGGGATGCCCATCAGGATCGGGTCCAGCTCGTGCTCGCTCTTCGGCACCACGATGGTGTGGTCGGCCTTCTCCTGCTCGCGGTGCGCGACCGCCAGGATCGGTCCGCTGCGGGCCTTGATCTCCTCAAGCGCCGCCCGGTTCTTCTCCAGCAGGTCGTCGTCCGGCACGATCGCGACCGTCGGCATGGCGGGCTCGATGAGGGCGAGCGGGCCGTGCTTGAGCTCGGAGGCCGGGTACGCCTCGGCGTGGATGTAGCTGATCTCCTTGAGCTTCAGGGAGGCCTCGAGGGCCACCGGGTAGCCGCGCACCCGGCCGATGAACATCATCGACTTCGCGTTTGCGTATTCCTCGGCGAGCTTCTTGATCTCCGGCTCCTGCTCCAGGATCTCGGCGATCTGCCCGGGCAGCCTGCGCAGGCCCGCGATCAGCCGCTTGCCGTCCGCGACCGACAGATCCCGGATCCGGCCGAGGTGCAGGGCCAGCAGGGCGAAGGCGACCACCGTGTTGGTGAAGCACTTCGTGGAGACCACGCAGACCTCCGGGCCCGCGTGGACGTACACGCCGCCGTCCGTCTCGCGGGCGATCGCCGAACCGACGACGTTCACCATGCCGAGCACCCTGGCGCCCTTGCGCTTGAGCTCCTGCACCGCGGCCAGGACGTCATACGTCTCACCGGACTGCGAGACCGCGACGTAGAGGGTGTCGGGGTCGACGACCGGGTTGCGGTAGCGGAACTCGGAGGCCGGCTCGGCGTCGGCCGGGATACGGGCCAGCTCCTCGATCAGCCCGGCGCCGATCAGACCCGCGTGGTACGAGGTGCCGCAGCCCAGGATCTTCACCCGGCGCACGGCCCGTGCTTCCCGGGCGTCCAGATTCAGGCCGCCCAGGTGCACGGTGGAGAAGCGGTCGTCGATCCGACCGCGCAGCACCCGGTCCACCGCCTCGACCTGCTCGGCCATCTCCTTGTGCATGTACGTGTCGTGGCCGCCCATGTCATACGACTCGGCCTCCCACTCCACGGTGGTCGGGGACGCCGTCGTACGGGCGCCGTCGGTCGTGTACGTACGGAAGTCGTCGGCCTTGAGGGTGGCCATCTCGCCGTCGTCGAGGGTGACGACCTGCCGGGTGTGGGTGACCAGCGCGGCGACGTCGGAGGCGACGAACATCTCCTTCTCGCCGATGCCGAGCACCACCGGGGAGCCGTTGCGGGCGACGACGATCCGGTCCGGGAAGTCGGCGTGCAGGACGGCGATGCCGTACGTGCCCTCGATCAGGGCCAGCGACTGCCGGACCTTCTCCTCCAGCGTGTCCGCCTGGGAGCGGCCGATGAGGTGGGTCAGCACTTCGGTGTCGGTCTCGGAGCGGAACTCGACACCGTCGGCCGTGAGCTTGGCGCGCAGCTCGGTGGCGTTGTCGATGATGCCGTTGTGGACGACCGCGACCTTGCCCTCGGCGTCCAGGTGGGGGTGGGCGTTCTCGTCGCTCGGCGCGCCATGCGTCGCCCAGCGGGTGTGGGCGATGCCGGTGGTGCCCGTGAAGCGCTTGGGCACCCGGGCCTCCAGCTCGCGGACCCGGCCCTTGGCCTTGACGGTCTTCAGCCCGCCGGACTTGCCCGCGATGGCGATGCCGGCCGAGTCATACCCGCGGTACTCCAGTCGCTGCAGGCCTTCCAGTAGCAGCGGGGCCACGTCGCGCTTGCCGATGTATCCGACGATTCCGCACATGGATCTAGTCGTCCCTCCCGATCGTGTTCATGGTGTGCTCAGCCGTAGACGATGCGGCGCAGCTGCCGCAGCGAGTACTCCGGCGCCGTCACCGGGCGGCCGGGCAGCTCGGCGGTGATCCGGTCGAAGATCTCCGCGTTCAGCAGCCCTTTCGCCTGCAGCTCGCGATGGCGTCGCCGGATGAATTCCTCGGCTGACTCGTCGAAGTACGCCAGGACGTCAAGAACCACCCTGGCGGCCTCGCCGCGGTGCAGCGGCGTGGTCCGAACCAGGTGGTCAATGAGATCGTCATGGGCCGCACGGCGTTCGAGCACCGGACGATCCTGCGGGAGGGAGGGGCTCATTTGCAAGAATCCTGCCCGAAATCGGGCAGTGGGTGAGGAAAATCAAGCCGGAACGGCCCTATACGGGGAGTCCGAGCTCCCGGGCGATCAGCATGCGCTGTACCTCGCTGGTGCCCTCGCCGATCTCCAGGATCTTGGAGTCCCGCCACATCCGGGCCACCGGATACTCGTTCATGAAGCCGTAGCCGCCGTGGATCTGGGTGGCCTCGCGGGCATTGGTCACGGCGATCTCCGACGAGTAGAGCTTGGCGAGTGCCGCCTCCTTCTTGAACGCCTCGCCCGCGATCAGCCGCGACGCCGCGTCCCGCCAGGCGAGGCGGGCGGTGTGGGCCCGCATCTCCATGTCGGCGAGCTTGAACTGGATCGCCTGGTTGGCCCCGATCGGCCGGCCGAAGGCCTCCCGCTGCTTGGCGTACGCCAGCGACTCGTCCACGCAGCCCTGTGCCAGGCCGGTGCCCAGCGCGGAGATCGCGATCCGCCCCTCGTCCAGGATCCGCAGGAACTGGGCGTAGCCCCGCCCCTCCTCGCCCAGCAGGTTGGCGGTTGGGACGCGGCAGTCGGCGAAGGACAGCTCGCGGGTGTCCGAGGCGTTCCAGCCGACCTTGCTGTACTTCTTGGAGACGGTGAAGCCGGGGGTGCCCGACGGCACGATGATCGACGAGATCTCCGGGCGGCCGTCGGCCTTGCGGCCGGTGACGGCGGTGACCGTGACCAGAGCCGTTATGTCGGTGCCGGAGTTGGTGATGAAGCACTTGGTGCCGTTGATCACCCATTCGTTCGTCGCCTCGTCCAGCCGGGCGGTCGTCCGGGTGCCGCCCGCGTCCGAGCCGCACTCCGGCTCCGTCAGCCCGAACGCGCCCAGCGACTCGCCGGAGGTCAGCCGCGGCAGCCACTCGCGCTTCTGCTCCTCCGTGCCGAAGCGGAAGATCGGCATCGCGCCCAGCGACACCCCGGCCTCCAGGGTGATCGCCACGGAGGAATCGACCCGGGCCAGCTCCTCGAGCGCGAGACAGAGGGCGAAGTAGTCGCCGCCCATCCCGCCGTACTCCTCGGGGAAGGGCAGCCCGAACAGCCCCATCCGGCCCATCTCGCGGACGATCTCGTACGGGAACTCGTCGTGCTCGTAGAACTCGCCGATCTTGGGCGCGACGACATCGTGAGCGAACTGCTCGACGGTGCGACGGAGTTCCTCGTACTCGGCGGGCAGCCGGTGGGCGGGAGTCATGGTGGTCGTCATGGCTGTACTCACTCCTCGTGGGAGAGGGCGCGGACGGTGCGGGACGGGCTCGGTCGGCCCAGTTGCTCCGCCATCCACACGCTGGTGGCGGTGAGGCGGTTGAGGTCGACCCCGGTCTCGATGCCGAGGCCGTCCAGCATCCAGACGAGGTCCTCGGTGGCGAGATTTCCGGTCGCGCTCTTGGCGTACGGGCAGCCGCCGAGGCCGCCGGCGGAGGCGTCCACGATGCTCACCCCCTGCTGGAGAGCGGCCAGGGTGTTGGACAGTGCCTGGCCGTACGTGTCGTGGAAGTGGACGGCGATCCGGTCGACGGGGATGTCCAGGGCCTCCAGCAGCGCCACGACATGGCCGGGGGTCGCGACCCCGATCGTGTCGCCCAGGCTCAGCTCGTCGCACCCGAGGTCGAACAGCCGCCGGGCGACGCCCGCGACCTCGGCGACCGGCACCGGGCCCTCCCAGGGGTCGCCGAAGCACATCGAGAGGTAGCCGCGCACCGTCGCCCCGGCGGCCCGGGCCTTGGCGACCACCGGCTCGAACATCGCCAGGGACTCGTCGACCGTCCGGTTGAGATTGGCCTTCGCGAACGACTCCGTCGCGCTGCCGAAGACGGCGACCTCCCGCACGCCAAGGGCCAGCGCGCGGTCCAGGCCGCGCTCGTTCGGCACCAGGACCGGGAGCCGTACGCCCCGCAGGTCCTCCAGCAGCGGCATCAGCTGTTCCGCGTCGGCCAGTTGGGGCACCCATGCGGGGTGCACAAAGCTGGTCGCCTCGATGGTGCGCAGCCCCGCCCCGGCCAGGCGGTGGACGAACTCCGCCTTGACGGCCGTCGGCACCGTCGCTTTCTCGTTCTGCAGTCCGTCGCGTGCGCCGACCTCGTGGATGCGGATGCTCCGCGGGAGACCCCCGAGGGGCAGGGACATGGGCAGTCCGGCGGCGGTCATGACGCGCCCTCCTCCTGGTGCGGGGTGACCACGGCGAGCACCTGGTCCATGGCCACGGTGCTGCCGGGCGTCACATCGAGCTCGGTGACCGTGCCGTCGTGCGGGGCGGTGATGACGTGCTCCATCTTCATCGCCTCCACGACCAGCAGGCTCTGCCCGGCGGTCACGGTGTCGCCCGGGGCCACCTTGACCACGGTCACCGTCCCCGGCATCGGTGCGGCCAGCGTGTCCACGCCGCCCGCTCCCGCGCCACCGCGCAGCGCGGCCTCCACCGGGTCGTGGCCGGCGACCTGCCAGCTGTCCCCGTCCCGGCCCAGCCACGCCCCGGCATGGTGGAAGGTGTGGATGATGCCGGCCCACTCCAGCACCGCGAGAGCGTCGTCCGACGTGATGAGCCGGGCCGGGACCGGCTCGCCCTCACCGACGCGTGCCTCGCCGTGCCGAAGCCGTACCGTCACCGCTTCCTGGCCCGGCACCCGCAGATGGTGCAGAGTCCACGCCGCCTCGCCGCCGAGCCGCCACCCGCTCGGTACCGAGAAGGGGTCCACCCACGCGCCGGCCGCCCCGTCCGGCTCCAGTGCCGCCTGGCGCAGCAGAGCAGCCGTCGCGTAGACCTCGTCCGGGATGTCGCCGGACACCAGGCCGCCGAGCTCCCGGTCGATCAGCCCGGTGTCCAGGTCACCGGAGACGACATCCGGGTGGGCCAGAAGACGCCGCAGGAAGCCGGTGTTGGTGTCCAGGCCCAGCACGGTGGTGTCGGCCAGGGCCGCCCGCAGTCGGCGCAGGGCGGTGGCCCGGTCGGGGCCGTGGGCGATGACCTTCGCCAGCATCGGATCGTAGGACGTGCTGATCCCGGTGCCGGCCGCGAGCCCCGAGTCGACGCGTACGCCCTCGCCCTGCGGCTCGCGCAGCGCGAGTACCGTCCCCGCGGACGGCAGGAAGCCCCGGGAGGGGACCTCCGCGCAGATGCGGGCTTCGACCGCGTGCCCGTCGAGCCGGATGTCCTCCTGCGCGAACGGCAGGGGCTCACCGGCGGCCACCCTCACCTGCCACTCGACCAGATCCAGTCCGGTGACCAGCTCCGTGACGGGGTGTTCGACCTGGAGGCGGGTGTTCATCTCCATGAAGAAGTACGCCTGGTCGTCCATCCCCGGGACGATGAATTCGACGGTGCCGGCGCCGACGTAGCCGCAGGAGCGGGCGGCCTGGACGGCGGCGGCGCCCATGGCGGCGCGGGTGCCGGGGTCGAGGAGGACGGAGGGGGCTTCCTCGATCACCTTCTGGTGGCGGCGCTGCAGGGAGCACTCGCGCTCGCCGAGATGGATGACATGGCCGTGGCCGTCGGCCAGGACCTGGATCTCGATATGGCGCGGGCGGTCGATCCACCGCTCCAGCAGCAGCGTGTCGTCGCCGAAGGAACCGCGGGCCTCCCGGCGTGCGGCGGCGATCTCCTCGGCGAGCAGCGCCTCGTCCCGGACCAGCCGCATGCCCTTGCCGCCGCCGCCCGCCGATGGCTTGAGCAGCACCGGGACGCCGATCTCGCGTGCCGCGTCCATCAGTTGGCCGTCGTCCAGCGCGCTGCCCGTGCTGCCCGGCACGACCGGGACGCCGGCGGCCAAAACCGTCTCCTTGGCGCGGATCTTGTCGCCCATGAGGTCGATGGCGGTGGCCGGCGGCCCGATGAAGACCAGCCCG
Source organism: Streptomyces sp. NPDC059373 (assembly GCF_042751495.1). NCBI lineage: Bacteria > Bacillati > Actinomycetota > Actinomycetes > Kitasatosporales > Streptomycetaceae > Streptomyces > Streptomyces sp. NPDC059373. The sequence continues at coordinate 144,842 of NZ_JBHYXC010000009.1, read as the reverse complement.
GCATCGGTGCAGGCCCGGGCGAAGGCCGCGTTCTCGGCGAGGAAGCCATAGCCGGGGTGGACGGCCTGCGCGCCGGTGCGGGCGGCGGCGGCCAGGAGCCGGTCGACGGACAGGTAACTCTCGGCGGCGGCCGCCGGGCCGATCCGCACGGCGGTGTCGGCCTCGCGGACATGCCGGGCGCCGGCATCGGCGTCGCTGTAGACGGCGACCGAGCGCACCCCGAGCCGCCGCAGGGTGCGGATGACTCGGACGGCGATCTCGCCTCGGTTGGCGACCAGGACGGTGTCGAACATGGTGTGGCTTCCCCCTACATCCGGAAGACGCCGAAGCCGGGCGCCGTCGGATCGTGTTGCGGAATGGGCGCGTTGGCGCACGCGGTCAGCGCGAGCCCCAGCACGGTGCGGGTCTCCAGCGGGTCGATGACGCCGTCGTCCCAGAGCCGGGCCGTCGCGTAGTAGGCGTTGCCCTGCGCTTCGTACTGGGCGCGGATGGGGGCCTTGAACTCCTCCTCCGCCTGCTCGGACCATTTCTCGCCCGCTGCCGCCAGCTGGTCGCGCTTGACGGTGGCCAGGACGGAGGCGGCCTGCTCCCCGCCCATTACGGAGATCTTGGCGTTGGGCCACATCCACAGGAATCGCGGTGAATAGGCGCGGCCGCACATCGAGTAGTTGCCCGCTCCGTACGAGCCGCCGATGACCACGGTGAGTTTCGGCACCCGGGTCGTGGCGACGGCCGTGACCATCTTGGCGCCGTGCTTGGCGATGCCGCCCGCCTCGTACTGGCGGCCCACCATGAAGCCGGAGATGTTCTGGAGGAACAGCAGCGGGATGCCGCGCTGGTCGCACAGCTCGATGAAATGCGCGCCCTTCTGGGCCGATTCGGAGAACAGGATGCCGTTGTTGGCGACGACGCCGACCGGGTGGCCCTGAATACGGGCGAAGCCGGTGACCAGGGTCGTGCCGTATTCGGGCTTGAACTCCGCGAAGCGGCTGCCGTCCACGATCCGCGCGATCACCTCGCGCACGTCGTACGGAGTGCGGGAGTCGGTGGGCACGGCCCCGTAGAGCCCGGCGGGGTCGACGGCGGGCGGCTCGGCGGGCTCCACGGCCCAGGGGAGGGGGCCGCGCGGGGGAAGGGTGGAGACGATGTTGCGGACGATGCGCAGGGCGTGGGCGTCGTCCTCGGCCAGGTGGTCGGTGACGCCGGAGATGCGGGAGTGGACCTCGCCGCCGCCCAGCTCCTCGGCGGTGACGACCTCACCGGTGGCGGCTTTCACCAGCGGCGGACCGCCCAGGAAGATCGTCCCCTGGTTGCGGACGATGACCGCTTCGTCGCTCATCGCCGGGACGTAGGCGCCGCCGGCCGTGCAGGACCCCATGACGGCGGCGATCTGCGGGATGCCGCGCGCGGACATCGTCGCCTGGTTGAAGAAGATCCGCCCGAAGTGGTCCCGGTCCGGGAAGACCTCGTCCTGCCGGGGCAGGAAGGCGCCGCCGGAGTCGACCAGGTAGACGCAGGGCAGCCGGTTGTCGAGGGCGACCTCCTGGGCGCGCAGATGCTTCTTGACGGTGACCGGGTAGTACGTACCGCCCTTGACCGTCGCGTCGTTCGCGACAACGACCACTTCGCGCCCCGACACCCGGCCGATGCCGGCGACGACCCCGGCGGCAGGAGCCTGCCCCTCGTACATCCCGTCGGCGGCCAGCGGCGCCAGCTCCAGGAAGGGAGAGCCGGGGTCCAACAGGCCGTCGACGCGGTCGCGGGGCAGCAGCTTGCCGCGCGAGGTGTGCCGGGAACGGGCCTTCTCGCCACCGCCGAGGCAGGCAGCGGCGAGCTTTTCGCGCAGCTGGGCATTGAGCTCCGCGTGCGCCTCGGCATTGGCGCGATATGCGTCGCTCGCGGGATCGGCTGCGCTGCGCAGCACGGGTGCTTCCATGTCCCGGGCCCCCGGTCGGTCGTTCGGTCGGTTAGCGATCGTTAACGTGTTCTCCACCACGTTAACGCCCGCTAACCGGGTTGTCTAGAATCAATTTCATGACCTCCACGAAGGCCCCCTCGAACCGGCGCGAGCAGATCCTCAGGGAAGCCGCTCGACTCTTCGCCGAGCGGGGCTTCCACGGCGTCGGTGTGGACGAGATAGGCGCCGCCGTCGGCATCAGCGGGCCCGGCCTCTACCGGCATTTCGCGGGCAAGGACGCGATGCTCGCCGAGTTGCTGGTCGGGATCAGCGGCCGGCTGATGGCGGCCGGGAAGCTCCGGGTCGCCGAGGCGGCCTCACCCGCCGACGCGGTGGACGCCCTGATCCGGGGCCATATCGACTTCGCGCTCGACGACCGTCCACTGATCACCCTCCATGACCGCGAGCTGGACCGGCTGCGCGAGTCCGACCGCAAGCTGGTGCGGCAGCTGCAGCGGCAGTACGTGGAGCAGTGGGTCGAGGTGGTCCGGCAGGTCCATCCCGCCGCACCCCCGCCCGAGGTCCGGGCGGCCGTCCACGCGGTCTTCGGACTGCTGAACTCCACCCCGCACCTCGGCCCGCACAACGGCCTGCCCGGCCGCGCGGCGACCGCCGCGGTGCTGCACCGCCTCGCCCTCGGCGCATTTGCCGCTCTGGACATTCCGGCGGACCGGCAAGTAACTTACTGAGCGCTTGCTTACTTGCTCACCAGCGTCCGGCAGAGGAGGCGCCCAGTGCGTCGCACGGTATTCAACGAGGACCACGAGGCGTTCCGCGAGACCATCCGGGACTTCATCGCCGCCGAGGTCGTCCCGGTCTACCCCGAGTGGGAGAAGACCGGCTACCCGCCCCGCGACTTCTACCTCAAGCTCGGTGAGCTCGGCATATTCGGCATAGAGGTTCCCGAGGAGTACGGCGGCGCGGGCGTCACCGGCTGGAAGTTCAGCGCCGTCGTCACCGAGGAGTCCGCGCGGGCCGGCGTCAGCTTCGGCAGCAGCGGCGTGCACACCGGTCTCGTACTGCCGTACATCCTCGAATTCGCCAACGAGGAGCAGAAGAAGCGCTGGCTGCCGCCCTTCATCAGCGGCGAGATGATGACCGCCATCGCCATGACCGAGCCCGGCACCGGCTCCGACCTGGCCGGTATGACCACCAACGCCAAGCTCTCCGAGGACGGCAGCCACTACGTCCTCAACGGCGCCAAGACCTTCATCACCGGCGGCGTCGTCGCCGACCGCGTCCTGGTCGTCTGCCGCACCGCGCCGGCCACTCCGGAGGACCGCCGCGGCGGCCTGTCCATCCTCGCCGTCGACACCAAGAGCGAGGGGTACGCGGTCGGGCGCAAGCTGGACAAGATCGGCCTGCGCACCTCCGACACCGCGGAGCTGTCCTTCACCGACGTCAAGGTGCCGGTCGAGGACCTGCTCGGGGAGGAGGGCAAGGCCTTCTCGTACCTCGCCCACAACCTGCCCGTCGAGCGGCTGGCCATCGCCGTCGGCTCGTACGCGCAGGCCGACGCCGCCGTTCGCTTCGCGACCCAGTACGTCCGCGATCGCAAGGTGTTCGGCAAGGCCGTCGCCGAGTTCCAGAACACCAAGTTCGTGCTCGCCGACTGCGCCTCCGACGTCGACGCCATGCAGGCTGTCGTGGACCGCGCCCTGGAGGCCCACGAGACGGGCGACTTCACGGCCGCCGACGCCGCGCGCGCCAAGCTCTTCTGCACCGAGACCGCCGCCAAGGTGATCGACAAGTGCCTGCAGCTGCACGGCGGCTACGGCTACATGCTCGAGTACCCCATCGCCCGGCTGTACGCGGACAACCGCGTGCACCGCATCTACGGCGGCACGAGCGAGGTCATGCGCTCGATCATCGCCAAGTCGCTGGGCCTGTGACCAGGACACTGCCACTGTGAGCGACGAAGCACTGACGTCCCTGCTCGATCTGCTCGACCTCGAGCGGATCGAGCGGGACATCTTCCGCGGCGCCAGCCGCCTCGCCATAGTGCCGCGCGTCTTCGGCGGCCAGGTCGCCGCCCAGGCGCTGGTCGCGGCCGGCCGTACGGTGCCCGAGGACCGCGCGGCGCACTCCCTGCACGCGTACTTCCTCCGGACCGGCGATCCGGGCGTGCCGATCGTCTACGAGGTCGACCGGATCCGCGACGGCCGCTCCTTCACCACCCGAAGGGTGGTGGCGGTACAGCACGGCCAGCCGATCTTCCACCTCTCGGCGTCCTTCCAGCTCTATGAGGACGGGCTCGACCACCAGGAGCCGATGCCCCCGGCCCCCGACCCCGAGACGCTGCCCACCGCCGAAGAACTGCTGCCGGCCCACGCCGACAAGTTCCCCGACCCCGGCGTCGTGGAGCGGATCCTCGAGGCACGGGCCGCCGTCGACCTGCGCTACGTCGACGACCCGCCCTTCCTCACCGCCGGCCAGGGCCCGCGCGAGCCCCGCTCCCAGGTGTGGTTCCGCACCCGCGGGAAGCTGGCCGACGATCCGCTGCTGCACGTCTGCCTCGCCACGTACGTCTCCGACATGACGCTGCTCGACTCCGTCCTCCTCGCCCACGGGCGCGGCGGCTGGGCCCTCGGCGACGTCGTCGGCGCCAGCCTCGACCACGCCATGTGGTTCCACCGCCCCTTCCGCGCCGACGAATGGCTGCTCTACGACCAGCAGAGCCCCTCGGCGTCGGGAGGCCGGGGACTCGGCACGGCCCGCATCTACACCCGCGACGGCAGGCTCGCCGTCTCCGTCATCCAGGAGGGCGTCGTCCGGGTGCCGCGCAGCCGGTAGGCAGCGCGCGGCGTCGCAGCGCTACTGCCGGGCCTCGCCCAGCGGCAGGACCGCCCGCACCAGGAAGCCGCCGTCCGGCTCGGGCTCCGCGAGGAGGGTGCCGCCGAGGTGAGTGGCGCGCTCGCGCAGGCCGGTCAGGCCGTGGCCGCCGGAGGGGAGGGCGGGGCCCGGGGCGCCGTCGGCGGGACCGTTGCGTACGGCGACGAGCAGGTCGTCGCCGACGAGCCGCAGGACGACGTCGGTGGCCGCGCCCGGCGCGTGCTTGCGGACGTTCGTCAGCGCCTCCTGCACCGTGCGGTACGCCGCGTGCTGCACCGGCGCCGGGCAGGCGCCGTCAGCCACCGCGGGGAGGTCGCCGCGCACACCGGGTCCCGCGGCGGTGAGCAGCGCCGGGAGGTCGGCGAGGCCGGGGCCGTCCTCGGGCTGCCCGGCGTCCACGGGGAGCCGCAGCAGCCCGACCATCCGCCGCAGTTCGTCCAGTGCGTCCCGGCTGAGCTCCCGTACGGCGCCGGCCGCGGCCCGGGCGTCATCGCTCCGCGCGGTCACCTCGAGGGCGCCGGACTGCACCGCGATCAGGCTGATGTGATGGGCGACGGTGTCGTGCATCTCCCGGGCCAGCCGGGTCCGCTCCCGTACGACCGCCTGCTCGGCCGCGAGCCGCCGCTCACGCTCCCGGCCGGCGGCCAGCTCGGCCAGCCGCGCCGTCAGTTCGCGCCGGGACTGCGCGAGCAGCCCGAGCGCCGTGGGAGCGGTGGCCAGGAGCGCCGACAGCAGGACGGCGAGGACCGTGGCGGCCGGCTCCCAGTTGACGTGGCCGAGCCATGGCCAGGGGTAGAAGGACACGAAGGCGACGGCAGCCGTGCACGCGGCGGTGACCCTTCGCCGTCGTTCGCCGGCCGCGATGGTGTAGAGCGCGGCCATGGGGGCCAGCCAGATGTAGCCCAGCGAGAGGGCGGGGAGCGTCGCCGCGAACACCGGCAGGGGGAGGCGGCGGCGCAGCGCCAGCGCCCCTGCGGCGAGGCTGGACGCGGCGAGCGCGTACGGCCCGCCCATGGAGCGCGTGGCCCACACCTCGACCGTCGCGACGGCGACCATCGCGGCGTCGAGCGCGATCGGCTGCCACCTCACCCGGGGCGCCCGGGGACGAGTCCGGCGCGGTGGGCCAGGACGGCGGCGGAGACCCGGTTGGGCGCGCCGAGCTTCCGCAGCGTCGCGCGGACGTGGTCCTTCACCGTGGCCACCGTGATGTGCAGCCGCTCGGCGATCTCCGCGTTCGGCAGGCCGCCGGCGACCAGCACCAGCACTTCGCGCTCGCGGTCGGTGAGCCGGGCCAGCGCCGTGACGTCCTCGGCCGGTGACGTCGGCCGGGCCTTGTCGAGGTAGCCGTCGACGACGGCGCGGCTCACCGTCGGCGTGAAGACGGTGCCGCCGGAGGCAAGTACCCGTACGGCGTGGATGAGCGTGCCGACCGCCGTGTCCTTGAGCAGGAAGCCGGTCGCGCCCGCGCTCATCGCGGCGGCGTTGTGGTGTCGAAGGCCGTGAGCATCGCGACCGCCGGCGGCTCCGGCAGCGCCCGAAGCTCCCGCAGCACCGTGAGCCCGTCCGGGGCGGGCATGACGGTGTCGAGGAGCACCAGGTCCGGGGCGGCGGCCTCGATCGCGGCGACGGCGTCGCGGCTGTCGCTGTCGACGACCACGGCGATATCGGCCGCGGACTCCAGAATCTGCCGCAGAGCCATCCTGACCAGCTCTTCGTCATCGACGATCGCTACCCGTACCACCGCTGTCGCGCCTTTCTCCGGACGTCCTGATCTCCACCCGTGGGTGGAGCCTGATCTCCACCCCTGGGTCGATTCCGCTGGAGGCGCCGGACCGGCAGAATCGACCGTGATCGTAACGAGCGGCGCGATGCGCCGCATGTCGCGGTCACCACGGGGGACAACGGGGGATCGAACGGGGGCCCAACGGGGGGCTTGAACGGGGTCCACGGGGGGCCTTACGGGGGCACCCGACGGGGGATCAACGGGGGATCAACGGGGGAATCATGACGCACAAGGAGAGTGCCGAGGCGTGCCCGCGCGTCTCGCGCGGCGCCTGGGGCATCGCCTTCCTGCTCACGCTGCTGGCCAGGGCCTTCCTGGCGTTGGCCGACGGCGGGGGCGGGGAGGAGCCGGGGCTGCGGGCGGCTGCCTGGGTGGTGTGGGCCGTCGCCACGGCCATGGTCGTGGCGCTGGCGGCTGTGACCGTACGCCGCCGGGCGGACGCCGACTGGCTGGGCTGGGGCGCGGGCGCCGGCTCCGTGTTCACCGCATGGCATCTCATACGCGGCTGAGGGCTGCCACGCGGCTGAGGGCGGCGGCGCGCCGCCGGGCTCAGGGCTGCGGGTCGAGGCCCGCCGCGTCCAGGAGGTAGGCGGTCATCGGGTCGTAGTAGCGCGGGTCGACCACATGGTCGTCGAGCGGGATGGTCACGGAGACGGTGCCTTCCGCCTCCCCGATGAAGAGCGCCGGGTCGTTGCAGTCGGCGTAGCCGATCGCGTCGATGCCGCGCTCGCCCGCGCATCCCGCCCAGCCGTGGTCGGCGACGACCAGGTCCGGCAGCGGCTCCCCGCGCTCCTCGAGCGCGTCCAGGATCGCCGCCATGGGGGCGGGGGAGTGGGTGTGCCAGAGCGTGGCACCGCGCTCCAGCATGGCCACGTCGCAGAACTGGAAGACCCCGCCCTCGTCAGCGCTCAGTCCGCCGGGGATCAGGACGATCTCGCAGCCCGCGGCGCGCAGGGCGGCGGCTGTCCTGCGGTGCACATCGAGCAGACCGCCCGGGTGGCCGGTGGCCAGGAGCACGCGCTGCCCACCGGCGGCGGCCTTGCGCAGCCGGGTGGCGGCGCGGTCGAGGGCGTCGACGGTCAGTTCGGGGTCGATGGTGTCCTGCCCGGAGCGGTGCGCCGGGTCGGCGACGACCCCGCAGCGCTCGGCCATGACCGCGAGCACGTCCTCCTCGTCCGTCCAGCGGTCGCCCAGCTCAAGCCCGAACCAGAAGTACCGGTCGCCCTCGGAGAGCTTGCGGTAGTGGGAGCGGTTGTTCTCGCGTGGGGTCGCGACATCGCCGGCTATCCGGGTGCGCACGAGATGCTCGGTGAGGGACTGGCGGGACGGCGTGGTGGCAAAGGGCATGCCCCCATTGTCCCGTGCCTCCGTACCTGCGTGCGGCCGGTATCCGATCGACGCCGAGGTGTGATCTGCTGCCGGACCGGCAGGGCCCGGTCAGAGCCAGCGCAGCGCGAACCACAACTCCATACGGGTGTCCGGGTCGTCGAGATCCATGTCCAGGAGCGCCGCCGCCCGGGCGATCCGTTGCCGCACCGTGTTGCGGTGCACCTGGAGCGCGACGGCTGTGCGGTCCCAACTGCCGTGCAGGGAGAGCCAGGTGCGCAGGGTCTCCACGAGGGCGGCCGAGTCCGCGATCGGCGCGAGGGCGGCGCGGGCATGTCCCCGTGCCTCGTCCGGCGACACGAGGCCGGCCACCCCCGCCTCGCCGCCGCGGTGCCGGGCCAGCGGGGACCGCTTGGCCACCGCACGGCGCAGCGCCCCCGCCGCCTGGGCATCGCCGGCCGGCAGCTCGGCCGCGCCCACCGTGCCGCTCACCCCGAGCGTCCACCCGGGCTGGGCGGTGATCTCACGGTCGGCGGGCAGCAGCAGCCGTACGGAGTCGGCCTCGGCGTCGATCAGGGCCGTGCCCAGCGCGGCGCCGAGCGCGGCCGCCGCCAGGGGATCGGCCGCCGGGCCGCGGCGCAGGGCGTGGACCACGGTCCACAGCGGCTGCGGCCCCAGGAGCGGGGCGGCTTCCTCGGGCGGCGCGCCGAGGAGCAGCCGCACCAGGGCCGCCGACCGTCCGGCCTCGGCGGTCCCCAGATGCGGGCCGGTGAGCAGCGAAAGGAGGACTGCGGCGACGTTGGCGATGGTGTGGTCGGCGGGATCGCGCCGCTCAGTGGCGACCACGAGCGCGGGCCGCTCGCCGGGGGCGCCGCCGGCGAGGGCGTACGCCACGAGCTGCGTCCCGGCGACGGTGTCGCTGGCGGAAGCGGGAGCCGGCCGGACGGCCCGGGCGAGTCGCTCTGCGGCAGCGCGCACCTCGGCGGCGGGGGCGGGCCCTGCCGCGTACAGCTCCTCGCCGCCGGGCGAGACCAGCGCCGCCCAGCCCGCCACGCGCTGGGCGAGCCTGCGGAGTACGGCCGGTACCGGTTCCGGGCGGGCGGCGGCCGCCGCGAGGGACTGCTGGGCCTCGGTGACCCGGCGCAGCTCGCGGTGCCGGGCCTCGGCCATGGCCTGCCAGACCGCGCGGGCCACGGCGGTGAAGGGCGTGCGCGGTGGCACCTCGACCAGGGGGAGGCCATAGCGGTCGCAGGCGGCGATGAGGGCGCGCGGCGTCTCGTCGTGCACGGGGGCGAGGCCGAAGCCCAGCGCCGCCGCCCCTGCCTCCACCGTCCGGGCCACATAGCGATCGAGGTAGGCGCCGGAGCCCGCCGCCGACTCGAAGTGGACCCCCGCGGTGAGCAGCAGCTCGCCGCCCAGGAGATAGGGGACCGGGTCCTCCATCTCGCTGGTGTGCACCAGGTGGATCGGCACGTCTTCCTCGGGCCCGGCGACCTGGCGCAGGCCGAGGTCGGCGCGGCCGATGAGTTCGGACAGTGGCACAGCCGGCGTCGGGGGCCCGGGAGGTGCGGAGTGAGGCATGTGCGTTCCATCCACTCTGCCTGCGGTGAGTGGATGGAACGTACACTTCTGCGCCATCTTTCGGCAACTTATGGTCAGCAATCGGAACGGCACCAATGAGACCGAGCGGAATGGAGGAAGCCCATGGCTGTCGACTACGCGGTGATCGTGGTCTACCTGGCCGGAATGCTGGCCATGGGCTGGTGGGGCATGCGCCGCGCCAAGTCCAAGAGCGACTTCCTGGTCGCGGGCCGCCGCCTCGGCCCTGCCATGTACTCCGGCACGATGGCGGCCATCGTCCTCGGCGGCGCCTCCACCATCGGAGGGGTCGGTCTCGGCTACCAGTACGGCCTGTCCGGCGCCTGGATGGTCTTCACCATCGGCCTCGGTCTGCTGGCCCTCAGCGCCTTCTTCTCGGCACGCATCGCCCGCCTGAAGGTCTACACCGTCTCCGAGATGCTCGACCTGCGCTACGGCGGCTCCGCCGGGCTCATCTCCGGCGTGGTCATGTGGGCGTACACACTGATGCTCGCGGTGACCTCGACGATCGCGTACGCGACCATCTTCGACGTCCTCTTCGGCCTGGACCGCACCCTCGCGATCATCCTCGGCGGGGCGATCGTGGTCGCGTACTCCGCGCTCGGCGGCATGTGGTCGATCACGCTGACGGACATGGTGCAGTTCGTGGTGAAGACGATCGGCGTGCTGCTGCTCCTGCTGCCGATCGCCGTCGTCAAGGCGGGCGGCTTCGCCGAGATGAAGGCGCAACTGCCGACCGAGTACTTCTCGCCGCTCGGCATCGGCGGCCAGACGATCTTCACCTACGTTCTGATCTACACCTTCGGCATGCTGATCGGGCAGGACATCTGGCAGCGGGTGTTCACCGCCCGCAGCGACAAGGTCGCCAAGCTCGGCGGCACGGTCGCAGGCGTCTACTGCCTCGTCTATGCGCTGGCCGGAGCAGTCATCGGCACGGCGGCGAAGGTGCTGTACCCGAACCTGGCCGCGGCGGACGACGCCTTCGCGACGATCGTCAAGGACGCGCTGCCGGTGGGCGTGCGCGGCCTGGTGCTGGCGGCGGCGCTGTCGGCGGTCATGTCGACCTCCTCCGGCGCACTGATCGCCTGCGCGACGGTCGCCAACAACGACATCTGGTCCCGGCTGCGCGGCGCCCTCACCCGCGGCGATGCGACGAACGAGGAGGACGGCGGCCGTGACGAGGTGTCCGGCAACCGCGCCTTCATACTGGTCATGGGCGTCGCCGTGATCGGCACGGCCATCGCCCTGAACAACGTCGTCGAGGCCCTGACCGTCGCGTACAACCTCCTCGTGGGTGGGCTGCTGGTCCCGATCCTCGGCGGTCTGCTCTGGAAGCGCGGCACCGCGGCCGGTGCCCTGTCCTCGGTCGTGGTCGGCGGCGCGGCAGTCGTCGGCCTGATGGCCTGGAAGGGCATCCTGGCCAACGAGCCCGTCTACTACGGCCTGCTGGCCTCGCTCGTGGCATACGTAGCCGTGAGCCTGGCCACCCGTCCCACCGACGCCGCCGTCCTCGCCGCCTGGCGCGAGCGGCTGGCGGGACGCCCGGGAGTCACGGCGGAAGCCGCGGCCCCGGCCCAGATCTGAAAACGTTGATCACGAAGAACGCGTAGTCCCGGCAGAACACGTAGTACACGCAGAACACGCGGTAACCGAAAGAAGGCAGTAACCATGAGCAGCACCGAGCAGCCGCGCGGCCCCGTCGACTCCTCCCGCATCCCGCGGTACGCCGGGCCCGCCACGTTCGCCCGGCTGCCCCGCCTCGACGAGGTCGGCACCGCCGACGTGGCCGTGGTCGGCGTCCCGTTCGACAGCGGCGTGTCCTACCGGCCCGGCGCCCGCTTCGGCGGCAACGCCATCCGCGAGGCCAGCCGCCTCCTGCGCCCGTACAACCCGGCGCAGGACGCCTCGCCCTTCGCGCTCGCCCAGGTCGCGGACGCCGGCGACATCGCCGCCAACCCGTTCAACATCAACGAGGCCGTCGAGACCGTCCAGGCCGCCGCCGACGACCTCCTCGACACCGGCGCCCGCCTGATGACGCTCGGCGGTGACCACACCATCGCCCTGCCGTTGCTGCGCTCCGTCGCCCGCAAGCACGGCCCGGTCGCGCTGCTGCACTTCGACGCCCACCTGGACACCTGGGACACCTACTTCGGCGCCGAGTACACCCACGGCACGCCGTTCCGCCGCGCCGTCGAGGAGGGCATCCTCGACACCTCCGCCCTCTCGCACGTCGGCACGCGCGGCCCGCTGTACGGCAAGCAGGACCTCACCGACGACGAGAAGATGGGCTTCGGCATCGTCACCTCCGCCGACGTCATGCGGCGCGGCGTCGACGAGGTCGCCCAGCAGCTGCGCGAGCGCGTCGGCGACCGCCCGCTCTACATCTCCATCGACATCGACGTCCTCGACCCCGCCCACGCCCCCGGCACCGGCACCCCCGAAGCCGGCGGCCTCACCTCCCGCGAACTGCTGGAGATCCTGCGCGGCCTCGCCTCCTGCAACCTGGTTTCCGCCGATCTCGTCGAGGTCGCCCCGGCGTACGACCACGCCGAGATCACCTCGGTCGCGGCCTCCCACACCGCGTACGAGCTCACCACGATCATGGCCCGTCAGATCGCGGCGGCCCGCGCATGAGTGTGCGCAACGGCGGCGATCTGGTCGTCGAGTCGCTGACCGCGCTGGGCGCGTCGACCGTCTTCGGCCTGCCCGGGCAGCACGCGCTCGGCGCCTTTGACGCCCTGCGGCGCTCGCGGCTGACCTATGTCGGGCTGCGCGTGGAGAACAACGCGGGCTTCGCCGCCGACGCCTTCGCCCGGGTGACCGGCGAGCCGGCGCCGCTGCTGGTGTCCACCGGGCCCGGGGCGCTGATGACGCTGGCCGCGCTCCAGGAGTCGGCCGCCGCGTCGGCGCCGGTGCTTGCCATCGGCAGCCAGGTCCCGGTGGCGGGCCTGGGCGGCGGGCGGCACGGCTATCTGCATGAACTCGCCGACCAGAAGGCGTCGTTCCGCGACATCGTGAAGTCCGTGCACACGGTCCGTACGGCCTCCCAGATCCCCTCGGCCATCGCCGCCGCCTGGGAATCCGCGAGCACCGTTCCGTACGGGCCCGTGTGGGTCGAGATCCCGCAGGACGTCCTGCTGGGCCCGGTCACCGTCCCGCCGGTCACCTCGCTGCGCGCCGCGCCGCGCCCCCTGGAGCCGCGCCCCGAGCTGATCACCGAGGCCGCGCGGCTGCTGTCGGATGCCCGGCGGCCGGTGATCCTGGCGGGAGGCGGTGTCGTACGGTCCGGGGCCGAGGTGGAGCTCCGGGCGCTGGCCGAGCGGCTGGACGCGCCGGTGGCTTCGACCTTCGGCGGCAAAGGGGCGTTCCCCTGGGAGCACCCGCTGTCACTCCGGTCGTGGCTGGAGGACCGGCACACCACCGACTTCCTCGAAGAGGCCGACGTCCTGCTGGTCGTCGGCTCGGGCCTCGGCGAACTGAGCTCGAATTACCACACCTTCCGCCCGCGCGGCCGGGTGATCCAGATCGAGGCCGACCTCGGCAAGCTGGAGTCCAACCACCCCGCGCTCGGCATCCACTCCGACGCCCGGCTCGCGCTGGCCGCCCTCTGCGACCTGACCGCCGCCCGCAGCTCCGACGGCGCCGCCGCCGAAGCCGCCGCCGAGCTGCTGACCCGGGTCCGGGACCGTATCGACGGCCAGGATCTCGCGCTGGAGCAGCAGGTGCTCGCCGCCGTCCGCGAGGCGCTTCCGGAGGACAGCCCGAGCTTCTGGGACATGACGATCCTGGCCTACTGGGCCTGGTCCGCCTGGCCGGGCCCGATGCACTCCGCCCAGGGCGCCGGCGGACTCGGCTACGGCTTCCCCGCCGCCCTTGGCGCGGCCGCCGCCGACCCCACGAAGCCCGTGCTCGCCGTCTCCGGCGACGGCGGCGCGATGTACTCCATAGCGGAGCTGGCCACCGCCAGGCAGTACGCACTCCCTGTCACCTGGCTGATCGTCGACGACGGCGGCTACGGGATCCTCCGCGGGTACATGACCGGCGCCTTCGGTGAGGCCACCGCCACCGAGCTGGCCCGGCCGGACTTCACCGCCCTCGCCGAGTCCTTCGGGGTCCCGGCGGTCCGTACGACACCGGAAGCGCTGCGCGAGGACCTGGCCAAGGCGCTGGCCTCACCGGGCCCTTCGGTGGTCGTACTCCCGGCGCTGCTGCGGATGTTCGCGCCCACGCACGTTCACCGGTAGGACCCCGGAAGGCAACACGGTCCGCGAAGGCCTGGGCCTAATGTGACGCCATGCGTATGCGGACTGCACTTGCAAGCGTCAGCGCCGGGCTCGCGGCGATCACCTGCCTGACCACGGTCCAGGCCGAGGCGGCACAGGAGGGCGTCTCGCACGCCTGCTCCTCGTCGGTGAGCATCGACGGCTTCTCCGACGCCCTCGACAAGACGACCTTCGACGGCACTTTCGTGGGCAATCTGTCGGCGCTCGCCGTCGACACCGACGGGCGGATAGCGGCGCTGTCGGACCGGTCGTCGCTCTTCAGCCTGGACGCGAAGACCCACCAGCCGGTCGGCGTCGTCCAACTGGCCGACGAGACCGGAGCCGCGCTGGACTCCGAGGCACTGGTCGTCGACCGCGACGGCACCCGGCTCATCACCGACGAGACCACCCCGGCCATCCGCCGCTACGACCGCTCAGGCACCATCATCGGCCGCCTGCCCGTGCCCGCCCCCCTGCTGGTCGCCCCTGCCGGGCGCGCGACGAAGAACCTCACCTTCGAAGGGCTGACCCTCCAGCCCGGCGGCCGCACCCTGATCGCCTCCATGGAGGGGGCGCTCTCCGGCGACAGCAGCGACATCGTGCGGTTCCAGACCTGGCGCCGGCACGGCTCGGGCCAGGACTTCCGGCTCTCCGAGCAGTACGGCTACCGCGTCGACAGCGGCCTCGGCGTCTCGGAGATCACCGCCACAGGCGACGGCCGCCTCCTCGTCCTCGAGCGCGGCTACACCTCCGGCGTCGGCAACACCGTCCGCCTCTACCTCGCCGACCCCGCCCGCGCCACCGACACCAGCGGCACCGAGAACCTCACCGGCCAGGACGGCATCCGTCTGGTCGGCAAGACCCTCCTCGCCGACATCGGCGACTGCCCGTCCCTGGGCGCCACCGCCAAGCAGCCCCAGCCCAACCCCCTCCTCGACAACATCGAGGGCCTCGCCGTCACCGGCCACACCCCGGGCGGCGGCCTGCGCCTGCTGCTGGTCAGCGACGACAACCAGAACGCCGTCCAGATCACCCGGCTGTACTCGCTGACCGCCCGGCTGCCCTAGCCGCCAAAGTTATCCACAGGCCTAGGTCCATGGACCGGCCTCTGTCGGACCTCTGCCCTAGCTTTGTTGCAGCAGGATGAAATCCGCACGCCAGCGCGTTGCCACATGCTGCGGTGACAGGCGTACAGAGCGGGAGGTTCCGGGTGGCGGGGACGGGCAGTGACGAGAAAGAGAGCGGCTGGCTGAGGCGGCTGATCGGCTACTGCTGGCATTACCGGCGCAATGTGCTGCTGGCGCTGGGGGCGTCGCTCGGCGGCATGGCGGTGACCGCCCTCGTACCGCTGGTGCCCAAGGTGATCATCGATGATGTGATCCTCGCTCACGACAAGCCGCTCGCGCCCTGGGCCTTCGCACTGATGGCGGCCGCCGTCGTGGTCTACGGACTCACCTACGTGAGGCGTTTCTACGGCGGCCGGCTCGCCCTCGACGTGCAGCACGACCTGCGCACCGACATGTTCCGGTCGCTGACGCGGCTGGACGGGGCCCGGCAGGACGAGCTCAACACCGGCCAGATCGTCGGCCGTGCCACCAGCGACCTGCAGCTGATCCAGGGGCTGCTGTGGATGTGGCCGGTCCTGCTGGGCAATCTGCTGCTCTTCGTGATGTCGCTCGTCGTGATGCTGGTCCTGTCGCCGCTGCTCACCCTGATAGCGCTGGCCGTCGCCCCCGCCCTGTGGTTCCTGGCCGACCGCAGCCGCGACAAGCTCTTCCCCGCCACCTGGCACGCGCAGGGCCAGGCGGCCGCCGTCGCCGGGATCGTCGAGGGGTCGGTCACCGGGGTCCGGGTCGTGAAGGGCTTCGGGCAGGAACAGCAGGAGATGGCGAAGCTCGAGGGCGTCAGCGGCAAGCTGTTCGCCGGCCGGCTGCGCACCATCCGGCTGAACGCCCGGTACAGCTCGGCCCTCCAGGCCGTTCCGGCGCTCGGCCAGGTCGGGATGCTCGCCCTGGGTGGCTGGATGGCGACACGCGGCCAGATCAGCCTGGGCACCTTCGTCGCGTTCTCGACGTATCTCGCGCAGCTCACCGGGCCCGTACGGATGCTCACGATGATGCTGACCCTGGGACAGCAGGCGAGGGCCGGCGTCGAGCGCGTGCTGGAGCTGATCGACACCGAGCCCACCTTGGCCGAGGGCCTGCGGGAGCTGCCGCGCGAGGCCCCGGCGACGGTCGAGTTCGACCATGTGAGCTTTGGCTACGACCCCGAACGACCCGTGCTCGACGACTTCTCGCTGCGGATCGAACCCGGCGAGACCGTCGCCGTCGTCGGTGCCTCCGGCAGTGGCAAGTCGACGGTCTCGCTGCTGCTGCCGCGCTTCTACGACGCCACGGGCGGCGCGGTGAAGGTCGGCGGCGAGGACGTCCGCGGGCTGACCTTCGACTCGCTGCGCGACGCCATAGGGCTGGTGCCCGAGGACAGCTTCCTCTTCTCCGACACCGTCCGCGCCAACATCGCCTACGGCCACCCGGATGCCACGGACGAACAGATCCTCACCGCCACCCGGCACGCGCAGGCCCACGAGTTCATCACCGCCCTGCCCGACGGGTACGAGACGGTCGTCGGGGAGCAGGGCCTCACCCTCTCCGGCGGCCAGCGGCAGCGCATCGCCCTGGCCCGTGCCATCCTCACCGACCCGCGCCTGCTGCTCCTCGACGACGCCACCTCCGCCGTCGACGCCCAGGTCGAGGCCGACATCCATGACGCCCTGCGCGAGGTCATGGCCGGCCGCACCACCCTCCTGATCGCCCACCGCCGCTCCACGCTCGCCCTGGCGGACCGGATTGCCGTCATGGAGGCGGGACGGCTGGTGGACTTCGGCACCCATGAGGAGCTGGAGGCGCACTGCTCGCTCTACCGGCGGCTGCTCACCGACCCCGACGAGCTGGGCGCGGACGTCGTGACCCACGACCCGGCCGGGCTGATCGGCTTCCGGGACGGCGAGGCGTCGGCGACGGGACTGGCCGTCGCCCCGGCCACGACGGACGGCGGCGTCACCCCTGAGCTGTGGCCGCGCGACCGCCGCGAGGCGGGGGCCGACCAGGACCAGGGGACGGCTGCTGCCGCGAACGTGACGGGAGGAGGCGGGATGGCCGCCGCCATGGCCGGCATGCCCGCCACGCCCGAACTGCTCGCCAAGGTCGCCGCGTTGCCGCCCGCCGCCGATACCCCGGAGGTGGACGCCGTTGCGGCCCGCACCGCCGACCGTGACTTCGGCCTGCGCAGCCTGCTCAGCGGCTTCCGCAGGCCCTTGGTGTTCAGCCTGCTCCTGGTCGCTGTCGACGCCCTCGCCGGGCTGCTGCTACCGGTTCTGATCCGGCACGGCATCGACTCCGGCGTACGGCAGGCCGCGCTGGGCGCCGTCTGGGCCGCCTCCCTCCTGGGTCTGCTGATCGTCATCGGTCAGTGGGCCGCGCAGTGGGGTTCCACCCGGCTGACCGGCCGCACCGGCGAACGTGTCCTCTACACCCTCCGCGTCAAGATCTTCGCCCACCTCCACCGGCTCGGACTCGACTACTACGAGCGCGAGTTGAGCGGCCGCATCATGACCCGGATGACCACCGACGTGGACGCCCTGTCGACTTTCCTGCAGACCGGCCTCGTCACCGCCCTGGTCAGCCTGCTGACCTTCTTCGGCATCCTCGTCGCGCTGCTCGCCATCGACATCCAACTCGCGCTGATGGTCTTCGCGACCCTGCCCGTTCTCCTGGCCGCCACCTGGGTCTTCCGCCGCAAGTCCCGCCAGGCGTACGAGCTCGCGCGCGAACGGGTCAGTATCGTCAACGCGGACCTGCAGGAGCACGTCGCCGGACTGCGCATCGTGCAGGCCTTCCGTCGTGAGGAGGGCGGCGCCGAGCGCTTCGCCGGCCGCAGCGACGCCTACCGGCAGGCCCGCCTCCGGGGGCAGTTCCTGATCTCGGTCTACTTCCCCTTCGTCCAGTTCCTGTCCAGCGTGGCGGCCGCCCTGGTGCTGATCGTCGGCGCCAACCGGGTCAGCGCCGGCACCCTCAGCGCGGGCGCCCTGGTCGCGTATCTGCTCTACATCGACCTGTTCTTCTCGCCCGTGCAGCAGCTCTCCCAGGTCTTCGACGGCTACCAGCAGGCGGCGGTGTCCCTCGGCCGGATACGCGAACTGCTGCGCACCCCGACCACGACCCCGGTCGCCGCCGACCCGGGCGACGTCGGAGAGCTGCGCGGTGAGATCGCCTTCGACGACGTCCACTTCCGGTACGTCGAGGACAGCGCCGAGGCGCTGTCCGGGGTCAACCTCCGCATACCCGCGGGGCAGACCGTCGCCTTCGTCGGGGAGACCGGCGCGGGCAAGTCCACCCTCGTGAAGCTGGTCGCCCGCTTCTACGACCCGACCCAGGGCGCGGTCCTCGTCGACGGCCACGACGTGCGGGACCTGGACCTCACGGGATTCCGGCGCAGGCTCGGCGTCGTACCGCAGGAGCCGTATCTGTTCGCGGGGACGGTGCGCGACGCCATCGCGTACGGGCGGATGGACTCGACCGACGCGGAGGTCGAGGCCGCCGCGCGGGCGGTCGGCGCTCACGAGATGATCGCGACGCTCGACGGCGGCTATCTCCACACCGTCGCCGAACGCGGCCGCAATCTCTCCGCCGGGCAACGGCAGTTGATCGCCCTCGCCCGCGCGGAGCTCGTCGACCCCGGCATCCTGCTGCTCGACGAGGCCACCGCCGCCCTCGACCTCGCCACCGAGGGCCTGGTCAACCAGGCCGCCGACCGCCTCGCGTCGCGCCGCACGACGCTCGTCGTCGCCCACCGGCTCACCACGGCCGCCCGGGCCGACCGTGTCGTCGTCCTCGACCACGGCCGCGTCGTCGAGGACGGCACGCACGAGGAACTGCTGGCACGCGACGGCCGTTACGCCTCGCTCTGGCGGGCCTTCGTCGGCGAGGACGAGAGCAGCGAGGCGGTCGCCTAGGCGGAGCCCGGCTGTCGTAGGCAGGTCAGAGCCGGCGGGCGCAGCCCACGCCCGCCGGTCCGAGGCCGACGTAGAGCGCCGTCCCGGGTGGGCAGCCGGAGCGCTTCCGGGCGACCGCGAGGATTCGGTACTGCGGCTTGTGCTTGTGGGAGCCGTCGCAGGAGGTCTCCCGCACCTCGCCCTCCCGGGAGGTGTAGACGCAGTCGCCGGTGACGGTGCGCGGGCCGCCGCCCGCGCCGGGGTCGCCGGGGTGCGGGGGGCCGAGGTTGCGCATGCAGGCGTAGCCCTGGGGGCTGCCGGCGGAGACGGTGAGGACGAAGTCGGTGTTCGCCGGGCACCGGTCGCCCGCGCGGGCGATGGCGGCCGGGGCGGAGGGGGTGGGCGAGGCGGGCAGCAGTCCGTACAGCCGGGACACCACGCGGGCGGTCGCCGCCGGGTCGGAGCAGCTGGTCTCCCGGTAGGCGCCGACCGGATCCGCGGTCGCGCACTCGCCCCTGGCCAGGAAGACTCCGTCGTCCGTGGTGCGCGAAGGGCTGCCCGGGAACTTGGTGGCGCCCCGGGAGTGGTCGGTGCCGCCGGACGCCGGTGTGCAGGCGGTCAACAACAGCGCGGCCAGCCACGCCGCCCCCAACAGCCGCCCGGAAACCGCATATATGCGCATGACCGTCCCCCATTGCATCCCCAGGAGCCAAATGTGCTGCTGCGCCCCCATTCGCGAGGATAGGGGACGCGGCCGGGCTCCGTCACGTGATCACGTGATCACAGCAGGCTCCCGGCGACGCCGACCACGGCCACGTAGTGCTGGGCCTGGATGCAGCGGATGTTCTCGTCCCCGGTCGGCACGGCGTTCACCGCCGCCTGCCCCGGACTGATCAGCAGTGCCGCTCCCGTGGGCCTGCAGCCCGACAGGATGTACCCGAACCGCCGCTCACCGGCCCGCACGGGATGTGCGGCGAGCTGCTTACGCACGGTGGCCGCGCCATGCCGGGACAACTGGGCCAGGAACGCCTCCAGTTCACTCGACCGGGTGACCTCGGTGCTGTCGCCGTCCGCGCCGCCCTCGGCCGCGTCCTTGGGCACCGTGTCCAGATGGACGAAGGCCAGGGTCGTGCCCGGCCCCGGCGGATCGGCCTCCTCGCTCGCCTCCTGCGCGAAGCGCGGGTGGTCCGGCAGGCTGCCGCGCGGCACTTCGAAGAGCGTCACGACGTGATTCGCCGCGAAGCACTCGCCCGGCGGCCTGGGCTGTACCACCCCGAGATGCAGCCGCCTGCCCGCGTCGAGAGACAACACGGCGTCCGTGGCCGCGCTGCAGCCGGTGGTCCTGGACCAGCCCACCAGCACGCTGCGCGAGAAATCGGTCCTCGCCGCCTTGGCTGTGATCTGCTGGGCGATCTCCGGCGCGGATCTCGCGAAGTAGCCCGGGAATCTGGCCAGATCACCCTCGCTGTCGAGCACCGTGTGCACATCGGGCACACTGCGCGTCGTCGCCGCCAGATGAACCAGGCGGAAGGCGCCCTGCGAGGAAGAGGGGCCGCCACCGGCGCCGTCATAGGGGGGCGCGCCGGTGGCGGACTGCTGCCGGCCGCAGGCGGCGGAGAGGGTTGTCAGCGACGCAGCCAGCAGCGCGACCGACACCGCTCTGCGGAGACTCACCAGCAGCATGCCGGTTGGACGGGGGCGGCTCCTGGTCGGTTCCATGTACTCATGGTCGGATATCAGACGGTTTCCGGCGCCCAGTGGGCACGCAACACGCGGACCGTCTCGGTGATCGCCGGGCGCCTCGCCGCTCCTGTACGCCATACGGCGTAGAGCCGCCGCACGGGCATCGGGTCGAGCCGCACCACCACGACCCCCTCCGGCACCGGCCCGCGCCCGAGCCTCGGCACCAGCGCGATGCCCAGCCCGGCGGCCACCAGCGCCAGCTGGGTCCGGTACTCCGCCACCTGGAAGGCCAGCTCCGGCTCCGAACCGGACTCGCGCAGCGTTCGCACCAGCCAGTCGTGGCACACCGTCCCCGGCGGCTGGCAGATCCACCTCGCGTCGGCCAGATCCTCCCGTCCCACCGAATCGTGCGCCGCCAGCCGATGCCCGGCCGGGACCAGTACATCGCACCGGTCGTCGCCGATGACCGCCCGCTCCAGGCCCTCGGGGGCGGGCAGCGGGGCGATGTCCCAGTCGTGGGCCACGGCCAGGTCCACCACGCCCCGCGCCACCAGGTCCACCGACAGATGCGGGTCGACCTCCACCAGCCGCAGCTCCAGCGTCGGATGAGCGGCCGTCAGCTCGGCCAGTACCCCGGGCAGCAGCCCGCACGCCGCCGTCGGGAAGGCGGCCACCGTCAGCCGCCCGGCGGGCCGGCCGCGCTGCTCCTCCAGCGCCACCTCCGCCTCCTCCACCAGCGACATCAGCTGCTGCGCGGTCGCGACCAACAGCTGCGCGGCGTCCGTCAGCGCGACCCCGCGCCCCTGTCGCTCGAGCAACCGGGTCCGGGTCTCGCGCTCCAGCTTGGAGATCTGCTGGGAGACGGCGGACGGCGTGTATCCCAGCGCGGCCGCGGCGGCGCCGACCGATCCGTGAGCGTGCACCGCGTGCAGGGCACGCAGCCGGGCCAGATCGAGCATCGGCTCATCACCACCAGGTAGACCATCTAGATCATGTAGATCATGTAGACCGTGAAGCAGACCATGTAGCAGACATGAATCCGACGATGAAGAAATCATCGCTGGTGCTAAACACTACGCGGCCCCGAAGCTGAGTCACATGCGACCGCAAGCCGCCGCCATGCGCCCCTCCCACCTCGCCCTCGCCGTCCTCGTCGCCGCCCTCTGGGGGGTCAACTTCGTCGTCATCGACGTCGGGCTCGACCACTTCCCGCCGCTGCTCTTCTGCGCTCTGCGCTTCCTCGTCGCCGCCGTGCCCGCCGTCTTCTTCGTCCGCCGCCCCAAGGTGGCGCTGCGCTGGGTCGTCTCCGTCGGACTCACGCTCGGCGTCGCGAAGTTCGGCCTGCTGTTCATCGGGATGAACCAGGGGATGCCCGCGGGGCTCTCCTCCCTCGTCCTGCAGATCCAGGCCGTCTTCACCGCTCTGCTGGCGATCACCCTGCTGGGTGAACGCCTGGGCCGGGCCCGCCTCATCGGCATGGCCGTCGCCTTCGGCGGAATCGTCCTCGCCGCCATCGACGAAGGCGCCTCGGGCCCGCTCGGCGCCTTCGCGCTGGTCATTGTGGCCGCCGTCTTCTGGGGCGTGTCCAACATCCTCACCCGTAAGGCCGCCCCGCCCGACGCGCTGAGCTGGATGGTCTGGGTCAGCCTCGTGCCCCCGCTGCCCCTGTTCGCCCTCTCGTTGCTCTTCGAAGGCCCCGGCGCCGACCTCGACGCCCTGCGCGCCCTCGACTGGAGCGGCGCCGGCGCCATCGTCTACGTCGCCTGGGTCACCACGGTCTTCGGATTCGGCGTCTGGGGCTTCCTGCTGCGGACGTACGACGCCTCCGCCGTCGCCCCCTTCTCGCTCCTCGTCCCGGTCTTCGGGATGTCGTCCGCCGCCCTGCTCCTCGGCGAGTCCGTCAGCCCGCTGCGCTGGGGCGCGGCCGTCCTTCTCGTCGGCGGCGTGGCCGTCACGTCCCTCACGCCGAGTCGTCGAGCAGCCGCAGCAGATACTCCCGCCCCGGCCCCAGCAGTTCCGGCAGCTCCTGGGCCTGCGGATACCACCGCTTCTCGTACTCCCAGCACAGCCAGCCGTCCCAGCCCGCTCGGCTGAGCAGCTCCACCGTCTCCGCCAGCGGCAGCGCCCCTGCCCCCAGCGGCAGGGGCGTCGTGTCCCCGGCCGACGCGATGTCCTTGACCTGCACGTATCCGAGGTAGGGGGCCAGCACCTTGTACGAGGTCGACGGCTGCTCGCCGCCGAGCCAGGTGTGCATCACATCCCACAGGGCCCCCGCGTTGTGGTGCCCCACCAGGCCGAGGACCCGGGCCACATCGGCGCCCGTGCGGTGCGAGTCGTGCGTCTCCAGCAGCACCCGTACGCGCCGGTCCGTGGCGTACTCCGCCGCTGCCGCCAGCCTGCGCGCGGCGATGACGTCCCCCTCGGGGCCGTCGCCGCCGGGGAACACCCTGATGTACGAACTCCCCAGGTCGGCGGCGAGGTCGACGTGTGCGCGGAGGTCGGCCAGCACCGGCTCGTCCGCGCCCGGCGCCGCCACCTTCGCGTACGACGCGATGCCCGCGACCTCGACGCCCGCCGCGCGGAACCGGTCGGCCACCTCGGCTCTGCGATCCGCCGTCAAACCGGTGTGCACGGGCTCCTCGTCCGCCGCCGCCCGCAACTCCACGCCGTGGAAGCCGTGGTCGGCGGCGAGCCGCACCACCTCCGGAACGGGCAGGCCTGGCACACCGAGAGTCGAGAACGCGAGCTTCATCCTTCGGACGCTACAACAGCAAGCGCCAGTCCTGACCCACCAAGTCCCTGCCGAAGCTGTGGTGCGGCTCCTGCCCCACCAGCTCGAAACCGGCCCCCTGGTAGATCCTCCGGGCCGCCACCAGCACGTCATTGGTCCACAGCACCAGCTCCCGGTACCCGGTGGCCCGCGCGAAGCCGACGCACTGGTCCACCAGCCGCCTGCCGATGCCGTGGCCCCGAGCGCCCGGCTCGACCAGCAGCAGCCGCAGCCTCGCCGTCCCCGGCGCGTCGTCCTTGACGCACATGACCCAGCCGACGGGCTCGCCGTTCAACTCGGCCACCCACGCCGCCTCGTGCTCCGGGTCGAATCCGGCCGCGAAGTCGGCAACGATGCGGGCGACCAGCGCCTCGTACTCCTCGTTCCAGCCGAACTCGGCCGCGTACACCTGCGCGTTGCGCTGGATCACCCAGCCCAGATCCCCGGCGCGCGGCCCACGCAGCCGGACCTCAGCCCGAGGTTCATGCCCCAGCACGTCCCGCACCGTGCGCATCGCCTCGGTCAGCCGCCGCCGGTCCTCCGCCGCCACGCCGCTCAGCATCTCCCCGACGGCCTCCCGGGCGCGCTCCTCCAGCAGCGCCGCCGCATCCCGCCCCCCGGCCGTCAGCTCCACCCGCTGCCGCCGCGCGTCCCGGTCCGACGGGCCCCGGCTCACCAGTCCCCGTTCCTCGAACTTGGCCAGCATCCTGCTCAGCTGCCCCGCGTCGACGGACAGCTCCGCCCGCAGATCGGCGGCGTCCGTGTGGCCGGTGTGCGCCAGCTCGTAGAGGACGCGCGCCTCGGTCAGCGTGTACGGCGTGTGCAGCCGGCGGCTGTAGTCCAGCGCGCCGATGCGGTTCGTATAGAACCGGTTGAACGCGCGGACCTCCTGCACGGGGTTCATCTCCGTCTGCACCGGGCCACCTCCGAATACCTTTGACTCCGTCAAAGGTATTCCTCCCGGCCGGGTCCCGCTAGCGCCCTGTGCGCGGCGCGCCCGTGGACGCCCGCACCATCAACTCCGTACGGATCGTGGCCAGGCCACCTGGCGGCGGCGCCTGGCGACCCATGACGAGCCGGCCCGCGCGGGCACCCGCCTCGTGCAGGGGAATCCGTACGGTCGTGAGCGCCGGTACGGCATCGACGCTGAAGGGAAGATCGTCGAAGCCGGCCACCGACACATCCTCCGGAATCCGCAGCCCCTGGTCCCGCAGGGCGGCGCAGACGCCCAGCGCCACAGAGTCGTTCGCGGCGACGACCGCGGTGAGCCCGGGTTCGCGGCGCAGGAGCTCGAGGGCGGCGTCGTACCCGGAGGAGCGGTCGTAGTAGCCGTGCACCGTGAGGCGTTCGAGTTCCTGGGGGGACCCGGCGAGGCCTGCGGCGGTGAGCGCCGCCCGATGGCCTTCCAGGCGGTGCCGGGTGGTGGTCCGCTCGGCGGGGCCGGCGACGTAACCGATCGTGCGGTGGCCGAGGGCCAGCAGATGTTCGGTGAGCCGCTGGGCGCCGCCGCGGTTGTCGAAGGCCACGGTTATGACGGCCTCCGCCAGCGGTGACAGCGGGGGCCGCCCGCACAGCACGATCCGCGTGCCGGACGCGGCGAGCCGGGCCAGCCGCACGGCGACCGCCCCCGTGTGCTCGGTGCCCTCGACCGCGCCGCCGGTCAGTACGACACCGGCCGCCCGCTGCCGCTCCAGCAGGGTCAGGTAGTTGAGCTCGGCCTCGGCGGAGCCGCCCGTGTTGCAGACGACGGCGAGCTTGCCGCCGCCAGGCACATCGCTGTTGCTGATCTCGCCCTGCACGGCGCTCGCGATGAGGCCGAAAAACGGGTCGGCGACATCGTTGACCAGCACGCCGACCAGGTCGGAGGTCGAGGCGGCCAGGGCCCGCGCGTGTCCGTTCACCACGTAGTCCAGGTCCTCGACGGCCCGGAGCACCCGCTCCTTCGTGCTGCCCGCCACGGGATAGTTGCCGTTCAGCACGCGGGACACGGTCGCTGCCGACACTCCGGCGCGCGCCGCGACATCGGCCAGGGTCACTGCCATCGGTTCTGATTCCTCCGGGTCGGTCTCACCCCCGGGCCCTCCGCCCGTATAGCGGCACATGCTCTCACCTAGGGCCCGCCCGGTCGATCTCCGTATGAGTGGTCCGGCGGGAAGGGCCTTGTCGGACGGGCTCGCCGCGCCTAGGGTCAGTCTACGTGCAAGCGCTTACTGTCGAGGCCGAGGAGCCGCCCGTGCCCGCCGCCGACCCCGCCCCCCGCCTCCGCGCCGCCGTGGTCGGCACCGGCGCCATCGTCACCGGATCCCACCTCCCGGCGCTGCGCGCCCACGGCGACCGCGTCGAGCTCGTCGCCGCCGTCGACGTCGACACCGACCGGCTCAAGGCCTTCTGCGAGACGGCCGGCCCCGACGTCACCGGCTACACCGACCTCGACGCCATGCTCGCCGCCGAGCGCCCCGACCTCGTGCTCATCGGTACCCCGCCCGCCTTCCACCGCGACCAGACCGTGGCCGCGCTGCGCGCCGGTGCCTGGGTGCTGTGCGAGAAGCCGCCCTGCCTCTCACTCCAGGAGTACGACGAGATCATGGCGGCCGAAGGCGCCGCATCAGGCCCGTACGCCGCCATCGTCTTCCAGCACCGTTTCGGCTCGGGCGCCGTCCACGCCCGCGAACTGCTCGCCTCCGGTGAACTGGGCGCGCCCCGGGTCGTCCACTGCCAGACGACCTGGTACCGCGACACCGCCTACTACGCCGTCCCGTGGCGCGGCACCTGGGCCAGCGAGGGCGGCGGCCCGGCCATGGGCCATGGCATCCACCAGATCGACCTGATGCTCGACCTCCTCGGCGGCTGGTCCGAGATCCGCGCGATGGCCGCCCGCCTGGTCCACGACGTCGAGACCGAGGACGTCTCCGTCGCCACCGTCCGCTTCCCCGGCGGCGCCCTCGGCACGGTCGTCAACAGCGTCCACTCGCCGGATGAGGTGAGCCACATTCGTATCGACTGCGCCGAAGCGACCCTGGAGCTCACCCACCTCTACGGCCACGAGAACCACCACTGGCGCTACACCCCGGCCGCCCACATCACCGACAGCGGGCGCGTGGACCGCTGGCGCAACCCGGCCACCGACGTCCCGAGTTCCCACATCGCCCAGATAGGTGAATTCCTCGACGCCATGGCCGAGGGGCGCCGCCCCCGCGCCTCGGGCCCGGACGGCCGCACCAGCCTGGAGTTCGTGTCCGCGCTCTACAAGTCCGCCTTCACCGGACAGCCCGTGTTCGCGGGCGAGATCGGCCCCGGCGACCCGTACTACAGCCACCTGCACGGCGACCACCCGCAGTGGGCCCCGAAGAGGACCGGAGAGGAGACCGGATGAGCGACCCGATCACCGTCACCCACGTCCACGGCGACCGGATCCGCGTCGCGTCCGGCGGCACCGAACTGCTGGCCTACGTCTACCGGCCCGATCCCGATCCGTACGAGTCCCGCAAGCCCTACGCCCACCCGCTGCGCACCCTCGCCGGACATGTCGTCACCGGCTACCGCCCCAACGACCACCGCTGGCACAAGGGTCTGCAGATGACCGCCAGCCACCTGTCCGGGCAGAACTTCTGGGGCGGCAACTCCTACCTCGGTCCCGACCAGGGCTACCAGCGGGTCCCGGAGAGGGTCGGCTCGATGCGGCACGACGGCTTCGAGAAGCTCGACGTCACCGCAGAGCGCCTGAGCTTCACCGAACGCCTCAGCTGGCTCTCCCACCACGGCGAGCACTGGTGCGACGAACGCCGCGAGATCACCGCCCACTCCGTCGACGCCACCGCAGGCGCCTGGGCCCTGGACTGGTCCATCCACCTCACCAACGTCCGCGCCGAACCCCTGCGCTTCGGCAGCCCCACCACCGCCGGCCGCGAACTGGCCGGTTACACCGGTCTCCACTGGCGTGGCCCCCGCGACTTCAACGAGGGCACCGTCCTCGCGGGTGGCGGCCTCACCGGCGAGGGCGCCACCATGGGGCAGCAAGCCCCCTGGCTCTCCTTCAGCACGCTCCACGACGAGGTCGACGCCTCCTCCACCCTCGTCTTCGCGCACGCGCCCGAGAACGTGGACGCGATCCACGCATCCCACTGGTTCGTACGCGAGCAGCCCACGCCCACCGTCGCCTTCTCCTGGGCCTTCCACGACGAGTTCGAACTGCCGCCCGGCGAGTGCTTCGCGTACCGCTATCGAGTGATCATCGCCGACGGCGCCTGGGACGCCGAGCGCACCGAACGCCATCTCAAGGGCATCCCGTGGTGACCCCGCCACTGCCCGGCGCCATCGGTCTCTCCCACCTGCGCCCGTACGACTGGGAGGCCGCCGACGGCCTCTGCGGCGGCAGCCCGCACCTGCATCTCGCCTGTACGGAGGCGTACGTCGTGACCGGCGGCCGCGGAGCCGTCCAGACCCTGACCGTCGCCGACGGCTACCGCGACACTCCGCTGGAACCGGGCGCCGTGGTGTGGTTCACCCCCGGCACCGTCCACCGCATGGTGCAGGGCGCGGACCTCCGCGTCACCGTCCTCATGGAGAACTCCGGCCTCCCCGAAGCAGGCGATGCCGTCTTCACCTTCCCGCCCGCCGTCCTCGCCGACCCGGACGCCTACGCCCGCGCCGCCGCATCCCCGGCCGACGACACGGCCGCCCGCCGCCGCCGCGACCTGGCCATGGAGGGCTACCTCCCCCTCCGCGACGCCTCGGCGGCCGGCGATCCCAAGCCCCTCCTCGCCTTCCACCACGCCGCCGCCCGCCTCGTCGCCCCCAAGGCCCGGACCTGGCAAGCCCCTTGGCGCGCCGGCCCCCTCGCCGCCGCCCACCGCACGGGCGAACACCTCACAGCCCTCGCTGCCGCCGACCCGGCCCACCTCGCCGAGGCGACCGTCACCGCCACGACCCCCTCCCGCCGCTCCGGCTACGGCATGTGCGGCCGACGCGACGAGTACGCCCTCGACGGGACCGAGTAGACCTTCCACGACCCACCCCGACACGCCCCCGACCCCACCACGAACCTCGGGCGCCCCGGGTCATCCCGCGCAGCGGCAGCAAGCGCTTACGCCGCCCCTACCGCGCTCTTGTCGAACTCGTTCGACTCCGGCTACGCTGAGCAGCGAGAAAGCGCTTGCTATCGGCTAGATCACGGCACGCGAGGCCGGTCGATCGAGAGGAACCCCACGTGACACGCAAGACAGTGCGGATCGCCATGAACGGCGTGACCGGCCGCATGGGCTACCGCCAGCACCTCGTCCGGTCGATCCTCGCGATCCGCGAGCAGGGCGGGCTGGACCTGGGCGACGGCACGACGCTGTGGCCGGAGCCGATCCTCATCGGCCGACGCGAACACGCCCTTCGCGCGCTCGCGGACAAGCACGCACTCGACCCGTCCCTGGTCTCCACCGACCTGGACACTGTCCTCGCCGACCCGACCGTCGACATCTACTTCGACGCCCAGGCCACCGCCGCCCGCGAGGACGCGATCCGCAAGGCCATCGCCGCCGGCAAGCACATCTACACCGAGAAGCCCACCGCCACCGGCCTCGACGGCGCTCTCGACCTCGCCCGTCTCGCCACCGCCGCAGGCATCAAGCACGGCGTCGTACAGGACAAGCTCTTCCTCCCCGGCCTCCTCAAGCTCAAGCGGCTCATCGACGGCGGCTTCTTCGGCCAGATCCTCTCCGTCCGCGGTGAGTTCGGCTACTGGGTCTTCGAGGGCGACTGGCAGTCCGCGCAGCGCCCGTCCTGGAACTACCGCGCCGAGGACGGCGGCGGCATCGTCGTCGACATGTTCCCGCACTGGGAGTACGTGCTGAACGAGCTGTTCGGCCGGATCCGCACCGTGCAGGCGCTCACCGCCACGCACATCCCGCAGCGCTGGGACGAGCAGGGCAAGCCGTACGACGCGACCGCCGACGACTCCGCGTACGGCGTCTTCGAGCTGGAGGGCGGCGCGGTCGCCCAGATCAACTCCTCCTGGGCCGTCCGCGTCAACCGCGACGAACTCGTCGAGTTCCAGGTCGACGGCACGCACGGCTCGGCCGTGGCAGGCCTGCGCAACTGCCGCGTGCAGCACCGCTCCGCCACCCCCAAGCCGGTCTGGAACCCGGACATCCCGGCGACCGAGGCGTTCCGCGACCAGTGGCAGGAGGTCCCGGACAACACCGGCGACGACGGCTTCACGAACGGCTTCAAGGCGCAGTGGGAGCTCTTCCTGCGGCACGTCTACCTGGACGAGTCCTACACCTGGGACCTGCTGGCCGGCGCCCGCGGCGTGCAGCTCGCCGAGCTGGGTCTGAAGTCGTCCGCCGAGGGCCGCCGCCTCGACGTACCGGAGCTGAGCCTGTGACAGCGCACACGATCCTCCTCCCCGACGCGCAGGGCGAGCTGTACGCGTACGAACCGCGCATCGCACCCGTCACATACGGAGCCGGGGGCGCACTCCGCAGCCGCATCGTCTATTCGGCCGCCCACGTCGTCGCCGACCCCTTCCGCAGTGCCCCCGACGCACCGGCGGCCGTGGACTGGGACGCCACTCTCGCCTTCCGCCGCCACCTCTGGTCGCACGGCCTGGGCGTGGCCGAGGCGATGGACACCGCGCAGCGCGGCATGGGCCTGGACTGGGCGGGCGCGGCCGAGTTGATCCGCCGCTCGTCCGCCGAGGCGAGCGCGGTCGGCGGCCTCATCGCCTGCGGCGTCGGCACCGACCAGCTCACCACGCCGGCCACGACCCTCACCGAGGTCATCAAGGCGTACGAGGAACAGCTCGCCGTCGTCGAGGAGGCCGGCTCGCAGGCCATCCTCATGGCGAGCCGCGCCCTCGCCGCCCTCGCCAAGGGCCCCGAGGACTATCTGGAGGTATACGGCCACCTCCTCCGCCAGTCCGCCGAGCCGGTGATCCTGCACTGGCTGGGCCCGATGTTCGACCCGGCGCTCACGGGCTACTGGGGCAGCGAGGACCTGGACGCGGCGACCGACACCTTCCTGGAGGTCATCGCGGCCCACCCGGACAAGGTCGACGGCATCAAGATGTCCCTCCTCGACGCCCAGCGCGAGATCGACGTCCGCCGCCGCCTGCCCAAGGGCGTGCGCTGCTACACCGGGGACGACTTCAACTACCCCGAGCTGATCGCGGGTGACGAGCAGGGCTTCAGTCACGCTCTGCTCGGCATCTTCGATCCCCTGGCCCCCGTCGCCGCGGAGGCGGTGCGCACGCTCGACACCGGTGACAGGGACGGCTTCCGGGCCCTGCTCGACCCCACCGTCGAGCTGTCCCGGCACCTGTTCGGCACGCCCACCCGCTATTACAAGACGGGTGTTGTGTTCCTGGCCTGGCTGTCCGGCCACCAGTCGCACTTCACGATGGTCGGTGGTCTGCAATCGGCACGCTCCCTCCCGCACCTGGCCCGGGCGTACGAACTCGCCGACCGCATCGGCCTGTTCCCCGACCCGGCGCTCGCCGAATCCCGAGTACGCAATCTCCTCTCCGTATACGGAGTGTGACAGTGACCACTGACAACACCCGCCTGGCCCGGCTCAGCATCAACCAGGAGACGGTCAGGCAGCTCTCCATCCCCGCCCTGGTCGAGGGCGTCACCGCCCTCGGCATCACCGGCATCGGCCTGTGGCGGGCCCCCGTGCAGGAGTACGGGGTCGAGGCGGCGGCGAAGCTGGTGCGCGACGCCGGTCTGACCGTGACCTCGCTCTGCCGGGGCGGTTTCTTCACCGCCGCCGACCCGGACGAGCGCAAGGCGGCCCTGGCCGACAACCGCACCGCCATCGACGAGGCCGCCACGCTCGGCACCGGCACCCTGGTCCTGGTCTCCGGCGGCCTGCCGGCCGGCGACCGTGACATCGCCGCCGCCCGCGAGCGCGTCGCCGACGCCGTCGCCGAACTCGCGCCGTATGCGGGTGAGCGCGGCGTACGGCTGTCGATCGAGCCGCTGCACCCCATGTACGCCTCGGACCGGTGCGTGATCTCCACGCTCGGCCAGGCGCTGGACATCGCCGAGCGCTTCCCGGCGGAGCAGGTGGGCGTGGTCGTGGACACGTACCACATCTGGTGGGACGACCGGGTGGGCGCGCTGATCGACCGGGCGGGGGCGGCCGGCCGGATCGCGTCCTTCCAGCTCGCGGACTGGATCACCCCGCTTCCGGAGGGGGTGCTGCTCGGCCGTGGGCAGCTCGGTGACGGCAGCATCGACCTGCGCTGGTACCGCGAACGAGTGGACGCCACCGGCTTCGACGGGGCGATCGAGGTGGAGATCTTCAACCCCCGGCTGTGGGCCCTGGAGGGCGCCGAGGCGCTCGCCGAGATCGCCGACAGATACGTCCGGCACGTCCTCTGAGAAGTTTTTCAAATTTCTTTCGCGAGGCGTGCAACCTTCTTGCGGGGACGTGGGTCGTACATGTCATCAGGCCCCGGAGGGGGCTCGCAGGGGCCTGGTTATGGGGGGAAACGCGGTGGCCGGAGGGGGGCTCGGGGCACCGTAAGGGGAGGGAACGCCTAAGGGGTCCGGCTTGCCGGACCCCTTTCGCCTGTCCCGGGGCAGCGGCACAGGGACAGGGACGACAGGACCTACGCGCGGGCGCGCCGGGCCAGCACGGCCGCCGTCACCGGCACGAGGATCTCCAGCGCCCCCGCGACCGCCTCCACCGGCAGCCCTTGCCGCTTCGCCACCGCCTGCGCCGCCGGGTCGGCCACCTTGCCGAGCACCGCGGCCACAAGGCCGCCCCCGGCTGAGACGCCACCGGGATGCGGTTCGGCTTCCATGGCGGCCTGGGCGATGGCCTGGCAGAGCTCGGCCGTGCCGCCGGGGGTCAGGGAGTCGTCGGTCAGTACACCGGTCAGCGAGGCGACCGAGCCGCTCACGACGTGCCGCGCGGTGTCGGCGTCGCTATGGAGCAGCCCGGCGATCTCCTGGAGCCGGTCGTCACCCAGCTCGTCCAGCACCTCGTCCTTCAGCGGTCGGTCGGTCATGTTCCGGACGGTACGCGCGAAACGCCCGCTCGTCCTGCCGACCGGCCCCGTAAGGATGTAATGAGCCGGGTCCGGGGGCCGGGGCTCCGCCTCAGAACGGCACGCCGCAGCGGAGGATGACGTTCGCGTACGGCCGCGCCTCACCGGTCCGAACGACGAGCCGGGCGGCCCGGGTGCGGGCCTTGAACTCCTCGTGCGGGACGAGCTCCAGATCGGGGAAGCGGTCGTCCAGGAGCGCGGTGGCGCCGGGGTTGGCGTCCCGGATCTCCCGGGCGGCGACGGCACCCTCCACCACCAGCTCGTCGAGCAGGCCCTCGAGGACCTCGGCGAAGGACGGCGTCCCGGCGCGGAAGGCCAGGTCGACGACGATCGGGCCGTCGGGTATGGGCAGGCCCGCGTCGCAGACCACCACCAGGTCGGTGTGGCCGAGCACGGCCAGCGCCCCGCTGAGGTGGCGGTTGAGGATTCCGGCCTTCTTCACAGAGCTGCGACCTCTTCCAGGGTGGGGAAGGACTCCTGGGCCCCGGCCCTGGTGACGGCGGCGGCCCCGACCCGTACGGCGAAGCGCACCGCCGTCTCCAGTTCGTCGCCCGCGCCGAGCCGCCAGGCCAGGGCGCCGGTGAAGGCGTCGCCCGCGCCGGTGGTGTCGACGGCCCTCACCGGGAGGCTGGGGACACGTACCTGGCCGGCCGGATCCGCGACGAGCGCCCCGGCCGCGCCCAGGGTGACGACCACCGAGCGCGGGCCGAGGGCCAGCAGGCCGGCGGCCCAGGACTCCGCGGTGTCCCCGGCATCGGATCCGAGGAGGAAGCGGGCCTCGTGCTCGTTGACCACCAGCGGATCGCAGGCGGCCAGGACCTCGGCGGGCAGCGGCGCGGGCGGCGACGGGTTGAGGACGACCCGCGCCTCCGTGGCTGCCACCGCGGCGGCCACGGAGGCGACCGTGTCCAGCGGGATCTCCAGCTGGAGCGATACCACCCGGGCCGCCGCCAGCAGCTCCCCGGCGGCCTGTACGTCCTCGGGGGACAGCCGCGCGTTGGCGCCGGGGGACACCACGATGCTGTTGTCTCCGGAAGGGTCGACCGTGATCAGCGCGACCCCGGTCGGCGCCCCGCCGGTGAGGAGGCCGGCGGTGTCGACGCCGGCCGCCCGCAGGGAGTCGCCGAGCAGGCGCCCGTGCGGGTCGTCGCCGACCCGGGCCAGCAGCGCGGTACGGGCGCCGAGGCGGGCTGCGGCGACGGCCTGGTTGGCACCCTTGCCACCCGGGTGGGTGACCAGGTCGGAGCCGAGAACCGTCTCGCCGGCCGCCGGGCGGCGGTCGACGCCGATCACCAGGTCGGCGTTGGCCGACCCTACGACCAGCAGGTCGTAGCCGTGCATCGTCGTTGTTTCCTTTACGTCGATTCGTACGCGGGGCAACGGGGTCAGGACGAGAAGCCGGCGACGTTCTTCGAGGTCACGACCTTGACCGGCACCTTGACCGTGCTGTCGACCTTCTGGCCCTTGGCGGCCTTGACCGCGTTCTGCACCGCCAGCTTGCCCAGTTCCGACGGCTGCTGCGCGACCGACGCGGAAAGCGTGCCCGCCTTGACAGCCGTCAGGCCGTCCGGCGTGCCGTCGAAGCCGACGACCTTGACCGACTTGCCCGCCTTGCTGCCGAGCGCCTTGATCGCGCCGAGTGCCATCTCGTCGTTCTGCGCGAAGACGCCGGTCACGTCGGGGTGGGCCTGCAGCAGGTTGGTCGTGACGTCCAGGCCTTTGGTGCGGTCGAAGTCGGCGGGCTGCGAGGCGACGATCTTGATGCCCGGGTAGGCCTTCAGGCCCTCGGTGAAGCCCTGGCCGCGCTCGTTGGCGGCCGACGTGCCGGAGGTGCCCTGCAGGACGAGGATGGTGCCCTTGCCGCCGAGCTGCTCGGCGATCGTCCGGGCCGCGAGCTTGCCGCCCGCGATGTTGTCGGACGCGACGGTGGCGGCGACCGTGGCCTTGTTGACGGTGCGGTCGGCGGCGACGACCGGGATGTTGGCGTTGTTGGCGGCCTTGACGGACGGGCCGGCCGCGTCGGAGTCCACCGGGTTGATGATGATCGCCTTCACGTTCTGGCTGGTGAAGTTCTCGATCTGGTTGGCCTGCTGGGAGGCGTCGTTCTGCGCGTCGGTGACGGTGAGGCTGACCCCCTCCTTCTTCGCCTCGGCCTGTGCGCCCGCCTTCAGCTGCACGAAGAAGGGGTTGTTGAGGGTGGAGACCGACAGGCCCACCTTCAGGTTCGACGAGCCGGACGACCCGGAGTTGCAGGCGCCGGCGGTGAGGGCGAGCGCGGCGACGGCGGCCGCGGTGACCGTGATCTGCTTCGTACGCATGGCTGTTCCTTGCGGGTGAGTGGTAGATCCAGCCCGTCCGGCGATGGGGGACGCACGGGCCGAGGGGACGGACGGCGGGGGGTGAGGGGCGCGGGGTGAGGCGGTTCAGGCGCGCCGGCGCAGCGTGTCCAGGAGGACGGCCAGCGCGATGACGACACCGATGACGACCTGCTGCCAGAAGGCCGAGACCGACAGCAGGTTGAGGCCGTTGCGGAGCACCGCGAGGATCAGCGCGCCGATGAAGGTGCCCGAGGCCTTGCCGACGCCACCGGAGAGGCTGGCACCGCCGATGACGACCGCGGCGATGGCGTCGAGTTCGTATCCGTACGCCGCCTGCGGCTGTGCCGAGGCCAGCCGGGAGGCGAGGACGATGCCCGCGACGGCCGCGAAGCCGCCGGACAGGGCGTAGATGACCAGCTTCTGGCGCTTGACGCGGATGCCGGAGAGCCGGGCGGCCTCCTCGTTGCCGCCGATCGCGTACATGGTGCGGCCGATGTACGTACGCGCCAGGATCACGGCGGTGATGACGCCCATCGCGATCATCACCAGGACCGGAACCGGGAGCCAGCCGCCGATGGTGGTGCCGAGCTTGGACACCGAGTCGGGGAAGGCGATCGGGCTGCCCTGCGAGATGACCAGGGACAGGCCCCGGCCGACGGACAGCATGGCGAGGGTGGCGATGAAGGGCGGCAGCTTGCCGAAGGAGATCAGTGCGCCGCTGACCAGGCCGCAGGCGATGCCGGTGCCGATGGAGAGCAGGACCGCGATCCACACCGGGAGGCCCTGGTTGGTGGCGGTCCAGGCCAGGACGGTGGCGGAGAGCGCGGCGACGGAGCCGACCGACAGGTCGATGCCGGCCGAGACGATGACGAAGGTGACGCCGAAGGCCAGGATCGCGGTGACGGCCGCCTGGACGCCGACGTTGAGGAGATTCTGGGTGGTCAGGAAGTCGCCGGACAGCAGCGACATCGCCACGGCCAGGACCACCAGGGCGCTGAGGGCGCCGTTGTTGAGGAGCAGGCGGCGCAGGGCGGCGGCGCTGCCCGTGCCGGTACCGCTTTTGAGCGTGTCAGTGGCCACGGGAGCCCTCCACATCCTTTGCGTTCGCGTTGACTGCCAGGGCCATGACGGCGTCCTGGGTGGCTTCGTGCGCGGGGAGTTCGCCGGCGAGCCGGCCCTGGGACATCACCAGGACGCGGTCGCTCATACCGAGCACCTCGGGGAGGTCGCTGGAGATCATGAGGACGGCGTGCCCGGAGGCGGTCAGCGCGTTGATCAGTTGGTAGATCTCGACCTTGGCGCCGACATCGATGCCGCGGGTGGGCTCGTCGAGGATCAGCACCTTGGTGTCGGCCAGCAGCCATTTGCCGATGACGACCTTCTGCTGGTTGCCGCCGGACAGCGTCCGTACGTGCTGGTGCAGTCCCGCCATGCGGACCTTGAGCTGTCCGGAGATCCGGTCGGCCGCCCGCCGCTGCCCGGCCCGGTCGACGAAGCCCGCACGGGTGGAGCGGCGCAGGGTGACCAGGCCGAGGTTCTCCTGCACGGTGGCGTCGAGCACCAGGCCCTGGCCCTTGCGGTCCTCGGGGACCAGGCCGATGCCGGCGTCCATGGCGGCGTTCACGTCGTGCCGGGGGAGCCGCCTGCCCTGGACCTCGACGGTGCCGGAGTCGTAGGGGTCGGCGCCGAAGACGGCACGGACGACCTCGGTGCGGCCGGCCCCGACCAGGCCTGCCAGGCCGACGACCTCACCGGCCCTGACCTCGAAACCGATGTCGTGGAAGGTGCCGGCCCGGGTGAGGCCGTCGACCTTGAGCAGCGGCGCCCCGGCGTCGGCTCGTTCGCGCGGGTACTGCTGCTCGATGCTCCGGCCGACCATCAGCCGTACGAGTTCGTCCTCGGGGGTGCCGGCCGGGACCTGGGCGACGCTGCGGCCGTCGCGCAGGACGGTGACGCGGTCGCCGAGGGCGGCGATCTCCTCCAGATGGTGGGTGATGAAGACGACTCCGACGCCGTCGTCACGCAGCTTCCGTACGATCCGGAAGAGCTTCTCGACCTCTTCGCTGGTCAGGACGGCGGTCGGCTCGTCCATGATCAGGATGCGGGCGTCGAGGCTCAGTGCCTTGGCGATCTCGACCATCTGGAGCCGGGCGATGCCCAGTTCGCGTACGCGGGTGGTCGGGTCGACGTCGATGCCGACGCGGGCGAGGAGCACGGCCGCGTCCGCGTTCATCCGCTTGCGGTCGAGGAAGCCGAAGCGGCGCGGCTGCCGGCCCAGGAAGATGTTCTCGGCGACGCTGAGGTCGGGGACGAGGTTGAACTCCTGGTAGATGGTGGCGATGCCGA
Organism: Streptomyces sp. NPDC059373; assembly: GCF_042751495.1. NCBI lineage: Bacteria > Bacillati > Actinomycetota > Actinomycetes > Kitasatosporales > Streptomycetaceae > Streptomyces > Streptomyces sp. NPDC059373. The sequence continues at coordinate 107,933 of NZ_JBHYXC010000009.1, read as the reverse complement.
GCCGTTCGGCGTCCTGTGCGCCATGGATGCGGGCTTCGGTGCCGTCGACCAGGATGCGGCCGCCGTCGGGGCGGTTGGCGCCGGAGAGCATCTTGATGAGGGTGCTCTTGCCGGCGCCGTTCTCGCCGAGGAGGACGTGGACCTCGCCTCGGCGCAGGTCGAAGTCGACGCCGTCGAGGGCCACGACGCCGGGGAAGACCTTGCGTACGCCTTCCATGCGGAGGAGCTCGGTCTGCTCGGTCCGCGCGGTTTTCTCGGTCGTGCTCAAGAGGTGCTCCCTTCGGACTCGCCGCACGAACGGCGCACCACGAGGCGGGCGGAGACGGTGACGGACGGCGCGGGGCGGCCCTCGACGCGGTCGATCAGCGCGCGGACGGCGGCGCGCCCGAGTTCGCCGGTGGGCTGGGCGATCGCCGTGATCGGGGGGTCGGTGTGCAGGAACCACGGGATGTCGTCGAAGGCGGCGAGTGCGATGTCGTCGGGGACCCGCAGCCCGCGGGCGCGGATCTCGTCCATCGCGCCGAGCGCCATGAGGTTGTCCGCCGCGAAGATCACGTCGGGGGGTGTGGACAGGTCCAGGAAGCGGGCGGTGGCCCGGCGGCCGCTGGCGGCCTGGAAGTCGCCTTGGCCGATGTGGTCGTCGGGCAGCGGCAGTCCGTGTTCCTGGAGCGCGTCGCGGAAGGACTCGATGCGCTCGCTGCCGGTGGTGGTCGCCGCCGGGCCCGCGATGATGGCGAGCCGCCGGTGGCCGAGCGCGTACAGGTGGGCGACCAGGTCCCGGACGGCGTCGCCGCCGTCGGTGCGGACCACCGGTACCTCGGGGCCGATGCCGGGGATCCAGCGGTCGACGAAGACCATCGGGGTTCCGGCCCTGGCGGTTTCCAGCATCAGGGGGGAGCCGCCGTCGGTGGGGCTGACCAGGAGCCCGTCTATGCGGCGGTCCAGGAGGGTGCGTACGTGGTGGTCCTGGAGCTCCGGCTGCTCGTCGGCGTTGCCGATGATCACGCTGTAGCCCAGCGCCCGGGCCTCGTCCTCGACGGAGCGGGCCAGCTCGGTGAAGAACGGGTTGAGTACGTCGCTGATCACCAGCCCGAGCGTGCGGGTCTGGTCGGTACGCAGTGAGCGGGCCACCGCGTTCGGCCGGTAGCCGAGCTCGGTGACCGCCGCCAGCACCCGGGTGCGGGTGTCCGGGCGGACCGACGGGTGGTCGTTGAGGACGCGGGAGACCGTCGCGACCGAGACACCCGCGCGGGATGCCACGTCCTTGATGCTCGCCACCGTCCACCTCCTTGTGGAATCGATTACAAGGAGCATTGGAATCGATTACATGGCAGAGGACAAGACCCGGAAACCTGATCGTTACCTTGCCGTGCCCTTCCGCGCTGAGTTATCCACAGGCTCCGAGCGGGTTGTCGGCGCTCGGCGGTACCTTCGGATCAGTTCATTCGACGACGCCGGCGCGTGGGGAGGAGGCCCTGGCTGTGGGGGAGTTCACGATGGCCGTCCTCGAGGGCGTCCTCGAGCGGATCACGTATGCAAACGAGGACAACGGCTACACGGTCGCGCGGGTCGACACCGGCCGGGGCGGCGGCGACCTGCTGACCGTCGTCGGCGCACTGCTCGGCGCCCAGCCGGGCGAATCCCTTCGCATGGAGGGCCGTTGGGGCTCCCATCCGCAGTACGGCAAGCAGTTCACCGTCGAGAACTACACGACGGTCCTGCCGGCCACCATCCAGGGAATTCGCCGGTATCTCGGCTCCGGGCTGATCAAGGGCATCGGCCCGCGCATCGCCGACCGGATCGTGGAGCACTTCGGCACCGACACCCTCGATGTGATCGAGGGGGAGCCCAGGCGCCTCATAGAGGTCCCCGGGCTCGGCCCCAAGCGCACCAAGCTCATCGGCGCGGCCTGGGAGGAGCAGAAGGCCATCAAGGAGGTGATGGTCTTCCTCCAGGGGGTGGGGGTCTCCACCTCCATCGCGGTCCGGATCTACAAGAACTACGGCGACTCGTCGATCTCCGTGGTGAAGAACCAGCCCTACCGACTGGCCGCCGATGTCTGGGGTATCGGCTTCCTCACCGCCGACCGGATCGCCCAGGCCGTCGGAATACCGCACGACAGCCCCGAGCGGGTGAAGGCCGGGCTGCAGTACGCCCTCTCGCAGGCGACCGACAGTGGGAACTGCTTCCTGCCCGAGGAGCGGCTACTCGCCGACGCCGTCAAGCTGCTGCAGGTCGACGCCGGGCTGGTGATCGACTGCCTGGCCGCGCTGGCCGACGAGGAGGGTGTGGTCCGTGAGGCGGTGCCCGATCCGGAGGGCGGCGATCCCATCCGGGCGGTCTACCTGGTGCCGTTCCACCGGGCCGAGATCTCGCTGGCCGGCTCGCTGCTGCGGCTGCTGCGCGGCACCGAGGACCGGATGCCCGCCTTCCGGGACGTCGAGTGGGACAAGGCCCTGGCCTGGCTCGCCGACCGTACCGGGGCCGATCTCGCGCCCGAGCAGCAGCAGGCGGTGCGGCTGGCCCTGACCGAGAAGGTCGCCGTGCTCACCGGAGGGCCCGGCTGTGGCAAGTCCTTCACCGTGAAGTCGGTGGTGGCCCTGGCCCAGGCGAAGAAGGCCAAGGTGGTGCTCGCCGCTCCCACCGGGCGGGCCGCCAAACGGCTGGCGGAGCTGACCGGCGCCGAGGCCTCGACCGTGCACCGGCTGCTGGAGCTGAAGCCGGGCGGGGACGCCGCGTACGACCGGGACCGGCCGCTGGACGCCGACCTGGTGGTGGTCGACGAGGCCTCGATGCTGGACCTGCTGCTTGCGAACAAGCTGGTCAAGGCCGTGCCACCGGGCGCCCATCTGCTCTTCGTCGGGGATGTGGACCAGCTGCCCAGCGTCGGTGCGGGCGAGGTGCTGCGCGACCTGCTCGCCGAGGGCGGGCCGGTCCCGGCGGTCCGGCTCACCCGGATCTTCCGCCAGGCCCAGCAGTCCGGTGTGGTCACCAACGCCCACCGGATCAACTCGGGGCTCCATCCGGTCACCCAGGGCCTGCCGGACTTCTTCCTGTTCGCCGAGGAGGACTCCGAGGAGGCCGGCCGGCTCACGGTGGATGTCGTGGCCCGCCGCATCCCGCAGAAGTTCGGCCTCGACCCGCGCCGGGACGTCCAGGTCCTGGCCCCCATGCACCGCGGCCCCGCCGGCGCCGGCGTGCTGAACGGGCTGCTCCAGCAGGCCGTCACCCCCGCCCGCCCCGATCTGCCCGAGCGGCGCTTCGGCGGCCGGGTCTTCCGCGTCGGCGACAAGGTCACCCAGATCAGAAACAACTACGACAAAGGGGCGAACGGCGTCTTCAACGGCACGGTCGGGGTAGTCACGTCGCTGGACACCGTTGAGCAGAAGCTCACCGTCCGTACCGACGAGGACGAGGAGATTCCGTACGACTTCGACGAGCTGGACGAGCTGGCGCACGCCTACGCGGTGACCATCCACCGTTCCCAGGGCAGTGAGTACCCGGCGGTGGTGATCCCGGTCACCACCGGGGCTTGGATGATGCTCCAGCGCAATCTGCTTTACACGGCCGTCACCCGTGCGAAACGGCTGGTCGTACTGGTCGGCTCGCGCAAGGCCATCGGTCAGGCGGTCCGCACGGTGTCGGCGGGCCGGCGGTTCACGGCGCTCGACCATCGGCTCTCCGGAGCGGCAAAATAGGCACTGGGTGCCAGCTATCGGCCCGATGGACGACCCCGAGTGCACGAGGCCGCGCCAAATGGGGGACAGTAGGGGTAGTCAGGGCACCTCGAAACCTCGATGAAGAGGCCACGACGTCGGTGAGGGAATGACGTGAGCGACAACTCTGTAGTACTGCGGTACGGGGACAACGAGCACCGCTACCCGGTGATCGAAGGAACCGTCGGCGACAACGGCTTCGACATCGGCAAGCTGCGTGCCGACACCGGTCTGGTCACCCTGGACAGCGGCTACGGCAACACCGCGGCCTACAAGTCCGCGATCACCTACCTCGACGGCGAGCAGGGCATCCTGCGGTATCGGGGTTACCCGATCGAGCAGATCGCCGAGCGTGGCTCCTTCCTGGAGACCGCCTACCTGCTGATCAACGGCGAGCTCCCCACTGTGGACGAGCTCTCCACCTTCCGCGGCGACATCACCCAGCACACCCTGCTGCACGAGGACGTCAAACGGTTCTTCCAGGGCTTCCCGCGCGACGCCCACCCGATGGCCATGCTGTCCTCGGTCGTCAGCGCGCTGTCGACCTTCTACCAGGACAGCCACAACCCGTTCGACGAGAAGCAGCGCTACCTCTCCACGATCCGCCTGCTTGCCAAGCTTCCGACGATCGCGGCCTACGCGTACAAGAAGTCCATCGGCCACCCGTTCGTCTACCCGCGCAACGATCTCGGCTACGTCGAGAACTTCCTGCGCATGACGTTCGCGGTGCCGGCCGAGGAGTACGAGCTCAACCCGGTCGTGGTCGACGCCCTGGACAAGCTGCTCATCCTGCACGCGGACCACGAGCAGAACTGCTCGACCTCCACCGTGCGCCTGGTCGGATCCTCGCAGGCCAACCTGTTCGCCTCCATTTCGGCGGGCATCAACGCGCTGTGGGGCCCCCTGCACGGCGGCGCCAACCAGAGCGTCCTGGAGATGCTCGAAGGCATCCAGGCCGCCGGCGGCGATGTGGACTCCTTCATCCGCAAGGTGAAGAACAAGGAGGACGGCGTCCGCCTGATGGGCTTCGGTCACCGCGTATACAAGAGCTTCGACCCCCGCGCGAAGATCATCAAGTCGGCCGCGCACGATGTCCTCTCCGCCCTCGGCAAGTCCGACGAGCTCCTTGACATCGCCCTCAAGCTCGAAGAGCACGCGCTGAGCGACGAGTACTTCATCCAGCGCAACCTCTACCCGAACGTGGACTTCTACACCGGCCTGATCTACCGGGCCATGGGCTTCCCGAGCACCATGTTCACCGTGCTCTTCGCGCTCGGCCGGCTTCCCGGCTGGATCGCCCAGTGGCACGAGATGATCAAGGAGCCCGGCTCCCGTATCGGCCGCCCGCGCCAGATCTACACCGGCGTCGAGATCCGCGACTTCGTCCCGGTCGAGGGTCGCTGACCCGAGGCGCCCTCGCCTCAAAAAATACCGAGCGTCGAAAAAGAGAAGCGCCCCGCGCCCAATCCCCCCACGGGTTGGACACGGGGCGCCCCTCGTTCCCCGGAGCGGCTCCCCCCACGGGGCCGTACCGGGCGTTCTTTGGGTGCGTTCGCCTTGACCGGGATCAAAGCGTCCGGGAGGGCCGCTCAAAGCTCTCCGGGCGCTTCGCCCCGGGCAACACGATCGGGCTGTCCCCCAAAGACAACCCGCTCATCATCTCACCGAGTCCGCCGGGAGCCCGGTGTCTTCGCTCGGATAGACCCGCCTCTAGACCAAAAGGTTACGTTCCAGCCAGTGTGATCTGCATCTCTATGGTCATTTCGGGCCCGATACCGACCCCCGGTGAAGCCCTGAGGACGGCGTCCCGTAGCGTGCTGTCCCTCCTTGAGGGGCGGAGAGTGATGTCGGAGAACGCGAGTACGGGCCGGAACGTCGTTGTCACCGGCGGAGGGACGGGCATCGGGCGGGCGGTGGCCACCCGGTTCGCGGAGGCGGGCAGCCATGTCACCATCGTCGGCCGCCGTCGTGAGGTCCTCCAGGCCACGGCCGAAGAACTACGTACCAAATACGACCTTGACGTGACTCCGGTGGCCTGCGATCTCGCCGATCCCGATGATGTCGAGGCCGTGCTGACCCGCCTGCCGCGTCGTATCGATGTCCTGGTCAACAACGCGGGCAGCCGTGAACTGGCGATCGGCGCCGGCCCGCACGGGGTGCTCGCCCGTTGGCGCGGTGACTTCGAACGCAATGTCCTGACCGCCGTGCTGGTGACCGAGTCCGCCCGGGACCGCTTTCCCGAGGGCGGCCGGGTGATCACGGTGACCTCGGTGGCGGCGCTGCGCGGCGGCGGTTCGTACGGGGCCTCCAAGGCCGCGCTGCACGCCTGGAACCACTCGCTGGCCGCCCAGCTCGGCCCGCAGGGCGTGACCTGCAATATCGTCGCCCCCGGCACGGTGGCCGGCACCGAGTTCTTCGGCGCGCGGCTCAACGACGCGGAGCTGACCCGGCGGGCCGGACGGACCCTGATCGGGCGGGTGGGGCGCCCGGCCGACGTCGCGGCCGCCGTGATCTTCCTGGCCTCCCCGGAGGCCGGCTTCATCACCGGCGAGATCCTGCAGTGCAACGGCGGCGAACTGCTCGGCCGCTGACCGTCTCCGCCTCCGACCGCTCCACTCGCCGTAGTACCTGTACTCCCTGGGGACGAGTGGGCCAGACCGCGCTGCCCCCTGAGGATGACGGAACCTTGGGAAACCCCTGGGAATGCCCCTAATCCTGGTGGAATCCCGTTGCTCATCCCCTCCTGTCCCTGCGAGCTTGGACGAGGACGGACGCGCCAAAAGGGGAAGAGGGGTGGCGACGTGGACGTTGCAACATTCGTGTCGTCATTCGACTTCACGGCAGGCCTGGACGCGTATCTGCGCGACGGCCACGTGATCCTGGCGTACGCGGTGCTGGCAGCCACCACCGCGCCCCCGCTGGTGCCCAATGCCGCTCTGCTCGTCACCGGCGGGGTGTTGGCTGCCGAGGGCCGGCTGAGCATCGCGCTGGTGCTGCTGGTCGTGGCCGGCAGCGCGCTGGCCGGAGACCTGCTGATCCATCGCACCGGCCGGGCGGTCAGTGGACGGATCCTCACCAGGCTCTACCGGCGGCCCCGGCGCCGTGCCCTCCTCGACTGGGCCAGCACCCGGATACAGCGACATGGGGTGCCCTTCGTGGTCGGGGTGCGCTTCCTGCCCAGCGGCCGGCTGTTCGGCGGGCTGGCGGCCGGAATCATGCGCTATCCGGCCCGGCGCTATGCGATCGGCGCGGGCCTGGCCGAGGCGGTCTGGGCGACGTACTCGGTGGGGCTCGGCTACTTCGGCGGTCTCGCCACCTCCAATTCGCTGTACGCGGTCGGGCTCGGGCTGGGTGTCTCGGTGCTGGTCGCGGCCCTGGGCGCGCTCGTCCAGTGGATCTCCCGGCGGCGCGGAGGCGACGTGCAGGGCGCCGAGCTGGTGGTGGCCGCGGGTGGTGGGGCAGTGGTGCCCGGCATTCCCGGCCAGTCGGCGGAGGAACAGGCCGTACAGCCCGAGAAGGTGGGCGGCGGGCAGTCGGTCTGACGGGCGGGGGCGGGGAGCCCCAGGTCCGCGGACTCAGCTCATGGAGTGGTCCAGGGCGCGCAGCAGGGTCAGCAGTGCCGTGTTGAGCGGCGTCGGTATGCCGTGCCTCTCGCCGGCCCGCACGACCACGCCGGTGATGTGCTCATGCTCCAACGGGCGCCCGGCGAGCCGGTCGTAGAGCATCGAGGTGCCGCCGGCGGCCGGATTCATCGCGTACAGGTCGAGGGTGTCGCGGACATCCTGCTCGCCGATCTCCGCGCCCTCCGCGCGCGCCACGGCGACGGCCTCGCCCAGTACGTCGGAGGCGAGCCGGGCCATGTCCGGCTCGGCGAAGACGTCCACGCGGCGCTCGGTGAGCGCGGTGAGCGGATTCGCCGCCAGATTGCTGAAGAGCTTGCGCCAGGCGGCGGTGGTGAAGTCGGCGGTGGTGCGCACCTCGATGCCGCTGCCGTCGAACAGCGCGGCGAAGCGGTCGGCGAGGCCGCCCTCGGGGACCAGCAGGGCGTTGCCGACGTGGTGGGTGATCCGGCCGGGTGCGGTGCGCTCGGCGGATATGTAGACCAGGACCGGGAGCACGTCGGTGCCTTCGGGCAGGAGCGGCGCCACGCGCTCGACGTGGCCCACCCCGTTCTGCAGGACGGCCACGCGGGTGTGCGGGCCGACCAGCCGGCGCAGCCATTCGGCAGCGCTCCCGGTGTCCTGGGCCTTGGTCGTGACCAGCACCCAGTCGGCGGGACTCTCCCGCTCCGGCCGCGTGGCGATGCGCACGGGGGAGTGGAGCACCTCGCCGTCCGTCTCGACCGCGAGCTTGTCGATGGGTGTGCGTACGCACAGCGTCACGTCGTGTCCGGCGAGCTGTGCGAGAGCGGCGGTGAAGCCGCCGATCCCACCCGCGCCGATCACCGCGAAGCTTGTGGCCGCGGCAGTGTCGCTCATGGAGTCGACCATAGGCCCGGGGTCGGACAATCCGGAGTCCGGGCCGTCAGGTTTTCGGCAGTTGTAACGCCGGGCGGTTGCGACGCGGGGCGGTTGTGAGGTCCGGCGGTTGTGAGGTGCGGCAGTTGTGAGGTCGGGCGGTTGTGAGGTCGGGCGGTTGTGAGGTCAGGCCAGGGCTACCGGGCCGCTGCCGACGTGCGGGGCGAGGTAGCCGTACAGCGCCTTCTTCAACTCGGCGACGTACGCGTCCCGCTCCGCTCCTTCGTGCGCCAGCACCAGGGCGAGGCCGGCCTTGAACAGCCCGAAGGACATCGCGGCGACGCGGGAGCGCTCGGCCGGGGAGAGGCCGGGGGAGCGCAGGCCGATGAGGGTGTCGACACGCTGGAGCAGGGAGCTGTGGAGGGCGTCGTGCGCCTGGGCGACCCCGCCGGGGACGTCGCCGTCCTGGGCGAGGGCGAGGAAGACGGGGTTCTCGCAGTTGAAGGCGATGAAGGGGTCGACGACGACGTCGATCATCCGGTCCAGCGGCAGGGCGGCGTTCTCGGCGGTGAACAGCTCGCCATGGGCCTCCTGCATCCGGTGGATGAGAGTGCCGCCCAGCTCGATCGCGATGGCTTCCTTGTTGGGGAAGAACTGGTAGAGCGTGCCGGGGGAGACGCCTGCCTCGCGGGCGATCGCGTTGGTGCTGGCGGCGGTGTATCCGACCTTGCCGAACACCTCGGCCGCCGCCTCCAGAAGCTGCGCCGCGCGCCGCTCGCCGCGTGCCTGCCGACGGCGTGGCTTCTGCTCCTCGGACACGGACACGTGTAATCCCCAATCAGTGTTGACAAATGCGAGACACCGCTCGCATTCTGGAGAAACACGAGTGATCGCTCGTGTTCTCCACCGCCAGTTTACGGCGGTTCCAGGGGGAGGGGACACCTCTGTCATGCCTGATGTCAACCGCGAGCGTGCGGTAGGGGGCTGGACCAGGGTCGTGACGGCCCGGCCACGGCTCACCCTGCTGCTCGCACTGCTCTTCACCGCACTCGCCGTGGTCGCCGGGAGCGGTGTCGCGGACCGGCTGGCCAGCGGTGGCTGGGAGGCCCCGGACTCGCAGTCGTCCTACGCGACCAAGGCGCTCGAGCGGTACTTCCCGAACTCGCAGCCCAATCTGATCCTGCTCGTCAGCAGCCGTGGGGCCGGTGTCGACGACCCCGGGGTCGCGGCCGAGGGGCGGGCTCTCGCCCACGAGCTCGACGCCGACAAGGCCATCACCGGCGTCACCTCGTACTGGGACACCTCGGCTCCCGCGCTGCGGACCGAAGGCGGCGGCGAGGCGATGATCGCGGCCCGGATCGGCGGCAGTGACGATGCCGTCACCAAGGCCCTCGACCGCATAGCGCCCGAATTCCGGGGCAAGCACGGTCCGGTCGAGGTGAAAATCGGCGGGTTGGCAGAGGTTCGCAACGAGATGCAGAGCACCATCAAGGAGGACCTGGCGCGTGCCGAGCTGATCGCGCTGCCGGTGACTCTCCTGCTGCTGGTCATGGTCTTCGGCAGCGCAGTCGCCGCCCTGCTGCCGCTGGGGGTGGGCATCGTCGCCATCCTGGGGACCAATGCCGTGCTGCGCGGTATCACCTCGTTCGCCGATGTCTCGATCTTCGCGCAGAATCTGACCACCGCCCTGGGGCTCGGACTCGCCATCGACTACGCCCTGTTCATCGTGCGGCGCTTCCGTGAGGAGTTGGCCGCCGGCGCCGAGCCTCGTCAGGCGGTCGCGACCACCCTGCGCACGGCCGGGCGCACCGTGCTCTTCTCGGCGCTCACCGTCGCCGCCTCGCTGGCCGCGATGTTCCTCTTCCCTCAGTACTTCCTGCGCTCCTTCGCCTACGCGGGGATCGCGGTCGTCCTGCTGGCCGCCGCGGCCGCGCTGGTCATCCTGCCCGCCGCCCTGGTGCTGCTCGGCCACCGGGTCAACGCGCTCGACCTGCGCAAGCTGCTGCGGCGCCGCCAACCCAACCCCCAGGCGGAGGGCGGCTACGGGCGGCTGGCCAGGCTGGTGATGCGCCGGGCGCCGATCTTCGCCGTGGGCACGGTCGCGGTCCTGGTGCTGCTCGGACTGCCCTTCCTGCGGGTGCAGTTCGGCACCGCCGACGACCGCCAGTTGCCCGCCACGGCGCAGGCCCATGTCGTCCAGCAGCACATACGGGACGAGTTCCCCGGCAATCCCGGCGGCGAGATCACCGTCCTGGCCGAGGGCAGCCCGACCGCTTCCCAACTGGCCGACTACAGCTCGCGGCTCTCGGCGCTGCCCGGCGTCGTCTTCGTCGACGGCCCGGCCGGTCAGTACGCGGGGGGCAAGCGGACCGCTGCGCCCGGGCCGGCCGAGGCCGCCCGCAGCTCGGACGGTGCGGCCTACCTCACCGTGCTGCCCAAGGGGGAGGCCGTGGACGCGGCCAGCCAGGCGCTGGTCGGTGGGATACGGGCGGTGGACCCGCCGTTCCGGGCCTCGGTCACCGGCACGGCCGCCGTCCTGGTGGACACCAAGCACGTCATAGCCGAGCGGCTGCCATGGGCGGCCGGCATGATCGCGGCGGTCACCCTGCTGCTGGTCTTCCTGCTCACCGGCAGTGTGGTGATCCCCCTTCAGGCGGTGCTGCTCAATGCGTTGAGCCTCACCGCGATGTTCGGTGCCGTGGTCTGGGTGTTCCAGGACGGGCATCTGTCGGGGCTGCTCGGCTTCAATGCGACAGGCAGTATCGAGACCACGCTGCCCGTGCTGATGTTCTGTGTGGCCTTCGGACTGTCCATGGACTACGGCGTCTTCCTGCTCTCGCGAATAAAGGAGGAGTACGACCGCACCGGCGACCACCGGGCCTCGGTGGTCTTCGGGGTCCGGCGCACCGGAGGGCTCATCACCGCCGCCGCCGTGATCCTGGCCGTCGTCATGGTGGCCATCGGGACCTCGCGGATCGCCAACACCAAGATGCTCGGCCTCGGTATCGCGCTGGCCGTGCTGATGGACGCGATGGTGGTCCGCACCCTGCTGGTGCCGGCCGTGATGCGGCTGACCGGCCGGGCCACCTGGTGGGCGCCGCGCGGGCTGCGTGCTCTGCACGACCGCTTCGGCCTCAGCGAGGGCGGCGGAGGGACGGCGGAGGTCCCGCGTCGCGAGACGGAGCGGGACCCCGAGCCCGTCAACTCTGCCTGACCTCCTCGCTTCTTTCGGTCGACCATCAGTCGGGATCCCGGCGGCCGCGGTTACCGGGCCGCCGGGAGCTCCAGGCGCGGATCGTGTCCGCGTACCAGAAGGGCTTGCCGCCTTCGACCACATCAGGCGAGGGAAGGTGTCCGTGCTTTCGGTAGGAGCGCACCGTGTCGACCTGCACCCTGATGTGCGCGGCGATCTCGGCGTATGACCACAGTGTCCGATCGGTCATCTCGAGTGCCTCCCTCTGAAACGGCTGTCGGAGCGTCAGCTTTGTGGGGACAAACGACACGCTTTGTGGGCCGAACGGGCCTGTTGGCCATCTGTTACGCGGATCCCGCGTAACAGTGACAAAAGTAGCGATCTCCGTACGCATCCTCGGCGGCCCCGAAGTCATCGCCACCGGCAAGGAACTCGCGGCCCTCGACGCCCGTGTCTGGTTCCCGCGCTCGACCCGGCCGTCCGTGCGTGCCGTTGCCACCCCTGCACCGGACGTAAAACCGCACGACCGTGCGGCAGCCCAGACGTAGGGTCGATCGCGTGACGCCGACAAACGCGACGAACCCCTTCTTCAGCCCGAGCACGCTCCCGTACGGGCTGCCGCCCTTTGCGGAGATCCACGAGGAGCACTATCCGCCCGCCTTCGAGCGCGGCATGGCCGAGGAACTGGCCGAGGCCCAGGCTGTGGCGGCGAGCGAGGACCCGCCGACGTACGAGAACACCATCGAGGCGCTGGAGCGCTCGGGGACACTGCTGCGACGGGTCTCGCATGTGTTCTTCAACCAGGCGTCGTCGGACACCAACCCGGAGGTGCAGGAGATCGAGGCCCGGATCAGCACCCAGCTCGCGGCCCACCGCGACGCGATCCACCTCGACCCGGCGCTCTACGGCCGGGTCCGCGCGCTCTTCGACACCCGGCACGAACTCGGCCTGGACGCCCAGTCCCTGCGGCTGCTGGAGCGCTACCACACCCGGTTCGAGCGGGCCGGCGCCCGGCTCCCGGAGGCCGGCCGGCAGCGGCTGCGCGAGCTGAACGCGGAGATCGCCACGGCCTCCACCGCCTTCGAGCAGAACCTCTTCGCCGACACCAAGGCCGCCGCCCTGGTCCTCGACAGTGCCGACGAACTGGCCGGGCTCCACCAGGGCGCCATCACCGCCGCCGCCGAGAACGGCCGCGCCCTCGGACACGACGGCACGTACGTCCTCAGCCTGAAGAACTTCTCCAACCAGCAGGAACTGGCGGCCCTGGACCGCCGCGACGTACGCGAGCGCCTCCTCACCGCTTCCCTCGGACGCGGCCTCAGCGGCCCCAACAGCAACCGCGACCTGGTCGTGAAGCTGGCTACGCTGCGCGCCGAACGCGCCGCCCTCCTCGGGCACGACAGCCACGCCGCCTACGTCGTCGCCGACCAGACCGCCGGCACCACCGAGGCCGTCACCGAGATGCTCGGCCGCCTCGTCCCGCCCGCCGTCGCCAACGCCGAACGTGAGGCCGCCGCGCTGGCCGCCGCATCCGGCCTGGACGAAATCGCCGCCTGGGACTGGGCGTACTGGTCGGAGAAGGTCCGCAAGGCCGAGTACGACATCGACTCCGCCGCCATGCGCCCCTACTTCGAGCTCGACCGGGTGCTCAAGGACGGCGTCTTCCACGCGGCCGGGCTGCTCTACGGGCTGAGCTTCACCGAACGCCCCGACCTCACCGGCTACCACACCGACGTCCGGGTCTTCGAGGTCTTCGAGGAGGACGGCTCGCCGCTCGGCCTCTACCTGGGCGACTTCCACGCCCGGGCCTCCAAGCGTGGCGGCGCCTGGATGAACAACCTCGTCGACCAGTCAGGGCTGTTCGGCGAGCACCCGGTCGTGGTGAACAACCTCAACATCGCCGAGCCCGCGCCCGGCGAGTCGACGCTGCTGACCTTCGACGAGGTCAACACCCTCTTCCATGAGTTCGGGCACGCCCTGCACGGCCTGTTCTCCGATGTCCGGTATCCCTTCTTCTCCGGCACCGCCGTCCCGCGCGACTTCGTCGAATACCCCTCCCAGGTCAACGAGATGTGGGCGGTCTGGCCCGAGATCCTGGCCAACTACGCCCGCCACCACGAGACCGGCGACCCGATGCCGCAGGAGCTGGTGGACCGGATAGAGGCCGCAGACCGCTTCGGCCAGGGCTTCCGTACGGTCGAGTACCTGGCCGCGACCCTGCTCGACTGGGCCTGGCACACCATCCCGGCGGGGGCCGACCCCGGCGACGCCGAGGCCTTCGAGGCCGCCGCGCTGAAGGAGGCGGGCCTGGCGCTGCCCGCCATCCCGCCGCGCTACCGGTCCACGTACTTCGCGCACATCTTCTCCCATGGCTACAGCGCCGGTTACTACTCCTACATCTGGAGCGAGGTGCTGGACGCCGACACCGTCGAGTGGTTCAAGGAGAACGGCGGACTGCGGCGCGAGAACGGCGACGCCTTCCGCCGCGAGCTGCTCTCCAAGGGCGGCAGCGTCGACTCGCTCACCGCCTTCGAGGCCTTCCGGGGCCGGGCGCCGCGCATCGAGCCGCTGCTGGCCCGCCGGGGGCTCACGGGCTGAGCGGCTCTCCAGCCCCGCTGCAGCCGGGTTTGACAGCGTGGACGGCAGCGGACCGCGGAGTCAGACGGAGGGAGTCACGGTGTCCCAGGAAAGCGTGATCAAGGTCAGCGGAGACCTTTACGCGGAGGTGCAGACGTTCTACGCGCGGCAGATGCGACGGGTGGACGCCCTGGACATCGAGGGGTTCGCCGCGACCTTCACCGAGGACGGCGTCGTGGTGCACGCCGGCGGCCGACGTCAGGAGGGCCGGGAGGAGATGCTGGCCGGGATGCTGGCGAGCCTGCCGCGCTACCGCGACATCGCCGTACGGCACTGGTTCGGCCACGTCGTCATCGAACCGGCGGACGACGGCACGATCGGCACCTCGTACTACACCCTCGTGAGCCAGACCGACCGCGAGGGCAAGGTGTCCTTCCAGCCGACGTTCACCGTGGAGGACGTCCTGGTGCGCGGGCCGGGCGGCGGGCTGCTGACCCGTTCGCGCGTCATCCACCAGGACGCGCCGCCGCTCTTCGAAGGCGTGTGAACCCCCGATCGGCAGCAGCAACACAAACAAGGGGCCTGCACCCAGCAGGCCCCTTCTTTGATTTCTTTGATGCCGGTCTCGCGCACGCCGGTCAGTCGATGCCACGGCAGATGTGCCGTTCCTCCTCGTCGTCGTCACCCACTCCCGGCAGCCGCAGATCCGGTGCCTCGGGCTCCTCCAGCAGTACCGTCACAACCCCACTCCCCTCACGTTCCCGTCACGCGTGGCACGTCGGCAGGCCGCCGTGGAACACGCACATCTCCTTGAAGGACTCGGCCACGTCGATCCGTTCGCCGGGCGGCAGCCCCTGGAGTTCCGCGTAGGCGCGGTGCAGATTGCCCACCAGCCGCTCGGAGTCCAGCAGCCGCCCGTACGCCCCCAGGTCGGCGCGCCGGGCCGTCTCCAGCGCCGAACGCCCGTCCCGCAGGCCCTCCTCGGCGAGCTGCCGCACCCGGCGCAGATACGACTCCGTGAGGTCCAGCACCTCGGGGCCGCCGACCGGGCCGTGGCCGGCCACGACCGTACGGGGCCGCAGGCTGCGCATCCGCTCCAGCGCCCGCAGCGAACCGGACACCGAGCCCATCAGCACATAGGGCGTGACCCCCGACCACGCCACGTCCCCGGTGAAGAGCACCCCGCGGTCCGGGACCCAGGCCACCACATCGGTGGCGGTGTGGGCCGGCCCGAGGTGGAGCAGCTCCACGCGGGGCGCGGTCCGGCCGCCGGTGTGCAGGGTGAGCCCGTCCCGGAAGGTGAGGGTCGGCAGGGTCAGCGGGGTCTCGCCCCACTCGACCTCCGGCCACAACTGCCGCAGCCCGAGACCGGCCTCGGCGATGTCGGCGCGGGTCCCCTCGTGGGCGACGATGGTCGCGCGGGGCGCGAACTGGCCGTTGCCGAAGACATGGTCGCCGTGGAAGTGGGTGTTCACCACGGTGTCCGGGCCGTCCGGCGCGACCTGCCGGACGGCCTCGCGCAGCCGCCGCGTACGGCCCTCGGTGGCGGCGGTGTCGACGAGGACGGCGCCGCCGTCGCCGACCACCAGGCCCGCGTTGTTGAGGCACCAGCCGCCCGGCGGCTGCACCCAGGCGTACACGCCCTCGGCGACCTCCTCCAGGGCGGGCGGCGCCGCGACGACGGTGCCCGTGGCCGTGCCGGCAGCCATACCCGTGACCGTCGTCATGACGCCTCCGGGAGCCGGGCGTAGCCGCCCTGGTGGAAGACCAGCGGACGGCGGGAGTCCACGCCGGCCTCCAGGGCCACCACGCGGCCGATCAGCAGGGCGTGGTCACCGGCGACGTGCTCCGAGTGCAGCTCGCACTCGAACCAGGCGGCGGCGGACGGGAGTACGGCATTGCCGGTCACGCCCGGCACCGCGCCGAGGCGGCGCATCGCGAGCTCGCCCTCCGGCCGGTCCGGGCGGCAGAACAGGGTGGACAGGTCCAGCTGCGCCTCGGCCAGGATGTTCACGGCGAAGCTTCCGGCTCGGGCCACGCGCGGGCGCATCCGCCCGTCCGCCTTCACGGAGACCAGGAGCAGCAGGGGGTCGAGGGACACCGAGGTCAGGCTGTTGAGGGTCATCACGATGGCGTCGTCGCCGCTGCCCTGGGTGAGCAGGGTGACTCCGGTGGGAAAGCGGCCCATCGCGGCCCGGAAGGCGGCGACATCGGGACCGGCCTCGGGCGCGGCGAGCAGCGTGGTTGCCGCTTCTGTCATGGTGGGGCTCCGTCTCTGCGTCTCTGCGTTTCTGCCTGGAGGCGTTTCTGCCCGGAGGACCGGACAGCGTTCCTGCCGGGCGGACAGCGGGTCGCGGGTATCAGTAATTGCCGAGGCCGCCGCAGACGTTGAGCGCCTGCGCGGTGATCGAGGCCGCCACGTCCGAGGCCAGGTAGCCGACCAGGCCGGCGACCTCCTCGGGGGTCGAGTAGCGGCCGAGCGGGATCTTGGCCTCGAACTTCTCCTGGATGGACTGCTCGCTCACGCCGTAGTGGCCCGCGTAGCCCTGGCGTACGCGCTGGGCCATCGGGGTCTCGACATAGCCGGGGCAGACCGCGTTGACGGTGATGCCGGTCTTCGCGAGCTCCTTGCCCACGGCCTTGGTGAAGCCGACGACGCCGTGCTTGGCCGCCGAGTAGGGCGCGGCCAGTTCGACGCCCTGCTTGCCGCCGGTGGAGGCGATGTTGATGATCCGGCCCCAGCTGCTCTCGCGCATCCGGCCGGTGCTGAGCACCTCGCGGGTGACCCGGAAGGTGCCGTTGAGGTTGATGTCGATCACGTCGAGCCAGAGGGAGTCCTCGATCTCGGCGGTCACCCCGCCGCCGCCCCGGCCGGCGTTGTTGACCAGGATGTCGATCCGGCCGTAGCGCTCCACGGCCGCGCGCACCGCCTCCCGTACCTGCTCGGTGGAGGAGACGTCGCACACCGCCCCGTCGACCTCCAGGCCTTCCTCCCGCAGCCGCTTGACCACGGTGCGCACGCTCTCCTCGCCGCGTGCCACCCCGAAGACCGCGACCCCCTGCCGCGCCAGCAGCTCGGTCACGGCGAGGCCGATCCCACTGGTGGCACCCGTGACGAAGGCGACCCGTCGTACCGCGTCTGTCATCGTGCTCTCCTGTTCTCGAGCCTGTGAGCCTCTGATCCTGCGGAGTCCGTCGAGCGCGTGGAGTCCGTGGGAGTCCGTGGATGCCGTGAGTACGTGCAACCGGCCCCGACCGTCGCAACGGCTGCTCGCTCGTATCTCGAACCCCGCTGGAGACCGAACTCGATCCGCCCTCCATGTCGTGTCGAGCGCCTCGCGCGAGCGTGGGCGGACATGGACTGACGAAGGAGGGACCGTGCCCGAGCAGGCCGAGCAGCAGATTCCCGACGTACGCAAGCAGGTGGTCGTCGCAGCGACGACCGAGCACTGCTGGAAGGTCTTCACCGAGCGGCCCAAGGACTGGTGGCCGCCCTCCCATGTCCTGGTGCGGAAGGAGCGGGCCGGCCTCGCCTTCGAACCGGGCGTCGGCGGCCGCTACTACGAGTGGGACGTGGACGGCAACGAGATCGCCTGGGGCCGGATCCTGGAGTGGGACCCGCCGAACCGCCTGGTCATGACCTGGCGGATCGACGGCCGCTGGCAGTCCATCCCCGACGACGAGCGGGCCAGCGAGATCGAGGTCCAGTTCACGGCGGTCGACGCGAGCACCACCAAGGTCGAGCTGTCCCACGTCAAGTTGCACAAGCACGGCGAGGGCGCCGAGGGGATCTTCCGCGCGCTCGACGGACCGAGCCCGGGGGAGACCCTGGACCTCTTCTCCAAGGCGATCTGACGGGAGTCATGACGATGCCTGCCGACACACGGACGGGCCTGACCGAGGCCGCCGAGAAGATACGTGTCCTCGCCGCCCAGCACGCGGACGGGGCCGACCGCAGCCGCGCCATGCACCCCGACGTCATCGCCGCCCTGCGCGAGGCCGGCTTCGCCCGGCACTTCGTGGCCGCCGGACTCGGCGGCACGGAGGGCTCGTTCGCCGAGCTGACCCGGGCCGTCATCGCGGTCGGCGAGGGCTGCCCGGCCACCGCGTGGTGCGCCTCGCTGAGCGCCTACTCGGCGCGCTTCGCGAGCCACCTCCCGCAGGAGGGGCACCGGGCGCTGTGGGGCGACAGCCCCGACACCGTGATCGCCACCGCGCTCATGCCGGCCGGCCGGGCACGCCCCGCCGATGCCGGGGGAGGCTGGCTGCTGAGCGGCCAGTGGAGCTATGTGAGCGGCATCGACTTCGCCGACTGGGCACTGGTCTGCGCCGCCGTGCCCGGCGGCGACGGCGACGGCCCGCCGCGGGCGCGCTTCTTCGCGCTGCCCGCGGGGTCGTACGCCGTACGCCGGACCTGGGACAGCGTGGGCATGCGCGCCACCGGCAGCCACACCGTGGTGGTCGAGGACGTGTACGTCCCGGCGTATCTGTCCTTCGACCGTACGGACATGATGACCGGCCGCAACGGCGGCTCGGTCGTCTCCTCCCACAACGTGCCCTTCCAGGCCGTTGGGGGCCTCACCTTCATCGCGCCCGTGGTCGGCGCCGCCACCGGCGCGCTGGACGCCGCCGCGGCGACCATGACCGGGCGGCGGCGCAACCACGCCAACGAGCTCGCCCTGGTGCGGGTCTCCGGCCGGATCGACTCGGCGCGTCACCTGGTCGAGCAGAACGCCCGCGTCCTGGACGAGCGGCTGTTCACCCCAGAACACATGGCGCGCAACGAGCGCAACGCCACCTACGCGGCCGAGACCCTCGCCGAGGCCGTCGCCCTGCTGATCCGCGCCGCCGGCACGGCCGGCCTGGGAGAGGCACAGCCCCTCCAGCGCCTCTGGCGGGACATCACCTCGGCGAGCAGCCACGTGGCGCTGCAGTACGACACCGCCGCGCGCAAGAACTACTCGGCGGTCCTCCTCGGTCCCGAGGCGTGAACGCCTGCCTGACCACAATCCCTACGGAGGTGTCACCTTGACTGCCCCTCAGGAAACGGGCGTCTGCCCCTTCCCCTTCCCCGGCACGACGTACCGGGGCCCCGCCCCCGAGTACGCCCGCCTGCGCGAGGAACAGCCCGTGGCCAAGGTGCCCACCGCAGGCGGTGTGGACGCCTGGCTGGTGAGCCGGTACGAGGATGTGCGGGCGGCGCTCGCGGATCCCCGGCTGAGCCGGGCGGAGACCTGCAAGCCGGGGGCGCCCCGGATCGGCGGGTCGATGACCACGACGGCCGAGATGATCATCTCCCTCGACGCGCCCGAACACTCCAGGCTCCGCAAGCTGGTGGCCGGGGCCTTCACGATGCGCCGGGTGGAGCGGATGCGCCCCGGCGTCCAGAAGGTCGCCGACGAGCTGCTGGACGACATGGAGGCCAAGGGCGGCCCCATTGACCTCGTACAGCAGCTGACGGTGCCGCTGCCGCTCACGGTGATCGGCGAGCTGCTCGGGGTGCCGCCGGAGGACCTGCGGAAGTTCGAGGGCTGGGCGCGGGCCTTCGCCACGGTCGACGACCGGGCGGGCGGCGAGGAGTCGATGGAGGGCCTGGCCAGGCTCAGCGAGTACATCGTCGGGCTCATCGCGGAGAAGCGCGCCAACCCCGCCGACGACATGCTCTCCGACCTGATCGCGGCCCGCGACAACGACGACCGGCTCAGCGAGCAGGAGCTGGTGACCTTCGGCTTCACGCTCATCGGGGCCGGCTTCGACACCACCGCCAACCAGCTCGCCAACTCCGTACTGGCGCTGCTCGCCGACAGCCCGGAGCAGTGGCGGCTGCTGGCCGAGGACCGCTCCCGGATCCCGCTGGCCGTCGAGGAACTGCTGCGGCACGTCAACCTCTTCGCCACCGACACCTCCGGGTTCCCGCGCATCGCCGCCGAGGACCTGGAGATCGCCGGGGTGAGCATCAGCGCCGGCGATGTCGTCCTGCTCTCGCTCGCCTCCGCCAACCGCGACGAGACGGTGTTCCCCGACCCCGACCGGCTGGACGTCACCCGCGAGCGCAACCCGCACATCTCCTTCGGCCACGGCATGCACTACTGCCTCGGCAAGCATCTGGGCCGGATGGAGATGGAGATCGCCCTCGACGGCCTGATCCGGCGTTTCCCGGATCTGCGGCTGGCCGTCCCGCAGGACGAACTGCCCTGGCACACCGGCGAGATCAACCACACCCTGACCCGCCTCCCGGTCACCTGGGGGAAGTGACCCCCGGGCTCGACGCGAAGGTCCCGGACGCCGATCCATCAGGCGTCCGGGACCTTTTCGTGTGGCGTGTGGCGTGTGGCGCGTTGCAAGGGGAAACGCCTGTGGCCGCCTCCGGGGGACGGAAGCGGCCACGGGCGAGGTGCGCTGTGCGGGTCAAGAGGTGCTGGACGACACCCAGGTGGCGACGCTGCTGACCGCGATCGGGCCGGCGATGTTGACGTCGGCGCCGTCGTAGACCTGGGCGTAGGCGCGGGTGGAGAAGTGCGTTCCGCGTATCTGGCCCAGGTGGATGGCGCGTACTGTGCCGATGATCGCGCCGTCGGCCGCGCCGGGGTGCGTGACGTACATGGAGAAGGCGCCGTTCTTGCCCTCGTTCCAGAAGCCCGTGGCCTGGAAGAGCGGCTTGCCGTCGTCTCCCAACCCACCGCCGTCTCCGGTCAGCTTGTGGTCCGGGTGGAAGACGAAGCGCGCGGTGGTCGTGGTGGCGCCGCTGGGAGCCTGGATGGTGACCGTCAGATCCCAGGTACCGGCGAGCGCCTTCTGGACGACGGCCGGGTGGTGCTCGACGGCGGCATGCGACGGCACCGCCGACACACCGACGAACGC
Source organism: Streptomyces sp. NPDC059373 (assembly GCF_042751495.1). Classification (NCBI taxonomy): domain Bacteria; kingdom Bacillati; phylum Actinomycetota; class Actinomycetes; order Kitasatosporales; family Streptomycetaceae; genus Streptomyces; species Streptomyces sp. NPDC059373. The sequence continues at coordinate 87,129 of NZ_JBHYXC010000009.1, read as the reverse complement.
CGCCACCATGGCGATCCAGAGGCCGAGGATGCGCAGGCCCACATGGCGCGGATGGGGCTGCGGACGGGACTGTACCGCCGTGGCTGTGCTGTCAGGCATGAACTGGCCTTTCTACGGGAGCGGTTGAAGGTGATGCGGACTGCAGGACGTAGGTCTTGAGGTCGAAGCCGGGACGCCCGGCCTCGCGCGGCGTCAGCCCGGTGCCGGCGGCCAGCAGCCGGCGCACGATGGCGTGGTCGGCGGGCCGGTTCACCGACTCCGCCCCGGTGAGCCGGCCTTCGCGGAAGCACAGGACGGAGAGGCGGTCCCCGTCCGGTTCGCCGAGGGTCACCGTCGTGTCGTGGTTGCCGGTGAGCCCGGCGATCTGCAGGCGCAGCGCGTACTGCTCGGACCAGAACCACGGGACGGCGCCGTACGTGACGTCCTCGCCGCAGATCGCCGCGGCCACGCAACGGGCCTGGTCGGAGGCGTTCTGTACGGACTCCAGGCGGAGGTGGCGGCCGGCGTGCGGGCTCGGGAAGCGGGCGCAGTCACCGATCGCGCTGATCGCCGGATCGCTGGTCCGCAGCCGGGCGTCGACGATGACGCCGTCGCCGACGAGCAGACCCGCGGCGGCCGCGAGGTCGGTGTTCGGCAGCACTCCCACGCCGACGACGACCAGGTCGGCGGGGATACGCTCGCCGCCGTTCAGCTCGGCCTCGCGGACGTGCCCGGAGGCGTCCTCGTGCAGCGCGACCAGCTCTCGCCGCATCAGGACCCGGGTGCCCTGCGCGCGGTGCTCGCGGACGATACGGGCCGACATGACGTCGGTGACCACGCGGGCCATGGCCCGGTGCGCGGCCTCGACGACCGTGACGGTGTGGCCGAGTTCGCGCGCGGTGGCGGCGACTTCGAGGCCGATGAAGCCGGCGCCGACCACGACCACGTGGAGGCGGCAGGCGGCGGTGAGCGGCCCGCGCAGCCGTTCGGCGTCCTCGACCCCGCGCAGGGTCAGGACGCCGGGGAGCAGGGCGCCCGGCACGGGCAGGGTGCGGGGGCGGGCGCCGGTGGCCAGCACCAGCTCGTCGTACCGCAGGGAGCGGCCGGAGGAGAGCGCGACGGTGCGGTCCTCCGGGTCGATCAGCTCCGCCCGGTCACCGCTGACCAACTCGATGTCCTGGTCGGCGAAGAAGGATCCGGGCCGCAGTTCGAGCTCCTCGCCGGCGGTGGCGCCGGTGAGGTAGCCCTTCGACAGCGGAGGCCGCTGGTACGGCAACACGCTCTCGTCCCCGACCAGGGTGATACGGCCGGTGAAACCGCGGCCGCGCAGGGCGGCCGCGGTGTCGGTGCCGCCCTGGCCCGCACCGATGACGACAACTGACGGCGCGGCCATCAGGACTGCGTCTCCGGAAGATGGACCACCAGACCGTCGATCGCGTCCGAGACCGGGAGCTGGCAGCTCAGGCGGCTGTTCTCGCGGCGCGGGCTGGAGGTGCCGTACAGGACGTCGTCCTCGGACTCGTGCATCTCCGGCAGCGGTACCGTACTGGCTTCGTTGATGTAGACATGGCAGGTCCCGCACTGGGCGGAGCCACCGCACTGGGCCTCGATGCCCGCGATGTTGTTGATCTTGGCGCCCCGCATGACCGTGTTGGGCGCGGGCACGTCGACCACGGTCTCGGTGCCGTTCGGATGCTTGTACGTGATCTTGGCCATGGCGCTCCTCGGGGAATGTCGGCCGGGCGTATGGCGTGGTGGCTTTGCCAGCCCGGGCACCGTGGCAGCGAAAACTGGGGGAGCGGTCGAGCAGCACTGGAAGGTGGTCTTCCAGGCGTGCCCCACCGCGCGTCGAGCCGGGGGCGGCAGCGTCGCCCCATGACCGCATCGACGTTGCGGACCTCCTCCGCGCCCGCCGAGGCCGGCACCCGGCTCGGCCTGGTGCTGGCCGTCTGCTGCCTGGGCCAGTTCATGAACGTGCTGGACGCCTCGGTGGTGAACGTGGCGCTGCCCGTCATCGCCGGCGACCTGGGCTTCACCCGTACGAACCTGCAATGGGTCAACAACGCCTACACCATCGCCGTCTGCGGCTTCCTGCTGCTGGGCGGACGACTGGCCGACCTCTTCGGCCAGCGCCGCGTCTTCCTGTCCGGGGTCGGGCTGTTCACCCTCGCCAGCGCCGTCGGCGGCCTCGCCGGCAGCCCCGTGACGCTGGTGCTGGCCCGCGCCTTCCAGGGGCTCGGGGCGGCGGTCATGGCGCCGGCGACCCTCACCGTGCTGGGCACCACCTTCACCCGGCCGGCCGCCAGGGCACGGGCCTTCGGCTTCTGGAGCGCGGTGTCAGGAGCCGCCGGGGCGATCGGCGTCCTGGTCGGCGGGGTGATCACCCAGTGGCTGTCCTGGCGCTGGATCCTGCTGGTCAACGTCCCCCTGGGGCTGCTGCTGTTCGCCGCCGTCCGCTGGGTCGTCCCCGAGACCCCCGGCAGCCGGGGCCGCCGCGGCGGCCTGGACATCCCGGGCGCCGTCACCGTCACCCTCGGCCTGATGGCCACCGTCTACGGCGTCGCCGGATCCCATACCCACGGCTGGGGCTCCCCCCAGGTGATCGGCGCCCTCGCGGTCGGCGTTGGGCTGCTCGGGCTCTTCGTCCTGCTCCAGGCCAAGGTCTCGGCGCATCCGCTGGTGCCGCTGGGCATCTTCCGCAACCGCTCCGTGGCCGCCGCGAACCTGGTCGCCTTCTTCGGCATCGCCGCGCTCTTCAGCACCTTCTACTTCTTCACGCTCATCCTTCAACAGGTGCTGGGCTACAGCCCGTTGCGTACCGGCGTGAGCTACCTGCCGATGTCCCTCGGGCTCGCCATCGGCGGCTGGGGCATCTCCTCCCTCGTCCCGCGCACCGGCCCACGCCCGGTGCTGCTGGCCGGACTCTCGCTGGGCTGCGCCGGACTGCTGTGGCTGTCCCATGCCGACGAGCACGCGACGTTCGCCGCCGACCTGCTCGGGCCCGCCCTGCTGATCGGCTTCGGCATGGGCGTGGTACTCAACGCCACCACCAACGCCGCCACCGCCGGCCTGCCGCCCCGCCAGGCAGGGCTCGCCTCCGGGCTGCTCAACACCACCCGCCAACTCGGCAGCGCCGTCGGCCTCGTCACCCTCGCCACCCTCGCCGCCTCCCGCACCTCTGCCCAGGCCGCCCACGGCGCCCCCCTCGGCCACGCCCTCGCCTCCGGCTACGGCCTCGCCCTCTACGGCGCCGCCCTCTTCAGCGCCGCCGGCCTGGTGGCAGCCCTCGCGGTGCCGGTCCGGAATGCGTCCAGTGCTGCTCAAGCAGGTGACGGGAGCCTGGTGTCCTGACCTCGAAGGCCGACGGTGCGCCTGGATCTGCGGTGCCGGGTCGGCGAGTGAGCCGAAGCGGAGCGGTCGCTGTCGAAAAAGAGAACGCGCGCAGTTCGCGAGGAACGAGCGAGCGAGCACGATCGACTGTCGACAGTGACTGAGCGCAGCGGAGGCGAACGAGCCCTCAAAAAAGGGAGAAAACGGTGCCTGTGACCTTCCGCGAACCACGCGAACCACACGAACAGCGCGAACCAGTCTGGACCCCCAGCCCGTCCCCCGACGGGCTCGAATACGCCACCATCGAGGTCCCGCGCGACTACGCGGACCCGGACGGCGAACGCATCGCCATCGCCGTCAGCCGCCTCCGGGCCACCGACCCGGCCCGCCGGCGCGGCATCCTGCTGGCCGTCAACGGCGGCCCGGGCGGCGACTGGGGCCTGGGCCGCGCCCTGCCGGAGAAGTTCGCCGGGACCCCGGTGCACGAGGTCTACGACCTGATCGGCTTCGACCCGCGCGGCACCGGCTACTCCACGCCGCTGCACGCCGAAGTCACCATCCCCAAGGCCTCGTTCGACTCCCGGCCCCCCGACTCCGCCTTCGAGGCGATCGCCGAGGACATGCGGCTGCGCGAACTGGCCTGCGAGCGGGCCGGCGGCGACCTGCGGCCGCTCATCAGCACCCGCAACACCGCGCGCGACATGGACGTCATCCGGGCCGCCCTCGGCGAGGAGAAGCTGAGCTTCGTCGGCTACGCGTACGGGGCGTACGTCGGCGCGGTCTACGGCAGCCTGTTCCCCGGGCACCTCGACCGCAGTGTCCTGGACTCCAGCGTCAACCCCGACTGGACCTGGCGCGAGCAGTTCCTCTGGCAGGGCGACGCGGTGCAGCGCAATGTCGACGCCTGGGCCCTCTGGACCGCCGAGCGCGACAGCCGCTTCGGGCTCGGCACGACGCCCTCCCAGGTGCTGGCCGCCGTCGAGGAGGTCGTGAGCGGTCTGGACGCGCAGGCGCCCGACCACCAGCTCCGTACGCTCTTCGACGGTGCCGTGGGCAACCGCGCCGCAGACCGCTCCCAGTGGGAGTCCCTGGGCCGCCTGGTGGGCCTGCTGCGTGCCGCCAACGTCGCCGGCGACCTCGACCAGGTCACCACCCTGCTCTCCGGCCAGGGCACCTGGCGCCCGGGCGACAGCGAGGGCTCGCTGCGCTGCGGCGTTCTGGAGGCCATCACCCTGGAGCACGCCTGGCCCGCCGACCTGGAGGTCTACTACCAGGACATGCGGGACTTCCGGAAGCGCTTCCCGTACGGCTACGGGGTGCTGCGCGCCCAGCCCTGGGTGGGCGCCTTCCGTACCTTCACGGCCCCCGAGGAGCCTGCCCCGATCGTCCGCGAGGGCTACCCGGTGGGCGTCGTGGTGCAGGCCGACGGCGACCCGATGGACCACTACGCCGGCGGGGTCGCCATGGCCGAACGCCTCGGGCACCGCCTGGTCACCGTCGAGGACTCCGGCGAGCACGAGGTCTACGTCCTCGGCGGCAACCCGGCCGTCGACGCCCTCGTCCACCGTTACCTCGCCGACGGCGAACTGCCGCCCCCCGGCGCGACCGTCCCGGGCTCCGCCGCCCGCCCGGACATCCCCGCCGACCGTGACCGAGTGGCGGCGAACGCGGAGGTGTCGTCGTGACGACCGTTCACGAGGCCGAGCAGGCCCCGGACAACGATCAGGTCCCGGACAACGATCAGGTCCGGGACAACGGGCAAGCCGCGGAACACGGCCAGGACCGGCCCACGGACGTGTTCCCCTTCGCCGGGTCGTCGTACCGGGGCCCGGCCCCGCGCTACGCCGGGCTGCGGGCCGAGTGCCCGGTGGCCCGGGTGCGTACCGAGGGCGGGGTGGACGCCTGGCTGGTGTCCGGGTACGAGGCGGCGCGGGAGGCCCTGGTCGACCCCCGCCTGAGCCGGGCCGCGACGGTCGCGCCGGGGGCGCCCCGGATCGGCGGGGCGATGACCTCGACGCCCGAGATGATCATCTCGATGGACGCCCCCGAGCACTCCCGCCTGCGTCGGCTGGCGGCCGGGGCCTTCACGGCGCGGCGCGTCGAGCAGATGCGCCCCGGCATCCAGCGGATAGCCGACCGGCTGCTCAACGAACTGGCCGACGGCACCGGTCCGGTCGGCTCGGTCGATCTGGTGGACCGGTTCACCGTGCCGATGCCGCTGACGGTCATCGGCGAGCTGCTGGGCGTGCCCATGAAGGTGCTGCAGCTGTTCGCCGTGAACGCCCGCGAGTTCGTCACGGTCGACGACCAGGGGGAGGACTCGGACTCGGTCAACGGGCTGGCGAAGCTCAACGAGTACATGATCGAGCTGGTCGCCGACAAACGCGCCAACCCCACCGACGACCTGCTCTCGGACCTGATCGCCGCCCGCGACAACGCCGACCGGCTCACCGAACAGGAGCTGGTGACCTTCGCGTTCACCCTCATCGGCGCCGGTTTCGACACCACCGCGAGCCAGCTCGCCAACTCCGTCCTGGCGCTCATCACCGACCACCGCGACCAGTGGCAGTGGCTGGCCGAGGACCGCTCCCGGATCCCGGTGGCCGTCGAGGAACTGCTGCGGCACGTCAACCTCTTCTCCACCGACACCGCGGGCAACCCGCGCATCGCGGCCGAGGACCTGGAGATCGGCGGGGTCAAGGTCGCCGCGGGCGACGCCGTGGTGATCGCGCTGGCCGCCGCCAACCGCGACGGATCGGTCTTCCCCGACCCCGACCGGCTCGACCTGGCCCGCGCCCACAACCCCCATCTCTCCTTCGGCCACGGCATGCACCTGTGCCTCGGCAAGCAACTGACCCGGATGGAGCTGGAGATCGCGATCGACGGTCTCGTCCGGCGCTTCCCGGATCTGCGGCTGGCCGTCCCGGAGGCCGAACTGCCCTGGCACCAGGGCGAGATCAACCACGCCCTGGCCGCCCTGCCGGTCACCTGGTGACAGACGCCGAAGGGCCGCCGGCACCCCACGGTGCCGGCGGCCCTTCGGCGTACGCGCCCTTGGCCGTACGGCTCAGACGTACAGCGACTTGGACGTCCAGTCGGGCGCGGGCAGCGCCTTGCGGTCCGTCTTGCCGTTGGTGGTGATCGGCAGCTCGTCCAGGGACACGAAGCCGGACGGGATCATGTGCTCGGGGACCCGGTCCCGCAGATACGCGCGCAGCCCGCGCCGGTCCAGCCGCTCGCCGGAGGGCACCACCCAGGCCACCAGCCGGCGGTCCCCGAGGTGGGTCTCCCGGATGCCGACCGCCGCGCCGCGCACCTGCGGATGGTCCGTCAGCACGTTCTCGATCTCGCCGGGTTCGATACGGAAGCCGCGCAGCTTGAACTGGTCGTCGATCCGCCCCAGGAACTCGATGACGCCGTCCGCCCGCCGCCGCACCTGGTCACCGCTGCGGTAGAACCCGTCCACGAAGGCCTTCGCGGTGAGTTCGGGCCGCCGCCAGTATCCGCGTGAGACCCCGGCGCCGCCGATCCACAGCTCCCCGGGGGTCCCGTCGGGCACCGGCCGCCCGGCCTCGTCGACGATCGCCACGTCGGCGTTCTGGATGGGGGTGCCGATCGGGACGGCGTGGGTGAGGTCGTCGTCGGTCCCGATGCGGTGGCAGACGGCGAAGGTGGTGGTCTCGGTGGGTCCGTAGCCGTTGACGATCCGCAGGCCCGGCACGGCCGCGCGCAGCGTGCGCAGATGGGCCACCGACAGCACGTCGCCGCCGGCCAGCACGGTGCCCAGGCCCGCGAAGGCCTCGATGTCGGTGTCGATCTGCCGGTGGAACAGCGCGGCGGTCAGCCAGAGCACGGTGATGCCGTTGTCCCGCAGCAGCTCACCGAGCTCCTCGGCCTGCACCTGGCGCGGGGGAGCGAGCACCAGCCGCGCGCCGTTGAGCAGCGCGCCCCAGATCTCGAAGGTCGCCGCGTCGAAGGCCACCGGGGCGAGCTGCAACAGCCGGTCCCGCGGGCCCAGGTCCACGTAGTTCGGCTCGGTCACCAGGTTGGTGATGTTGCGGTGCTCGACCATCACGGCCTTGGGGCGGCCGGTGGAGCCCGAGGTGTACATCAGATACGCCAGGTCGCCCGGCTCGGCCAGGGCCGGGCCTGCCTCCGCCACCGCCCCGTCGGGCCGCTGCTGGGCCTCCGGGACCTCCTGGACCTCCGGGGCCTCCGGGACCTCCAGGGCGGACACCCCGGTCCCGGTGAAGCGCTCCCGCTCCTCCGGGTCGCACAGGATGACGGTCGCCTCGGCGTCCGCCAGCACGTCGGCGACCCGCAGGGCGGGTTCGTCCACGGCGATGGGCAGATAGGCGGCGCCCGCCTTGAGTACGCCCAGCAGCGCCACGATGAGCCGTGGGGACCGTTCCAGGCAGACCCCGACCCGGTCACCGCGGCCGACCCCGGCCTCGCCGGCCAGCCGGTGGGCCAGCGCGTCGGACCGGGCGTCGAGCTCGGCGTACGTGATCCGCTCCTCGCCGGCCGCGACCGCGACGGCTCCGGGGGCCTCGGCCACCCGGCTCCGGAACAGCTCGGTCACCGTTGTCATCGCAGGCTCTCCTCTCGCGGTTTCCCAGGCAACGAGGGTCCGTGCGGCGGCTCGATTCCCCCTGGACCGGGGCGCTTCGGGGGTCGAGCAGGTCTCCAGCCGGGCGTGCGACGGTGCCCGTCAGGTGTTCCCGTCTCGGAGGTCCGGAATGTACGACGTCATCGTGGTCGGCGCCCGTGTCGCGGGCGCATCCACCGCTCTGCTCCTCGCACAGGCCGGTTACCGGGTACTTCTCGTCGACCGGGCGCGGTTCCCCAGCGACACGCTCTCCACGCACTACATCCACCAGCCCGGGATCGCCCGGCTCGCGCGCTGGGGTGTGCTGGACGCCGTGCGCGCCACCGGCTGCCCGGCCCTGGACCGCATGGTCTACCAGGTCGAGGACGTCAGGCTGGACGGAGCCGCGCTGCCGCACGAGGGCCAGACCGCGGCCTACGCGCCGCGCCGGCAGCTGCTCGACAGCATTCTGATCGAGGCGGCCGTGGCCGCCGGGGCCGAGTTCCGGGAGGGCTGCTCGGTCTCCGGGCCGGTCTTCGACGGTGACCGGGTCGTCGGCGTCGACTGCCGCTCCCGGGAGGGCAAGCCGGTCCAGGAGCGGGCCCGGCTGGTGGTCGGTGCGGACGGCATGCGGTCGGCCTTCGCCAAGGCGGTGGGCGCCCCGTACACCGTCCAGGACCCCCTGAACAGCTGCATCTACTACACGTACTGGCAGGGGCTGGAGACCAGCTTCGAGCTGTACGAGCGGCCCGGCCGCTGGATCGGCTCGGTGCCGACCAACGACGGCGCGACCCTGATCGCGGCCTACTTCCCGCAGAGCGAGTTCGACGAGGTGCGGGCCGACGCGCTGCCGCACTACCTGGAGAACATCCGCACCACCGCCCCCGCCCTGTACGAGCGCGCGGAACGGGGCGAGCGGGTCGAGCGGCTGAAGGGCACCGGCGACCAGCAGAACTTCTTCCGCCGGGCCGGCGGCCCCGGCTGGGCGCTGGTGGGCGACGCCGCGCACCACAAGGACTCCATCACCGCCCGGGGCATCAGTGACGCCTTCCTCCAGGCGGACCTGCTGGCCGCGGCGGTGACCGGCACGGTGGACGGCGACCCCGCCAAGCTCGACGAGGCCCTGCTGCGCTACGACGGGCAGGTGCAGGACGAGCTCTTCGAGGGCTATCGGAACACCCTGTTCACCAGCCGCCTCGAAGTCACCCCCGAGCGGCTGCACATGCTGCGGGTGCTGAGCGGCTCGGCCGACCTGACGGAGCGTTACTTCGCGGTGGCGGCCGGGGCGATGTCCGTGGAGGACCTGTACGACGACGAGCTGCACGACCTGCTGGTCACTTCCTGACCACCCCCATCACGTCATCACGACAACGGAGACCGACAGTGACCACACAGGAGTGGGAAACCGAACTCTGCAGGCTGTTCTCCGAGATCCTCGGGATACCCGACGTCGAGGCGGGAGACAGCTTCTTCGACCTGGGCGGGCACTCGCTGCTGGCGTCCAAGTTCACCCGCCGGGTGCGTGACGCGCACGGCGTCAGGATCCCGGTCCGCCGCATCTACGACGCGCCGACCCCGCAAGCCCTCGCCACGTACCTCACCGCGGCCCTGAAGGAGAGCTGAACATGCGCTGGAACGACCTCTACGTAGCCGCCACCGGGACCTACCTCCCCGAGCGTGTCGAGACCGCGGAGGAGGCGATCGCCGCAGGCCGCTACACGCAGGAGAAGCGGTCCCTCAACGGCTTCCGCTCGGTCCACGTGGCCGCCCCCGGCGAGACCGGTCCGACGATGGCGGCGGAGGCCGGCCGCCGGGCCGTGGCCAGGTCCGGCCACGCCGCCGAGGAGTTCGGGCTGGTGCTGCACAGCTACATCGGCCACCAGGGGCTCGACATGTGGACCCCGGCGAGCTTCGTGCAGCGCGAGACCGTCGGCGGCCCGGGCCCGGCGATCGAGGTCGGGCAGGGCTGCAACGGCATGCTGGCCGCCTTCGAACTCGCCGCCTCCTACGTCGCCGCCCGCCCGGACGTCACCGCGGCCCTGGTCACCGGCGGCGACGCCTTCCGGCTGCCCTACCTCGACCGGTGGGCCTCCGACGAGCAGAACGTGGACGGCGACGGAGCCGCGGCCCTCGTGCTGTCCTCCCGGGGCGGCTTCGCCCGGGTCCGCGCCACCTACTCGTACGCGGACTCCTCGCTGGAGCCGATGGGCCGCAGCGGCGCCGAGTGGACCGACGCGCCGTTCGCCGACGGCCGGACCATCGGGGTCAGCGACCGCAAGAGCGACTATCTGCTCGCCGAGGACATGGAGTTCGAGGACGCGATCGAGAAGATCTCCTCCAGCGTCCAGCTGTCGCTGAAGCAGGCGCTGGCGGAGGCCGAGGTCGAGCTCTCGGACGTCCGCTTCTTCCTGCACCAGAACCTCGCCCTGTCGATCGTCACCCACGGCCTGTACGACCTGCTGGGCGTCGACCGCGGCAAGACCACCCACGAATGGGGCCTGGGCAAGGGCATGGTCGGCACCGCCGACCCGGTCCTCGGCCTCGACCACGTGCTCGCCACCCGCGACCCCCGGCCCGGCGACGTGGTCGTGCTGCAGGCCGCCGGGGCGGGCTACGTCTGGACCACGGTCGTCCTGGAGATCCTGGAGACCCCGGGCTGGTGACGACCGGCGGATACGGATGGGGGGAGGGGCCGACCGGCCCCTCCCCCCATCCGTTTGCGTACGCGGTCGTACGCGGTCGTACGCCGGGTCAGACGAATCGGATGTCGTACGTCTTCGCGTCGGCCGCCGCGAAGGCCAGCAGCCGCCCGCCCTCCTCGGCCACCACCTCCCGCTCCTGCCGGGACAGCGGCGTGAAGGGCTCGACGACCAGGTCGGCGGTGTCGCGCTGCTGCTCGATCCGCCACAGGCCGCGGACGAAGCCGTCGACGAGTATGACCGACCTGATCAGGCCGTTGCGGGTGAAGACCAGCCGGCGCTGCTCCTCGGTCAGGATGCGGGCCCGGTCGGCGTGCGAGAGCAGGATGTTGTCGAACTCCGGCAGGAAGCGCACCGGTACGGGCACCTCCGGGTCGGGCAGCGGGGCGTCGGGGAGGTCCCAGAGCTCCAGGCCGTTCTCGTCGCGGAAGGTCCGCAGGTGGGGCAGCCGCTTCACCACCGCCCCCAGGCGGGTCAGGCCGGACCAGGCCTGCATGTCCTTGACCGTGGCCGGGCCGAAGGCCGCCAGATAGCGTTCGACCATCCGGTCCGGCGTGGTGTCCACGGCCGGCGGGCGGCCCAGCCAGGACTCGGCCGTGGTGTGCGTGGCCTGGCCGCTCTCGCCCCACAGCCCGCGCGGCGGCACCTGGACCAGCGGCACCAGGTTCCGTACGGCGTTGGCGAGGGCGAAGGGGTCCCGGTCGGGCCAGCGCTCGGCGAGCAGCACACCGAGCCGGCCCCAGGTCAGCGCCTCCTTCTCGACCAGCCGGCGGCCCAACGCGGCTACCTCGGCCAGGTCGAGGCCGTCGAGCCGGCGGCCGAAGGTGCCGTTCAGGGCGCGTTCCAGGGCCGCGTCCAGGACCGGGCGCAGGGCGAGGCAGTCCTGGGCGGTGACCAGGTGGATGGTGCCGCGCATGAGCACCACGCGGACGACCTCGCGGCTCCTGACCAGAGCGGCGAGGTCGTCCAGGCGGAAGCCGTCGACCCGGGTCCACAGCCCGAGATACGGCGGATTGGGCGCCTGGGCCTGCATGCCCACCAGGTGCTCGATGGCACCGGCGGCGGACAGCGGCGCGCGTTCCAGGAGCAGTTGCCGCTCCAGGAGCGCCCGGTTGAGCGTACGGCGGTCCAGCACGCGTCCGCCCGGTGATGCTGTTGTCATGTGTCCGCGTTCTCCGCGTTCTCTCAGGAGAGCTTGACCAGCACGGTGCCGCTGTACTTGCGGTTCAGCAGGCCGAGGAACGCCTCGGGGAGTTCCCTGACGCCGCCCTCGGCCACCGTGTGGGGGAAGACGATGCGATTGTCCCGCAGCCAGGTGCCGAAGCGCGCGTTCCAGCCCTCGATCTGGTCGGGGGTGTGCAGTGTGGCGAAGCCGCGCAGGGTCAGGTCCTTGGTGATGGCGGCCATCAGGGGCAGCCGCGGGCTGCCGCCGTCGTCCCCGTCCCCGGCCCCGTGCTGCCCCGACAGCACGCCGCACAGCGCGAAGCGGGCACCGCGCGCGGCGAGCGCGACGGCGGCCTCGAACTGCTCGCCGCCGACGTTGTCGAAGACCACGTCGAGCCCGTCGGGGGCCAGCGCGGCGAGCTGCTCCACGACCGGGCCGTCGTGGTAGTCGAAGGCCGCGTCGAAGCCCAGCTCCTTGGTCAGGAAGTCGGTCTTCTCCTTGGAGCCCGTGCTGCCGATGACCAGCTTGGCCCCGCGCAGCTTCGCGATCTGCCCGGCGAGCGCGCCCACCCCGTTGGTGGCGCCGGAGACGAACACCACGTCGCCCTCGCCGACCGCCGCCGTGTCCACCATGCCCATCCAGGCCGTGGGGCCCTGGGACAGGAAGTACTCCGGGCCGGGCAGCTGGGCCCGGTCACGCGGGAAGAAGCCCTCGGCCCGGCCGACGGCGTACTCACGCCAACCGAAGAAGTGCTCCACCAGGTCGCCGACCGCCAGCAGCGGGCTGTTGGACGCGACGACCGTGCCGACGGTACGGCCCCACATGGCCACGCCCGGCTGGAAGATCGGGATCGGCAGCTTGGTCGCGGGGTTCATCTGGTCGCGGGCGACCGAGCCCAGGGTCATCCAGTCGTTGCGTACGACGACCTCCCCCTCGCCGGGCTCGGCCAACTCGGCCTCGGCGACGGTGAAGTGGTCCAGGGTGACCTCGTCGCCGGGATAGGCCGCCAGGCGGACCTCCCAGCTGGTCGCGGGCAGCGTGGTGCTCATGACGTACTCCTTCGCAGGTCCAGGGGGAGGGCCACCAGGTTGTGGTTGACGTCGCCGATGCGCCAGAGGAGTTCATCCTCGGGGACGGCGAGCCGGGCGTCCGGGAAGCGGCGGGTCAGTTCTTCGACCGCCACGGCGAGTTCGACCCGGGCCAGGGGGGCGCCGAGGCAGCGGTGGATGCCGTAGCCGAAGGCCAGATGCGGGTTGTCGGTGCGGCCGAAGTCGGTGGTGCCGGGCTCGGTGAAGACCGACTCGTCACGGTTGGCGGACGCGAAGGCCAGGAACACCGCGTCGCCCTTCGGGATGGTCACGCCGCCGATGGCCACGTCCTCGGTGGCGATGCGCGGCAGGCCGGAGGTGTCGTTGCCGGTGAGGTTGACCGTACGGAGCAACTCCTCGACGGCGGCCGGGATCTCCTCGGGGTGCTCGCCCAGCCGGCGCCACACCTCGGGGTGGTGGGCGAGCAGGGTCAGGGCGAAGTTGGAGATCTGGCCGGCGGAGGAGTCGAAGCCGCCGCCCAGGAGGGTGTAGCCGAGCCCGACCAGCTCCTCGAAGCCGAGCCGGTCCTCGCCGTCCCGGGCGGTGATCAGCGCGGAGAGCACATCGTCGGCGGGGGCCGCCTGCTTTCCGGCCACCAGGCCCGCGATGTACGCCCCGAGCTTCTCGCGACCCTCGACCGCCAGCTCCTCCGGCCCCGAGACATCGGCGAACTGCCGCACCCAGGTGACGAACTGCTCCCGGTCCTCCTCCGGCACCCCCAGCAGCTCGCAGATGACCGCCATCGCCAGCGGCGCCGCGAACCCCGCCACCAGGTCCACCCGGCCGCCGTCCGCCTCCTTCTCCAGGCCGTCCAGCAGCCGGCCCGCCAGCTCCCGCACCCGGGGCCGCATGCCCTCGATGCGCTCCCGCGAGAACGCCTGCTCGGCCAGCGTGCGCAGCCGGGTGTGGTCCGGGGGATCGAGTGAGATGATCATCCCGGGCGGCGCCTGGAACAGGCCGCTGAAGGTGGGGGCGTCCGGCGCGTACGAGGCCGCCCGGCTGAACCGGGGATCGTCGAGGACGGCCCTGACGTCCTCGTGGCGGGTCACCAGCCACGCGTGGCCGCCGCCGCTCCAGTTCACCCGCGCCACGGGCCGCTCGGCGCGCAGCTGGGTGAAGACCGGGTCGGGACCCCGGTAACTCGTACCGGGGAAGGGGAATTCGGGCAGTTCACCGGTCAACCCGGTCATGGCTGAGCCTCCATCAGTGCAGCGGGCGGAAGAAGGAACGCAGCTCCTCGACGAGCAGCTCCGGCTGCTCCAGCGCGGGGAAGTGGCCGCCGCGCTCGTGGTCGGTCCAGCGGCGCAGGTCGGTGAAACGGTGCTCGCACCAGGCACGCGGCATCCGGGCGTCCTTGGGGAACACCGAGCAGGCCGTGGGGACGTCGACGCGCCCGAGGGCCATCTTGTTGTGGCTCTCCCAGTAGATGCGGGCGGAGGAGGCACCGGTGCCGGCTAGCCAGGCGAGCGTCACCGCGTCCAGCAGCCGGTCGCGGGGGACCACCTTCTCCAGGTCGCCGTCGTGGTCGCTCCAGGCCCAGTACTTCTCGGTCATCCAGGCGAGCTGGCCGACGGGGGAGTCCGCGAGGCCGTAGCCGAGGGTCTGCGGCCGGGTGGCCTGCAGCACCGAGTACGCCCCCTCGTTGGCCTGGAAGTCCTTGAGCGCGGCGAGCCCGGCGAGATCCCGGGCGTCGAGCTCCACCTGCTCCTGGGGCGGCCTGGCGAACGGCATCGCGATGTGGATGCCGATGAGGTGCGCCGCGTCCGTCTCGCCCAGGATCCCGGTCAGGAAGGAGCCCCAGTCGACGCCGTGCGCCGCGTACCGCTCGTAGCCGAGCCGGGCCATCAGCTCCGCCCAGGCCGCGGCGGTGCGCTCCACGGTCCAGCCGGTGGCCGCCGGCTTGTCGCTGAAGCCGAAGCCCGGCAGCGACGGGCAGACCACGTGAAAGGCGTCCGCCGGATCCTCGGGGTCGGTCAACGGGCCGACCAGGTCGAGGAATTCGATGACCGAGCCCGGCCAGCCGTGGCTGAGCAGCAGCGGTTTGGCCTCCGGATGCGGTGACCTCACATGCAGGAAGTGGATCCCCAGGCCGTCGATCCCGGTACGGAACTGCGGCAGGGCGTTCAGCCGGTCCTCGGCCGCCCGCCAGTCGTACGTACGCTGCCAGTGGGCGGCCAACTCCCGGACGTAGGCCAGCGGTACCCCCTGCGACCAGTCCTCGACGGTCTCGCGGTCGGGCCAGCGGGTCCGGTCCAGTCGGTCCCGGAGGTCGGCGAGGTCGGCTTCGGGGAAGGCGACGCGGAAAGGCGTGATGGCGGTGGTCATGAGTCGTTCCTCCTTGTCGCCGTCGTCACCAGGTGACCGGCAGCTCCCACAGCCCGTAGATGACCGCGCCTTCCTTGCGCTCGATCTCCAGGAACGGCTTGGCCAGCTTCAGGTCCGGGATGCGCTGGAAGAGCTTGCTCCAGACGACCTCCAGCTCCAGGCGGGCGAGGTCGGCGCCGATGCAGTGGTGCACGCCGTGCCCGAAGCCCAGGTGCTTGCGACTGCCGCGCTCGATGTCGACCTTCTCCGGCTCGGGGAAGACCTCCGGGTCGCGGTTGGCGGCGAGGATCAGGCACAGGATGCCGTCGCCCTTGCGGATGGTCTGGCCGCCGATCTCGATGTCCTCCAGCGCGACGCGGGGGACGGCGGTGTCGCCGATGGTGGCGATCCGTACGAGTTCCTCGACGGCGGGCTTGACCAGCTCCGGGTCGCCCAGCAGCTTCTTCAGCTGGTCGGGGTGCTCCAGGAGGTAGGCGGTGCCCAGCGAGATCTGGCTCGCGGTGGTCTCGTGGCCGCCGTTCATCAGCAGCCGCACCATGTTGAACAGGTCGCGGTCGGTGTACTCCTCGCCGGAGGCCTCGTAGTCGTCCATGGCCCGGCTGAGCAGGTCGTCGCCCGGCTCGCGCTTCTTCAGCTCGATGAGGTCCTTGATATAGGCGTTGACCTCGACGATCGCCGCCTGCCGCTCCTCGGTGCTGCTGTGGCCGCCGAGCAGGGCCGTGCCGTGCTTGATGAAGAAGTCGTGCTTGTCCTGCGGGATACCGAGCAGTTCGCAGATCACGGTCATCGGTACGGCAAGCGAGAACACCCGGTGGAAGTCGACCGGAGGCGCCATCGACAGCAGCAGGTCGAGGTGGTCGTCGACGATCTCCTCGATCCGCGAACGCAGCCGCTGGACCTGCCGGTTGGTGAAGGTGATGGCGGCCTTGCGGCGGGTCGAGGCGTGGTCCTTGCCGTCGTACCCGATGAAGGAGGTCTCGGTCCGGTACTCCGGCGGCGCGACGAAGTAGAAGGGGAAGTTGTCATGCCTGCGCGAGGCACTGACCCGGGGGTCCGTGAGCAGCTCCCGGATCGTCTGATAGCCGGTCACCGTCCAGATGCGCAGACCGGAGCCGGTCAGCGTGACCTGCGAGACGTCCTTCTCGGTCATCTCCGCGTACTCACTGGGCGGGGTGAAGGGGCACTGCCGCCGGTAGGGGAATGTGCTGGTCTCCGCCTCGGCGGGGGCGCCCGGCTCTATGGCACTGGTTGTCACAGTGGATCCTTCCTCGTGGCCCCTCGGTCGTGACTCGTGGCTGCTTCACGGTGCCCGGTCGCGCTCGGGCACCGGTCGAGCCCCCGACGGCCCGTTCCAGGGCGGGCCGAGGGGCTCTCCAGCCCGGCGTCCTACGTTCCCGGGCATGCGCATTCCGCTGAGTACGGCCCGCCGCACCGCGACCGGGCCGCTGCTGGGACTGAGGGTCGTCGAACTCGCGGCGATCGGGCCCGCCCCCTTCGCCGGCATGATGTTCGCCGACCTCGGGGCCGACGTGCTGCGCGTCGACCGGGCCGACGGCCGCCGGGCCTTCGCGGACTGGCACCGGGAGCTGGACCGGGGCCGGCGCACGCTGGCGCTGGACCTGAAGGACCCCGTGGACGTGGCGCGGCTGCTGCGCGAGGTGGAGCGGTCCGACGTCCTGGTCGAGGGCTTCCGGCCCGGCGTCGCCGAGCGGCTGGGCATCGGACCCGACGACTGCCTGGCCCGCAACCCCCGCCTCGTCTACGGCCGGATGACCGGCTGGGGCCAGCACGGCCCGCTCGCCCGGACCCCCGGGCACGACATCAACTACCTCGCCCTCAC
This sequence comes from Streptomyces sp. NPDC059373, assembly GCF_042751495.1. Lineage (NCBI taxonomy): Bacteria > Bacillati > Actinomycetota > Actinomycetes > Kitasatosporales > Streptomycetaceae > Streptomyces > Streptomyces sp. NPDC059373. The sequence continues at coordinate 70,115 of NZ_JBHYXC010000009.1, read as the reverse complement.
TGGCGCGTTGCACGCCATCGGTGAGGCGGGCGGGCCGCCGGTGCCCCCGCTGAACCTGCTGGGCGACTTCGCCTGCGGCGGGCTGCTGCTGGTCGCCGGTGTCCTCGCCGCCCTCCAGGAGCGGCAGCGGTCGGGGCTCGGCCAGGTCGTGGACGCCGCGATCGTGGACGGCGTGGGCGCGACGCTGGGGATGCTGCTGGCCATGACGGAGGCCGGCCAGTGGCGGGACCAACGCGGGGCGAACCTGTTGGACGGCGGGGCGCCCTACTACGGCTGCTACGCCTGCGCCGACGGGCGGCATGTGGCGGTCGGCGCGCTGGAGGACCGTTTCTACGCGGCGCTGCTGCACGGCCTCGGTCTCGACCCCGGGCGCCTTCCGGACCGTAACGACCCGGCGAACTGGCCTGCCCTGCGCGGCGCGTTCACCGTCCGCTTCGCCGACCGCGACCGGGACGCCTGGGCGGCGGTCTTCGAGGGCACCGAGGCCTGCGTGACCCCGGTGCTCAGCCTCGCCGAGGCCGCGAGCCACCCGCACCACGTGGCCCGCGGCAGCGGTCCCGCCACTCCGGCACCGCGCTTCAGCCGCACTCAAGCGGAATTCGAGGCACCGGCCTCATCCTGACCTACCGACACTGCTTCGCGGCTTTTGTCGGCCGTACCGGAATCCCCCCTCGAGCCAGAGAGGTACATCATGGCTATTTCGTCCGAGCAGGTTCCGTCCACGGAGACGGAGGTGGAAACGGAAGAGACGGCGGCGGGTGCGCCCCCGGAGACGGCGACGGCCGACCCCAAGCGGTGGATGGCCCTGCTGGTGCTGCTGGTCGCGGCCTTCATGGACATGCTCGACGGCACGATCGCGAATGTGGCCTCACCTGCCATCCAGCACGGACTCGGGGCCGGTTACTCGGTCATCCAGTGGGTTCTGGTCGGCTACCAGCTCTCGTTCGCACTGATGCTGATCCTCGGCGGCCGCCTGGGCGACATCTACGGCCGCAAGAAGCTCTTCCTGATCGGTGTCGTCGGCTTCACCCTCGCCTCCCTCAGCGCCGGCCTCTCCCAGGAGCCCTGGCAGCTGGTGGCATCCCGGGCGCTCCAGGGCGCCTTCGCGGGCATCATGGTCCCGCAGATCCTGGCCATCATCCACGTCACCTTCTCCGCCAAGGAGCGGGCCGGCGCCTTCGCGATGTACGGAGGTGTCGCCGGCCTCGCCGCGGCCGTCGGCATGTCCGCGGGCGGCCCGCTGGTCGAGTGGAACCTCTTCGGTCTCGACTGGCGGCTGATCTTCCTGATCAACGTGCCGGTCGGCATCCTCGGAATGTTCTACGCCCCGAAGGTCATCCGCGAGTCCAAGGCGCCGCACGCCCTGAAGCTCGACGTCCGGGGCGTCGTCCTGGCCACCGTGGGCCTGCTGCTGCTGATCTTCCCGCTGCTGCAGGGCCGCGAGCTGGGCTGGCCGGTGTGGGGCTACGTCTCCATGGTGGCCTCGGTGCCGGTGCTGGCGGCCTTCGTCCTCTGGCAGAAGCACAAGATCCGCACGGACGGCTCGCCGCTGGTCGAGCTCGACCTGTTCCGGATCCGCAGCTTCTCCTCCGGTCTCGGCGTGAACCTCGCCTTCTACATCGGCATCGGCATGTTCAACATCGCCTGGACGATCTGGATGCAGGTCGGCCTGGGCTGGTCCCCCATGCGAGCGGGCCTGACCAGCCTGCCCTTCTGCATCGGCGCCTTCCTGACCTCCTCGGCCGCGATGGTCGCGCTGGTCCCCAAGTTCGGCCGCAAGGTGCTCCAGGCGGGCGGCGTGGTCGTGGTGCTCGGCGTCCTCAGCTACGTCTGGGTCTCCAGCCACTACGGCAGCGGCGTCAGCTCCGTCGAGCTCATCGTGCCGATGCTGCTGGTCGGCATGGGCTTCGGCCTGATCGCGGCCCCGCTGCCGCAGATCGTGATCTCCGAAGTCCCGGGCAAGGACGCCGGTTCGGCCTCCGGCGTCGTGCACACCAACGCCCAGCTCGGCTTCGCCATCGGCGGCGCGCTGGTCAGCGTGGTCTTCTTCGGCGGCCTCGCGGCCAACACCGCCCACAGCATCGACGACCAACTGCCGCAACTGCGCAAGGACCTGGTCGCCTCCGCGGCGGTCACTCCGGGGCAGGCCGGCTCGGTGGCCACCGCCTACCGGACCTGCGCGGTCGACCGTGCCAAGGAGAAGGACGCCTCGGTCGTCCCGGTGTCCTGCACCGCGCCCGCGCTGCAGGACAAGAAGACCGCGGCCGTCCTGGCGCCGTACGTGGCGGACGCCACCGGCAACGCCTTCTCCGGCAGCCTGCGGACCACCCTGTGGGTCTTCGGCGGCATCGTCACCCTGGCGTTCCTGCTGATGTTCTCGGTGCCGCGCAATATGCGGCTGGACGAGGCAGGGGCGTAACGACCGGCGGCCCCAACCCGGCGGGACACGAGGTCCGCACCACCGACGGCGGTGGTGCGGACCTTCCGCGTGTCCGGCCTTCCGGGTGTCCGGCGTGCGGGCCGGGGCTGCTTCGACCCGGATTCCAGGCGGGTCTGCGTTGATGGCGGTGTCCGCGCCGGACATCCCCGCGCCACTGGAGAGGACGAAGGCATGACCGACCAGCCCTTTGCGAACCAGCACGTCGTTGTCACCGGCGGCGGTACCGGCATCGGCCGCGCCACGGCGCTGGCCTTCGCCGAAGGCGGCGCGAGCAGCGTCATCGTCACCGGCCGCCGGGCCGGCCGGCTGGCGGAGACCGCCGCGCTGCACCCGGCCGTGGTACCCGTACAGGCCGACGTGAGCAGCCCCGAGGGCGCGGACGCGGTCGCCGAAGCCGTACGTGCGCACGGCGGCGTCATCGACGTGCTGGTGCACAACGCGGGGATCCACCGCATCACCCCGGTGGACAGCCTCGACCCGGCGGACGCCCGCGACGTCTTCGAGGTCAACGTCCTCGGCATGGTGCTGCTGACCGGCCGGCTGCTTCCGGCGCTGCGCTCCCCGGGCGGCAACATCGTCTTCGTCACCAGCCCGGCCGGACACAACCCGACCCCGGTGGCATCGGTGTACGCCGCCAGCAAGGCAGCGGTCAACAGCTTCGCCCGCAGCTGGGCGCTGGAGCTCGCGCCCAAGGGCATCAGGGTCAACGCCGTGGCGCCCGGCTGGGTACGCACCGAGATCTACGAGGTCAACAGCGGCATGTCCGCCGACCAGGTCGACGGCATGTTCGCCCAGGTCGCGAAGGGCGTGCCGCTGGGCGAGACCGGGGTACCGGAGGACGTGACGCTGTGGATAACCCGGCTGGCCGACCCCGCCAGCCACTGGGTGACGGGCCAGATCATCACGATGGACGGCGGCGCCGATCTGGAGCGCGCCCGCCAGGTGTGACGGACGACAACGGAAGACAAGAGGAGAGGCAGGAACCGATGGAGCACACCTCCGCACAACGCAGCGTCCTCGACCCGGATCTGCTGTTCCACACCGGTCTGGTGGTCCCCGACCTCGACCTGGCGATGAAGACCCTGAGCGAGCTGGCCGGCTACCACTGGACCACCGTCATGGAACTCGACGTCACCGCCCTGACCCCGGGCGGCGTCCAGCGGGCCGCCCAGCGCTTCGTGCTGTCCCTGGAAGAGCCGCGTCTGGAACTCGTCGAGGAGATACCCGGCACCGTGTGGGTCTCCGACGGCAGCAACGGAGCCCACCACGTGGGCTACTGGGCCGAGGCGGACCGTATCGAGGCGATGTCCGCCGCGCTGGTCGAACAGGGCCTTCCCGTGGAGGCCTCCAACGACTTCCGGGCCGACGGCCGGCTGATGTGGGTCTACCACCGCGGACTCGGCGGAATCCGCGTCGAGCTGCTGTCCACGGAGATGAAGGCACCCATGGAGGCCTGGCTGGCCGGCAGCAGGCCCTGAGACCCGACGCCGACGCCGACCCGTTCTCCAGCAGGAATCCGGGCGCCCGTCGGACCGTGACCGTACCAGCCGCCGTCACCAACCACAGGCGGCGAAAGAGAGGGAGGGGCGATGGCCGGCGAGAGCTTCCAGCTCTACGACACCACCCTGCGCGACGGCACGCAGCAGGAGGGACTGGCGCTGACGGTGGAGGACAAGCTCGCCGTCGCACGCCACCTGGACGCCTTCGGCGTGGGCTTCATCGAGGGCGGCTGGCCGGGAGCGGTGCCCAAGGACACCGAGTTCTTCCGCCGAGCCCGTACCGAACTGCCGCTGCGCAACGCCCAACTGGCGGCCTTCGGAGCCACCCGCCGGCCCGGCACCGCCGTCTCCGCCGACCCCCAGGTGCGGGCGCTGCTCGAATCGGGCGCCCCCGTGGTGACCCTGGTCGCCAAGGCCGACACCCGGCACGTGGAGCTGGCCCTGCGCACCACCCTCGCCGAGAACCTGGCCATGATCGGCAGCACCGTACGTCACCTGGTGCACGCCGGGCGGCGGGTCTTCGTGGACGCCGAGCACTACTTCGACGGCTACCGCGCCAACCGCGAGTACGCCCTCGAAGTGGTCCGTACCGCCGCCGAGGCGGGCGCCGAGGCCGTCGTGCTGTGCGACACCAACGGCGGCTCGCTGCCCGACGGGATCCGCGAGACGGTGGCCGCCACCATCGAGGCGAGCGGTGTCCGGGTCGGTATCCACTGCCACGACGACACCGGCTGCGCCGTGGCCAACACCCTGGCCGCCGTCGACGCCGGTGCCACCCACGTCCAGGGCACCGCCCACGGCTACGGCGAACGCTGCGGCAACGCCAACCTGTTCACGGTCGCCGCCAACCTCGTCCTCAAGCGCGGCCTGGACATCCTGCCCCCCGCACGGCTCGCCACCATGGCCGAGGCGGGCCGCGCCATCGGCGAACTGACCGGCCGCCCGGCCGAGGCGGCCGCCCCCTACATCGGGCCGTCCGCCTTCACCCACAAGGGCGGCCTGCACGCCTCCGCGCTGCGCATCGACCCCGACCTCTACCAGCACATCGCCCCGGCGGTGGTCGGCAGCCGGATGCGCACCCTCGTCTCCGACATGGGCGGCCGCTCCTCCATCGAGCTCAAGGCCCGCGAGCTGGGCTACGAGGTCGCCGCCGGATCCGAGCCGGTGGCCCGGGCCGCCGCGCGTATCAAGGAGCTGGAGAACCGGGGCTACAGCTTCGAGTCCGCCGACGCCTCCTTCGAACTGCTGCTGCGCGAGGAGCTGTACGGCTACGCCGGTGACGGCCTGTTCGCGGTCGACTCCTGGGCCGTGTCGGTGGAGCACCGCACCGCGGTGACCGTCACCGAGGCCCGGGTGCGGCTGCGGGCCGACGGGGTGCCGCTGAGGGCCATCGGCCGGGGCAGCGGCCCGGTCAACGCCCTGGACCGCGCCCTGCACCAGGCGCTCGACCCGGTCTTCCCCGACCTCGCCCGCCTCGAACTGGCCGACTACCAGGTACGGGTGCCCACCGGCCAGCACGGCAGCGAGGGCCCGGTCCGGGTGCTGGCCACCTTCACCGACGGCGAGCGCAGCTGGAGCACCGTCGGGGTCGACGACAACCTGGTCGCCGCCTCCTGGCAGGCCCTGCTGGACGCCGTCCGCTACACCCTGCTCGACACGCCGGCGCCCGCGCGACTGACGGTAGGAGCGTGAGCGGCCGTGCGCGTGGACGACGTCTTCATACGGGCCACCGGCCTGCGGCTGCCCGGCTTCCTGCCGCTGGACGAGGCCCTCGGCAAGGCGACCGGCATGGTCTCGGTGGCCCACTCCCCGGACGAGTCGGCCGCCGAGATGGGCGCGGCGGCCGCCGTCGCGGCCCTGGAACGGTCCGGTACGGGCCCGGACGACCTCGATCTGATCCTGCACGCCGACACCTACCACCAGGGCCAGGACCTGTGGCCGGTGGCCTCGTACATCCAGCGTGAGTCGGCCGGCGGCAGCACCTGCCCGGCCCTGGAGATCCGCCAGATGTCCAACGGCGGTCTGGCCGCCCTCGACCTGGGCGTCGCCTACCTCACCTCCCAACCGCACCGCCGCGACGCCCTGCTGACCACCGCCGACCGTTTCTGCCCGCCCGGCATCGACCGCTGGCACACCGACCCCGGCACCCCCTACGCCGACGGCGCCACCGCCCTGGTGCTCTCCCGGCGCGGCGGTTACGCCGCCCTGCGCTCCCTGGCGATGCTCGCCGACGCCGAGCTGGAGCCGCTGCACCGCGGCGACGAGCCCTTCACCCCGGCCCCGTTGTCCCACCGCGTCCCGGTGGACTTCGAGGCCGCCAAGCGGGCCTTCACCGGCAAGGTCGGCATGTCGTACACCATCACCCGCGCCAACGCAGGGCAGCGCACCGTCATCAAACAGGCCCTGGCCGATGCCGACATGGAACTGTCCGACGCCGACTGGGTGGTGCTGCCGCACTTCGGGCTCCGCCGGCTGCGCGCCATCTACCACCGCCAGTACGGGATCGACCCGGCCCGCACCACCTGGGAGTTCAGCCGCACCGTCGGGCACCTCGGCGCCGGCGACCAGTTCGCGAGCCTCGACCACCTGGTGGTCTCCGGCCTCGCCCGGCCCGGCCAGCGCGTCGTCCTCATCGGCGTCGGGGCCGGCTACAGCTGGGGCTGCGCGGTCGTGGAGATCCTGGCCCGGCCGGATTGGGCCGCGGCCGGTACCGGAACCGAGCGCTGAACCCATCCTCCAGCGCGGCTCAAGCCAGTACTGCAAATCTGGGACAACCGCCGTGCGAGCGGCGCGACTCGAAGGGAAGGTTCGCCGTGGCGCCGAACGCTACGAGCTCCGCGACCCATGTGACGGAGCACGCCATCGCGGTCTCCGCACCGCCCGAGACCGTGTACGCCCTCGTGGCGGACGCGTCCGACTGGGCCCAGGTCTTCGGGCCCACCGTGCACGCCGAGGTCACGCAAGAGGGCGCCGGGGGTGAGCAGGAGCTCCGGATCTGGGCCTTCGCCAACGACCAGGTACGCTCCTGGGTCTCCCGGCGCACCCTGGACCCCGTCACCCGCACCATCAGCTTCCGCCAGGTCGTGTCGGCCCCGCCGGTCGAGGCGATGGCCGGCCAGTGGCGGATCGAGACCAACGAGGACGGCGGCAGCCGGGTCGTCCTGCTCCACGACTTCCGTGCGCTGCACGACGACCCCGCCTCGGTGGAGCTCATCCAGCAGGCCGTCGACCGCAACAGCCGCGCCGAACTCGCCGCCCTCAAGACCGCCGCCGAACTCGGCGCCACACGCGACGAACTCCACTTCACCTTCAGCGACTCGGTCCACATCGACGGTTCCGCCGACGACGTGTTCGCCTTCCTCGACCGCGCCGACCTGTGGCCCGAGCGGCTGCCGCACGTGTCCCGCCTCGGCCTCACCGAGATCGAGCCGGGCCTGCAGCACATGGACATGGACACCCTCAGCCCCGACGGCTCGGCCCACAACACCACCTCCGTGCGGGTCTGCTTCGCCGACCGCCACCTCATCGTCTACAAGCAGCTCCGGGTCCCGGTCGCCATGAGCCTGCACACCGGCCGCTGGACCATGGAGCCCGCGGAAGAGGGCGGCGTACGGGCCACCTCCTGGCACACCGTCACCCTCGACCCCGAGGGCGTCAGCCACGCGCTGGGCCCGCAGGCCACCCTAGCCGAGGCCCGCGCCATGGTCCGCAAGGCGCTCGGCACCAACAGCTCCACCACCCTCCACCACGCCAAGGAGTTCGCGGAGGCGGCCCATGCCACCCGCACCACGTGACCTGCGCAGGCCGGTCACGGTCATCAACCGGTTCACCGTCACGGACGACATCGAGAAGTTCGAGCGGGAGTTCCGCGAGCACTCCCAGTACCTGCGCCGCCAGGAGGGCTTCCAGTTCCTGGTGACCGTCCGGTCGGTGTACCGCACCGACCAGTTCACCCACCTCGGTCACTGGCGCAGCCTGGAGGACTTCCTGGCCGTCGTCCACGACGAGACCTTCCTCGCCCACGTCCAGCGGCTCGGCCGGATGGTCGAGGCCGAGGCCGACCAGGCGGTCAGCGTCGGCCGGGTCACCCTGCGCAACGCCGTCGTCGGCGCCGCCAACGTGGTCCTGCTGCACGCCCGGCTGGAGGGCGACCACTGGGAGTTCGAGCAGAATTTCAGCGCCCTCACCGCCGAGTGCGCCAAGCAGGACGGCTTCGGCGGCAGCGACCTGCTGCGCTCCACCGTCAGCCCGCAGAAGTACCTGGGCCTGTTCTGGTGGTACGACGCCGAGTCCTGCGACCGCGCGCTGCGCAGCGACGCCTACGCCGTGGCGCAGCGCCGGCTGGCCGAGGTGGCCCGGATCACCCCCGAGCGCACCCGCCATGTCGCGTACGAGCGGGTCATCTGGGACGCGGAGCAGCCCTAGGAGGCCTGCCGGTGACATCGACAACATGCAGGGAGCCGGGGGCCGAGTGGTCCTCGGCTCCGCCGCGTTCTGTGCCCGAGCGGCCTTCGAGCGGGCGGGCGCATGGTGATCGTATGGCCAACCTCTACCGGAACTTCGCGGAAGTCATGCTGGCCCGGGCCGCCGAGGACGGCGGCCGGGACGCGCTCGTCCTGCTGGGCGAAGAGCGTGAGGACGAGACGCGCCGGGCGCCGGAGACGGTCTCCTACGGCGAACTCGACCGTTCGGCACGCGCCCTGGCCGGCTGGCTGCAGGACAAGGGAGCGGCCGGCGAACGCGTCCTGGTGCTGCAGAACTCGCGCCGACTGTTCGCGGTCAGCTTCCTGGCCTGCCTGTACGCCGGCGCCATCGCGGTGCCCGCGCCGCCGCCCGGCGGACGGGTCCACCACGACGAGCGGGTCGCCTCCATCGTCAAGGACGCCGCCGTCTCGCTCGCCCTGACCTCCGCCGCCGAGGCACCCGAGGTGTCCCGGCTCATGGCACGTACCGGGTACGGCCATGTCGGCTGCGTGGCCGTCGACGCGCTCGCGTACACCGAGGACCACTGGCGGGCCCCCGACCTGGACGGCCGGACCACCGCCTTCCTGCAGTACACCTCCGGCTCCACCCGGGAGCCGCGCGGCGTGGTGGTCACCCACGGCAACCTCCTTGACAACCAGCAGGCCATCTCCCGCGCCCTGGGCACCCGCCCCCGCTCCCGGCTGGGCGGCTGGCTGCCCTTCCACCACGACATGGGCCTGGTCGGCCAGTTGCTGCACCCGCTGTGGCTGGGCGGCACGTCGGTGCTGCTCACCCCCACCGCCTTCGTCAAGCGGCCGATCAGCTGGCTGCGGGCGATATCGCGGCACCGGATCGCGGTCAGCGGCGCCCCGGACTTCGCGTACGACCTGTGCCTGCGCCGGATCAGCGAGGAGCAGGCCGCGGACCTGGACCTGTCGTGCTGGGAGGTCGCCGTCAGCGGCGGTGAGCCGGTGCGCGCCTCGACCATGGCGGCCTTCGCCGAGCGCTTCGCCCCGGCAGGGCTGCGGCCGGAAGCCCTGACCCCCTGCTACGGGCTGGCCGAGTCGACGCTGCTGGTGGCCGGTGGCGGCCCCCGGCGCGCCGACCGGGCCGTGGACCCCGCCGCGCTGGAACGCCACCGGCTGCGCCCGCCGCGCCCCGGCGGCCCGGTCCGTACGGTCGTCGACTGCGGCCCCGCGGTCGACGGGGGCGAGCTGCGCATCGTCGACCCGGACGGCGGCGCGGTGCTGCCCGACGGCCGCGTCGGCGAGATCTGGTACCGGGGTCCGGGCGTCGCCCCCGGCTACTTCGGGCGGCCCCGCGAGTCCGTCGCCGCCTTCGGCCACGACGGCTTCCTGCGCACCGGCGACCTCGGCACCCTCGACGAGGGGCGGCTCTACGTCACCGGCCGGCTCAAGGACGTCATCGTCGTCGCCGGCCGCAACCTCTACCCCGACGACCTGGAGCACACCGTGCAGCGCGTCAGCGCCCTCTTCGGATCCGGCTCCGCCTTCGCCGTCCCCGGCGAGCCCGAGCGGGTGGTCGTCGTCCAGGAACTGCGCTCCCGCAGCCGCTACGACATCGACATGCCCGCCCTGACCGCCGCCGTCCAGCAGTGCCTCGCCGAGGAGTTCGACATCCGCGCCGCCGCCGTCCTCCTCGTCCGCCCCGGCACCGTCCGGCGCACCACCAGCGGCAAGGTCGAACGCGCCGCCATGCGCGGCCTCTTCCTGCGCGGCGAGATCGACCCGCTCCACCAGGACACCGACCCGGACGTCGGCGCCCTCCTCACCACCGGAGGCCGGAAGTGACGCCGGAGGCCCGTATCAACGCCCTGGAGCGGGACTTCGGTCCGCTCGACGACCCCGACAACCCGCTGGGCGCCGCCCGGCTGCTCGCCGCGGACACCCGGGGCGAGGTGCTCGCCGAGGGCGAGGCCGTGCTGGACGCGCACGCCACGAACACCGAGTTCGTCCCGGAGGCGCTGGGCGGCCGGCTCAACCGGATGGACGTACTGGGCCGGGTGCTGCGCCCGGTGTTCCGGCGGGACGCCTCGCTGGGCTTCGGCTACGGCCTGAACTGCTTCTTCGCCGCGGCCCCGGTGTGGTCCGGCGGCGACCCGGCGCAGCTGCGGCTGACGGCCGCACATCTGCTGGAGGGCCGGCGGATCGCGGTGGCCCGGCACGAAGTGGCGCACGGCAACGACTTCGTACGGGACGAGTTCCAGGCGGCGCCGCAGCCCGGCGGCGGCTACCTCCTCAACGGCCGCAAGACGGCCATCGCCAACGCCCACCGGGCCGACGGCCTGGTCGTCTTCGCCCGCACCGGCGACGCCGTGGCCGGCCGCAGCCACTCCGTGCTGCTGCTCGACCGCCGCGAACTGCCCGAGGACGCCCTGCGCAACCTCGCCCGGCACAGCACCACCGGCATGCGTGGCGGCGAGTTCGGCGGCCTGGAGGCGCAGGACTGCCCGGTGCCGTCCGACGCGCTGGTCGGCGAACAGGGCGACGGCTACCGGCTGTCGCTGCGCTCGTCCCTGCTGATCCGGGGCCTGATCCCGTCGATCGTGCTGGCCGGCGCCGACACCGCGCTGCGCACCGTGGTGCGCTTCGCCGTACGCCCCCGGGACGACGGCCGGTCCTCGCTCGACGTCGCGCACGTGAAGAACGTCCTCACCGGCGCCTTCCTCGACCTGCTGCTCAGCGACTGCCTGGCGCTGGTGGCGACCCGGGCGCTGCATCTGCTGCCCCGGCAGGTCAGCGTGTACGCGGCCGTGGCCGCCTATGTCGTACCGAAGATCACCGCCGAGGCGATGGACGAGCTGTCGGCGGTGCTCGGCGAGGCCCAGTTCGGCGGGGCCGGGGCCTACGGGATGTTCGCCAAACAGGTCCGGGACCTTCCGGTGACCTCGCTCGGGCACGCCGGCAGCGCAGGCCGCCAGGTCAGCATCCTGCCCCAACTGCCCCTGTTCGCACGGCAGTCGTGGTTCGCCGACGACGAGCCGCCGGCCACGCTGTTCCGCCCCTACGACGGACTGCCGCCGCTGGACCTGGACAGCCCCGCGCTGCTCGCCGACAGCGACCCGCTCAGCGCCACCCTGACCGGCGCCGCACACGCCGAGGGCACCGCGCTGGGCGAGCTGACCCGGCTGCTCAGCACCGAACTCGGCGAGCTGCGCAAGGCGTTCGCGGAGATCGACCCGGCTGACCGCAAGGCGCTGGTCAGCCCCTACAGCTTCGGCCTGGCGGACCGTTACGCCCTGGTGCTGGCCGCCGCCGCATGCCTGGGGGTCTGGCGCGAGCAGCGCGAGGCCGCCACGGACCAGGACCGGTTCCTCGCCGACGACGCCTGGCCCACCGCCGTCCTGTACCGGCTGTGCCGCCGGCTCGGCCTCCCGCTGCCCGACCGCCCCACCGGTTGCGAGCAGCGCGTCCTGGCCGAGGTACTGGCCCGGCTGCACGGCCGGCGCTCGTACGACCTGTACGGCAGCCCGCTGGCCTGAACCGGGGCCCCACCCCCGGAGACAGAGGAAGGAGCGCACCATGACAGCACAGCAGCACGGGCAGCAGGAGCCGCATGACCCGCGCGAGGAGGCGTACGCGGAATGGCTGGAGGAGCGGCTCGACCGCTACCTCGGGCGCACGGTGCCACGGGACCAGCCGCTGTCCGACCACGGCCTGGACTCGGTGGCCGCGCTGAGCCTTTACGGCGACATCGAGGAGGAGTACGGCCCGCTGATCGAGCCCAGCGACATCTGGGAGTACCCCAGCGTCCGCGAACTGGCCCGCTACCTCGCCATGCGCGACCCGCGCCCCGACGGCGACAGCCCGGTCCGGGTGGCGCTGGTCTTCACCGGCCAGGGCTCCCAGCACCCCGGCATGACCTCGGGCCTGTATCTGCACTCCGGCGGCTACCGGGCGTTCCTCGACGAGGCCGCCGAGGCGCTCCGCCCCTACACCGACCGCTCGGTGGTCGACCTCATCCTCAGCTGCGACCCCCGGGTCGACCAGACCGCCTTCACCCACCCCGCCCTGTTCGCCGTCGAGTACGCCCTCGCCCGGACCCTGGAGCAGGCCGGCGTGCAGCCGGCGGCCGTCCTGGGCCACGGCATCGGGGAGTTCGCGGCGGCCGTGATCGGGGGGGCGCTGTCGCTGGCCGACGCGGCGAAGCTGGTGGCGGTGCGCGGCGCCTTCCTGCAGTACCTGCCGGACGGCGGCGGCATGATGGCCACCTGCGCCTCCGCCGAGGAGGCCGAGGAACTGGCCGCCGCCGAGCCCGAGGTGGCCGTCGCGGCCGTCAACGCCGAGAAGGCCGTGGTGCTCTCCGGCGCCCTCGACGGCCTGGACCGGATCCGCCGCCGGCTGGACAAGCGCGGGATCGCCGCGGTGCCGCTCAACGTCTCGCACGCCTTCCACTCGCCGCTGATGAAGCCGGTGTGCGCCAAGTTCGAGACGGTCGCCCGCCGGCTGCCGGGCGCACCGTCCCGGCTGCCGTACTACTCCACCGTGCGCGGCCGGATGACGGGCGAGCCGCTGTACGCCCCCTACTGGACCGAGCACATCACCGCCCCGGTGCGGTTCGCCGACGCCGCCCGGCTGATGATCGCCCAGCAGGACCTCACCCACATCGTGGAGATCGGCCCGAAGCTGGTCCTCACCCCCTTCCTGCGCCGCATGGGCGGCACCCACGGACCGGTGTGCGTCGCCGTGTGCCGGAATCCGCAGACCAACGCGGTCGACCTGGCGGGGGTGCTCTCGTCACTCGACGCCTGGCCGCTCTCGGAGGCGCTGTCGAGGACATGCCGGTGATCCGGCCTCCGCTGGAGGCCTCAGGACCCCGGGGCCCCTGGCGCGAGGTGAGCCGTGAGCTGGCGGACAGCGGCACGGTCGTGGTCTACGGGCTGCTTCCCGGCTGGCTGCGCTACAAGGGCGGCGAAAGCGGGCTTCGCCGCCTGCTCGGCCGGGACTTCACCCGGTACGAGGGCATGTCCCAGCCCCGGATGCGGGAGCGCTTCGCCGCCTCACGGCTGCTGCTGCGGCATGTGGCGGCGGCTGCCATCGACACCGCCCCGGAGCTGGTCGACCTGGCCTACCAGCCGGGCGGCCGCCCGTATGTGCGCGGCTGCGACCAGATCGACGTCAGCCTCAGCCACACCGAGGACCTACTGGTGGTCGGGATCACCCGCAGGGGCCGGATCGGCGTGGACGTGGAGCTGGCCGACCGGCGGATGGCCGGCACCGGCTCGGAGTCACAGGCCTGCACCGCCTTCGAGAAGGCCGCCCTGGACGCGGCCGAACCGGAGCAGCGCAACAGCCTGCTGGTCCGGCTGTGGACCCTGAAGGAGGCCTACAGCAAGGCCGTCGGCCAGGGCCTGCGCTTCCGCTTCACCGAGTTCGGCTTCGCGCTGGGCGACCCGGGCGACAGCGACGGGGGCGCACGTCTGGTACGCCCCGACGGCACCCCGGCCGGCGGGTCGGGGGAGTGGGTGTTCGGCACCTTCCCGCTCGCCGGGCGGTTCGTGGTGAGCGCCGGGGTCTACGACGCCGGATTCGGCGAGCTGGCGGACCTGTCGGTGCACACCGCGCTCGACGAGGGACTGCTGGACGCGCTGCTCGGCGCCTCGTACGACCCGTGAGCCGTCCCCCGCAACCGGTCCGGCCCCTGATCACGGGATCCAGCCGGCTTCCTCGGCGATTCGGATGGCGTCGATCCGGTTACGCGCGTTGAGCTTGGTGACGATGGCGGTGAGGTAGTTCCGTACCGTCCCCTTGGACAGGTACAGGCAGGCCGCTATCTCCGACGCGTCCGCCCCCTGGGCGGCGAGCCGCAGCACCTCGATCTCCCGCTGGGACATCGGATTCTCCGCGCAGTCCCAGGCGGCCAGCGCGAGTTGGGGATCGATGACGCGCTGGCCGGCCGCGATCGCCCGTACCGACTGGGCGAGCCGGTCGGGCGGCGCGTCCTTCAGCAGATACCCCGACACATGGGCGGCCAGCGCCCGGCGCAGTGTGCCGGGGCGGCCGAGACTGGTCAGGATGAGGGTGCGGCAGCTCGGCAGTTGCTCCCGCAGCTCGGCCGCCGCCGTCAGCCCGTCGATGCCCGGCAGATCGATGTCGATGACCGCGACATCGGGGCGGGACTCCAGCGCCGCCTTCACGATGCAGTCCCCCCGGTCCACCGAGGCGACCACCTGGAGATCGGCCTCCAGCTCCAGCAGGGCGATCAGCGCCCCGCGGATCATGTGGACATCCTCGGCAAGCAGGATCCTCGTTCGCATCAATTGGTCCCCCGGCCCAACTCGCGTGGATCAGGCCGCGGGTCTCGCGGCCGTGTCCTCCGATGACGGCTCGGCCGTCTGTGGCTCCGGACGCAGCGGTGCCTCGGCCACCAGATGGAAACGGCCGTCGTCGCGCACGCCCGCGTCCACCCGGCCGCCCACCGCGGTCAGCCGGAGCTGCAGATTGCCGATACCGCTGCCGCTGTGGGGGGACAGGATCGCGGCGCCCTCACCGACCCCGTCGTTGACGAGGGTGAGGCGCACCGTTTCTCCTTCCGCGGCGGCGGTAATCGAACATTGTTGCACCTTGCTGTGCCTCAGGATATTCGTGATCCCCTCCCGCAGCGCCGTAGCGAGCACAGTGTCCACAAGCGGATGCAGCCGGCCGCACTCCACGTCGACCTCGGCCTGCACGCCGGCGGCCGCCAGGATCGAGGCCGCCGAATCCGCCTCGGCCGCCAGTGACATGTCCCGGTAGCCGCTCGCCACCAGGCGTACGTCGGACAGTGCCTGGCGGGAGACGTCGAGGATCGAGGAGACCTCGTCGCGGGCCTGATCGGACCGGTCGCCGATGAGGCGGTACAGCAGTTCGCTCTTGAGTGTGATCGCGGAGAGGCTGTAGCCCAGCAGGTCGTGCAGGTCCCGGGCGAAGCGCATCCGCTCCTGGGTCACGGCCATCCGGGCCAGTTCGCCGCGCGCGACGTGGACCTCGTCGACCAGGTCCGCCAGCCGGGTCAGGCTGTAGATGACCAGGCCCCACAGCAGCGTCGAACCGGTGAAGTACACCGTGAAGAAGGCGGTCTGGCCGGTCAGTACGGCCGTCACGGTCACCGTGGCGGCGGCGAGTCCGTAGAGCGCCCAGCCGGCCCACCCTGCCACCAGAAGCAGAATGGTTCCCGCCAGGGGGCCGGCCATCGGCGACCAGTTGATGCCGTAGGCGATGGACGGCAGGTAGGTGAGAAGAACCTGCACGGTGAGGGTGATGGCCCTGGTCCGGGGAGGCCACCGACGGGCCGTCGGAAGGGTGTGAACCACCTGGACACCGAAGATCACGCCGATGCAGACCGCGCAGAGGATGAGCTGGTTCCGGCCAGGCTCGGTCCATACGACGTTCAGGACGGCGACGACCGCACACCACACCAGGGCGGCGACAGTAATTGTCTGTGCGAGCCGAGGAGGCGGGACGTCCTCGCGTGCCTTGCGGATCGCGGGGGAGATCATCCCTGGCTCCTCACCTGCCGCCGTCGGTTGAGTCGCATAGTACGGCCATCGGTTTCCACCCGAACCAGCCAACACCGGTGTCGACTTGTTTCAGACGAACAGTGGAATCGGGTTAAGTTCGGCAACCGGAGTGCGCCGGTCCGCGCGCCCCAGCCGCACCGGTACGTCGAAGAGCCGCCCCGGAGCGAACCGTGCCCAGAAGTGCCGCATCCCCGGCACGATCACCTTCACCACCGGAAGCCCCACGTCGGGCCGGGTATGGTCGAGAACGAGCAGTTCCATGCCATGTGACCGGACAAGAGCGTCGGCGGCCTCGATGTCCTGGAGCAGATCGGCGCGCGGAACGTAGCCGAACTCCCCCGGACGGCGGGCCGACTGACCCGGATCCGGTACCAGATATGGCTGATTCCGCATGGTTGCTCCCGTCCACCACGAGGTCAGTTCGGTGTCCGAAACCGGATGGGCCCCCGAGTCCTGATCGGTTGCTGCCGCTATGGGGAGCAACTGGGTCATCTCCGTCGCCGCCCGGCGCAGGGCCAGGGCGGGATCGAAGTGAGCGCCGAAGCCGAAGGCGATGTCCTCTTCCGTTTTGTCCGTACGCCGGGACACGGCGGCCATGACCGGGATGCCGAAGTCCGCCGTGAGGTCCAGCACCCACATCTCGCGGTGCAGCCGGGCGTACGTCTCCCGCATCTCGGCGAGCCAGGGTTCGTCGAAGGCGTCCAGGTCGACGGCCGGGTGGCGGGTGCGGTTGTACCACCACAGAGCCACGGCGTCGCGTTCCACCAGTTCCAGGAAGCCCTGGACGATCGCGTCCTCGAGACTGCTGCCCGCCGCGTTGCCGTTGGAGTCGGCCCAGGGGCCGGAGTCGCCGTACTCACCGAAGTACAGCATCGAGGTCGGCAGCATGCGCTGGGTACGTGTGGTGAGTGACCAGACCGGGGTCCACTCCACCGGCCGCCCGGGATCGAAGGGCGCGCACACCTGGTTGAAGGCGGAGTTGGCGGCGTTCCAGCGCTCGCGGTCCCTGAACTGCTCAGCGGCGTACAGCTGGCAGTCGTTCGGATGCACGGCCCGCTCCCCGAGCCCGTGGAGGGTGTCGCGCACCGTGAGCTCATCGCCCTGCCGGGTCCCCGAGTACCGTTCCACCGCCTCGCACAGGGCCCCCGTCTCGGCTTCGAGCGCGGTGGTTCCCTTGCCCCCGCTCAGCTGGCGCAACGTACTGCGCACCCCCGCAGTGGTGTGGGTGCGCAGGGCCAGATTGTGGCCCGACACCCAGGCGTTCAGGGATTCGGGGAGCCGGGTGTCGCGGCGGATCCCGGAGATGATCCCGGTGACCGGGCTCACCAGGTGCCCGTAGCGCAGCCGCACCTGTTCCGGGCTGAGCGCCCGGTGGTTGTTCCCGCCATGGGTGGCCTTGGGACGGGACCCCGGGACGACCGGCAGAGCCGTACGCTCCGCCGTCAGGCCCGGGTCCCCGCAGTCGGGACACTGCGGCCGGCGGGTGAGGCGATGATGCCGGGTGCGCAGAGTGAGGGTGTCCAGGGTGGACACCGCGTCCTGGTTCTCGTGCCGTGAACCGGCCAGCCACTTCGCGGCCTCCAGCACCGCCGCGTGCAGTCCCAGTGCCCGCCCGGCGGCGAGCGAACTGGCCGGGCACACCACCGGGCCGTCTGCGCCCAGGGCGCGCACCACCAGCTCCTCGGCCCGGCGGTGCGCCCGCAGCCGGTGTGCCAGACAGGACCAGCAGGGCCCTTCCCCCGGGCGGAACACCGGCCCCACCCACGGCTCGGCGCCGGAGGGCTTGGCCAGCAGCCAGGGACGTCCCGACTCCCGGTGCCGGGCGTCCACCGCCCGCAACTCCGGCGCCAGGTAGTCGTCGCAGAGCACCAGCGAGAACGCCGCCTCCGCACCCGGTTCCGTCACCGCGATACCCGAGGCCGCACAGGCCGTTCGGGCGTCCTCGATGTGGGTGCGGCCGACCGCCACCACCTCGACCGGGGTTCGGGACAAGGCCTCCGCGGCCGTCGCGCCGTCCAGCCCGGACAGATCCCAGTAAGCCCGCGCGGACTCCTCCGTCTCCGTCGCGTCGCCGGTCCCGGGACGGCGGTAGCCGATCAGGTCGGCCCTGGCGAGATCCCGTACGAGGCGGCCTGCCTCGGCCGCCGACATCGCCGACTGTGCTTCCCGGAGCAGCTCCGGCAGCGTACGGGTCCCGTCGAGCAGCGGGACCAGCGCCCGGATGTGCCGCCCGTACAGGGCCTTGACCCCCCGCTCGGACAGCAGATAGGCGGCCTCGCCGGGAACGACCTCGGCCCGCCAGTGACGTTTGAATCCCACGAAGGGGCGGCCTGCGGCCGCCCCTTCGGCTGAGTTTCCGCCGGTCACGCGCCCACCAGCGACCGTGGCCCGGCAGGTGCCAGGCCCGGAACCGGCAGAGCCGTCTCCGCCCTCGGGATCGTCGGCGCGCACGCTTGGGTGGGCAGGCACATGGCTTCCGGGTCCACCCGGTCGAGGTCCTCGATGATCACCAGCGGGCAGCCGGTGAACACCGGTTCCGCGGCCGGCAGCCCGAACTCGGCGAGCAGGGCGGTCAGATCGGCCTCCTGCATCGCGGCCAGGTCCGGCTCCAGCTCGATCCCGGCAGTCACTTCGGCGAAACGGTGGTCCACTGTACGGTCCATCGGAGAGCCCCCTCCTCAGTCGGACGAATCCATTTTCGACTCCATTGGCGAGGATTCTGCGGGCAGCGTTCGGGCCAGGGACAGTGCCGGGGTCATCAGGGCGGCATGACATTTTCATGATTGGACTCGTGACCCTCTCACTGGGCCGTCCAGCGCCCCGCTGGCACGCTTCCAGAACGTTCTGTTTTGAATCGTTGGCCAGAAGCCGTCGAACGGAGCGAACGGAAGGGGAGAGCACACCATGGAGATCAAGGTTCTCGGTCCGCTCACCGCCCACGAGCGCGGACACTCGGTAGTGCCGAGTGCCGCCAAACCGCGGCAGATCCTCGCCCTGCTCGCTCTGCAGGCCGATCGGGTCGTCACCGTACCCTCCCTCATGGAGGAGATCTGGGGCGAGAACGTGCCCCGCAGTGCCGCCACCACCCTGCAGACGTACATCCTCCAACTGCGCCGCAAGCTCGGCGCCGCCCTCGAGGGCGACCCCGAGCGGCACGCCAAGGACGTCCTGGTCACCCGGCACGGCGGCTACCTGCTCCAGGTCCAGCCCGGGCAGGTCGACGTCCAGGAGTTCGAGCAGCTCACCGCCTCCGGGCGGGCCGCCTTCGACGCCGGCGACGACCACGCCGCCTCCGACCTGCTCGGCCGGGCCCTCGGCATGTGGCGCGGGCCGGCCCTGGTCGACGTACGGGTCGGCTCGATGCTGGAGCTGGAGGTACTGCGCCTGGAGGAGGACCGCATGGCCGCCCTGGAACGCCGCATCGCGGCCGACCTGCGGCTCGGGCGGCACACCGAGCTCGTTCCCGAGCTGAGTGTGCTGGCCGCGCGCAATCCGATGCATGAGAACTTCTGCGCCCAGCTGATGGTCGCCCTGCACCGGTCGGGCTCGTCCTGGCGGGCGCTCGAGGCGTACCAGCGGCTGCGGACGACGCTGGTACGGGAGCTGGGGCTGGAGCCGTCCAACAAGCTTCAGCGGTTGCACCACGCGGTGCTTTCGGGGGATGCGGGGCTGGACCAGCCTGCGGCGCGGGCTTCTTGAGGGTCGGCTTGAGGGGTTGGGGTCAGGGGCCAGGGGTCAGGGGTTGGACGGGGGCGGCTTGGGCGGGGAGGCTCGAGCCGAGCGGCCTGACGTGCCGGGGTTCGGCGCGCAGGGCCGGTGGCGCAACGACACCGTGCCCAGGCCGGCCGTGAGCTGACCGCATTCCTCTTTTTTGAGCGGCTCGGTTCGCCTCCGCTGCGCTCAGTCACTGTGGGGGCACCTCCCAGACGGAGTCTGGGGGAAGTCGATCGTGCTCGCCCGCTCGTTCCTCGCGGACTGCGCGCGTTCTCCTTTTCGACAGCGACCGCTCCGCTTCGGCTCACTCGCCGGGTGGTCACCGTCGGCCGTCAAGTCCCGTTCTAGGGATCGTTCCTACGTTCGGCGGATGACGGCAATCGATGACATCAGCACCCTGACACCCGCGCCGGACGTGCGGCGGGCCACCGAAGAGCTGAACCGGCTCAAAGAGGAGATCGGGCGGGGCCCCGATCCGGAGGCCACGCGGCGGCAGCATGCCAAGGGCAAACTGACGGTGCGGGAGCGGCTGGACATCCTGTTCGACCCCGGAAGCTTCACGGAGATCGAGCCGTTGCGCCGGCACCGGGCCACGGGGTTCGGGCTGGAGGAGCGCAAGCCGCACGGCGACGGGGTGACGACCGGCTGGGGCACGGTGCATGGCCGGACGGTCTTCGCTTACGCCCATGACTTCCGGGTGTTCGCGGGGGCGCTGGGGGAGGCGCACGCGGCGAAGGTCCACAAGGTGATGGACCTGGCGGCGGCGGCCGGGGCGCCGTTGGTCTCGCTCAACGACGGCGCGGGCGCCCGTATTCAGGAGGGCGTCACCGCGTTGGCGGGGTACGGCGGGATCTTCCGCCGCAATACCGCGGCGTCGGGGGTCATTCCGCAGATCAGCGTGATGCTGGGCCCGTGCGCAGGCGGTGCGGCGTACAGCCCGGCGCTGACGGATTTCGTGTTCATGGTGCGTGAGACCTCGCAGATGTTCATCACGGGTCCGGACGTCGTCCAGGCCGTGACCGGCGAGAAGATCAGCATCAACGGCCTGGGCGGCGCCGACGTGCACGCGGGTACGACGGGCGTAGCCGGGTTCGCCTATGACGACGAGGCGGAGTGCCTGGAGGACGTACGTTTCCTGCTCTCGCTGCTGCCGTCCAACAACCGCGAACTGCCGCCGGCCGCCCCCGCGGAGGACCCCGCCGACCGGCGTACGGACGCGCTCGCCGATCTGGTCCCGGCCGATCCGGGGCAGGCGTACGACATCCGCAAGGTGATCGAGGAGATCGCCGACGACGGTGAGTTCTTCGAGGTGCACGAGGCCTGGGCGGGGAATGTGGTGTGCGCGCTGGCGCGCCTCGACGGCCATGTGACGGGGATCGTCGCCAATCAGCCGGCGGTGCTGGCGGGGGTGCTGGACATCCACGCGAGTGAGAAGGCCGCGCGGTTCGTCTCCATCTGCGACGCCTTCAACATCCCGTTGGTGAGCCTGATCGACGTGCCCGGCTTCCTGCCCGGCGTCGACCAGGAGCACGGCGGCATCATCCGGCACGGCGCCAAGCTGCTGTACGCGTACTGCAACGCGACCGTGCCCCGGGTCTCGCTGGTGCTGCGCAAGGCCTACGGCGGCGCTTACATCGTCATGGACTCCCGCTCGATCGGCGCTGATCTGTCGTTCGCGTGGCCGACGAACGAGATCGCGGTGATGGGTGCCGAGGGGGCGGCGAACGTGGTGTTCCGCCGCGAGATAGCCGCCTCCGACGACCCGGAGGCCACCCGCGCCCGGCTCGTCAAGCAGTACCGGGAAGAGCTGATGCACCCCTATTACGCGGCCGAACGCGGCCTGGTGGACGACGTCATCGACCCAGGTGAGACCCGGCAGGTGCTGATCCGGTCGCTGGCGATGCTGCGGGCCAAGCACGCCGAGGTGCCGGCCCGCAAGCACGGCAACGTACCGCTGTAGCCGCACTGGTCCATGTTCGCGCGAGCGGCTGTCGAGGGCCCCGGCCAACCATGACGTGAACGGGAGCGGCCGTCCGTCACGAGCGGGCAGCCGTCCGGTCCGGCGCTGGGGCGGTTAAGGCCGATCCCGGACCGCCCCGGCCGCCAAGAACCCGACTTCAGGAGGTATCGGCGATGCGACGAGTCGCCATCACAGGACTGGGCGTTGTGGCCCCCGGCGGGATCGGCGTCAAGGAGTACTGGGAGCTGCTCACCGCCGGCCGGTCCGCCACCCGCACCATCAGTTTCTACGACGCCTCGCCCTTCCGGTCCCGGGTCGCCGCCGAAGCCGACTTCGACCCGAAGGCCGCGGGCCTGAGCCCGCAGGAGATCCGCCGGCTCGACCGGGCCGCGCAGTTCGCCGTCGTCAGCGCCCGCGAGGCGCTCAACGACAGCGGACTGGACACCGCGCGGCTCGACCCCACCAGGATCGGCACCGCGCTGGGCAGCGCGGTGGGCTGCACCACCAGCCTGGAACGCGAGTACGTGGTGGTCAGCGACGGTGGCCGGAAGTGGAACGTCGACCACGAGTACGCGGTGCCGGAGCTGTACCGGCACTTCGTCCCCAGCTCCATGGCCGCCGAGGTGGCCTGGACCGCGGGGGCGGAGGGACCGGCGGCCGTCGTGTCCACGGGCTGCACCTCGGGCCTGGACTCGCTCGGCCACGCGGTCGACCTGATCCGCGAGGGCACCGCCGACATCATGATCGCCGGCGCGACCGAGGCACCGATCTCACCGATCACCTCGGCCTGCTTCGACGCCATCCACGCCACCACCCCGCGCAACGACATCCCGGAGAGCGCCTGCCGGCCGTTCGCCCGGGACCGCAGTGGCCTGGTCCTCGGCGAGGGCGCGGCCATCCTGATCCTCGAAGAGCTGGAGAGCGCCCGGCAGCGCGGCGCCCACATCTACGCCGAGATCGCCGGCTTCGCCTCCCGCTGCAACGCCTTCCACATGACCGGACTCAAGCCGGACGGGCGGGAGATGGCCGAGGCCATCGACTTCGCCCTCGACGAGGCCCGGCTCGACCCGACCGCCATCGGCTACATCAACGCCCATGGCTCCGGCACCAAGATGAACGACCGCCACGAGACCGGCGCCTTCAAGCGCAGCCTCGGGCAGCACGCGTACGAGACCCCGATCAGCTCCATCAAGTCGATGATCGGCCACTCGCTCGGCGCCATCGGCTCCCTGGAGATCGCCGCCTGCGCCCTGGCCATGGAGCACGGTGTGCTGCCGCCCACGGCCAACCTGCACGAGCCCGACCCCGAGCTGGACCTCGACTACATCCCGCTCGTCGCCCGCGAGAAGAAGCCCGATGCCGTGCTCAGCGTCGGCAGCGGCTTCGGCGGTTTCCAGAGCGCCATGGTGCTGGCCCGACCCGAAAGGAGCATCGCGTGAGCGCGACCGTCATCAGTGGTCTCGGCATCGCCGCGCCCAACGGCCTGGGCATGGAGGACTACTGGGCCGCCACCCTGGCCGGCGAGAGCGGCCTGGGCAAGGTCACCCGCTTCGACGTCGACCAGTACCCGTCGACCGTCGCCGGCGAGGTCCCCGGCTTCACCGCCGAGGACCACATCCCCAGCCGGCTCATGCCGCAGACCGACCACATGACCCGGCTCGCCCTCGTCGCCGCCGACTGGGCGATCACCGACTCCGGGGTCAACCCGGAGCAGGTCGCGGAGTACGGATTCGGTGTCGTCACCTCCGCCTCCGGCGGGGCCGTCGAGTTCGGCCAGCGCGAGCTGCAGAACCTGTGGAGCCAGGGCAAGGAGTACGTCAGCGCGTACCAGTCCTTCGCCTGGTTCTACGCGGTCAACACCGGCCAGATCTCCATCCGGCACAAGATGCGCGGGCCGAGCGGCGTGCTGCTCACCGAGCAGGCCGGCGGCATCGACACCATCGGCCAGGCCCGCCGCCACATCCGCAAGGGCGTCCCGCTGGTCGTCTCCGGCGGCGTCGACGCGGCCCTGTGCCCCTGGGGCTGGGTACCGCAGCTCTCCACCGGGCTGATGAGTACGGAGTCCGACCCGGCCCGCGCCTTCCTGCCCTTCGGATCGGATGCGCGGGGCTACGTCACGGGCGAGGGCGGCGCCATCCTCATCGTCGAGGAGGCGTCCCACGCCCGGGAGCGCGGCGCCGAGCACATCTACGGAGAGGTCGCCGGCTACGGCGCCACCATGGACCCCCGGCCCGGCTCCGGCCGTCCGCCGGGACTGCGCCGGGCGGCGGAGAACGCGCTCGCGGAGGCGGGGATCACCCCCGGCGACGTGGACGTGGTCTTCGCCGACGCTTCCGGCGTGCCAGAGCTCGACCGCCAGGAGGCCGAGGCGCTGACCGGCATCTTCGGCCCGCGGGGGGTGCCGGTGACGGCCCCCAAGACCATGACCGGCCGTCTCCTCGCCGGGGGCGCCGCCCTCGACGTGGCCACCGCGCTGCTCGCTCTGCGCGACCGCGTCATCCCGCCCACCACCAATGTGCCGGGGCCCGCCCCCGAGTACGCCCTCGATCTGGTCACCGGGGCCCCCAGGGAGGCGGATCTGCGCACCGCGCTGGTCCTCGCCCGCGGCCACGGGGGCTTCAACGCGGCGCTCGTCGTACGTCGCGCCAACTGACCGGAACCTGGAACGAGTTGAGAGGACATACCTCATGACCACCAGCACCACCACGGTGACCCTGGCCGACCTGACCCGCATGCTCCGCGAGAGCGCCGGCGAGGAGGAGGGCGTCGACCTCGACGGCGATGTCGTGGACACCCCGTTCATCGAGCTCGGCTACGACTCCCTCGCCCTGCTCCAGGTCATCGGCCAGATCCAGCGCGAGTACGGCGTCGTCATACCCGACGACGCGGTCGTCGACGCCGAAACCCCCGGCGCCCTCCTCGAGCTGATCAACGCGGGCCGCGCGGCCGCGCAGTAGCGCCGACCCAGGACCGGGGTCCAGGGGCGGAGCCCCTGGTTCGGGAAGGGGCGGGGTGGGGGTGATCCCCCTTCCCCGCCCCGCCCCATGCCCGCCTCCACCCACCCAGCCCCCGTCCCACATGGCCAAGGAGCCCAGGATGCCGCCGCTCACCGCCCAGACCGTCGTGACCAGAAGGCTGGTGATCACGGCCGGGGGCACCGCACCCTCACCGGCCGCCGACAACGACCTCGTCGCCGCCGCCCTCCGCGGCCGCACCCCCGCCCAACTCCCCCCGCGCACCCTCGTCTTCATCGCGGCCCCGGAGCCCGCCCCGGGCCTGGCGCCCGCGCAGGGCGACATCCCGGTCCGCACCACCGACTCCTCCAACCGCGCCCTGGCCCTCGCCCACCACGAACTCACCGCCAAGACGGCCGACTTCGTCCTCATCGCCGCCCTCGGCGAGCCCACCCCGGGCGCCGTCACGGTGTACGCGGTACGCCGCGCCGCCGAGGCGGTCGCGGAGGGTGACAGCATCGTCGGCGTACCGGAGCCCGAGACCGAGCCCGGCGCCGAGCCCGTGCTGCGTCCGCTCCGCCACGGCGCCCGGGCGACGGCCGCGGTGCTGGACAGGGGCGCGGAGCGGCTGTTGCTCTGGTCCGGCCAGGACGAGCGGGACGAGCAGCGGGTCCGGGGCGAGCTGCGCCCGCTCCTCGAAGGCCTGCCGGCCGAGGCGTACCTCGCGCTCCCCACCTCCGTCCCCTGCGGCCAGGCCCCGGGCCCCGTCCGGGCCGCGGTGGCCGCCTCCACCGCCGACGCCCCGCAGGCCGTGGCGGCGGCCAAGGCGGCGACCCTCACCCGGCCCCGCCCGGTGGCCCTGCTCTTCCCGGGACAGGGTTCCCAGCACGCGGCCATGGCGGCCGGGCTCTACCGGCGCGAGCCCGTGTTCACCGCCGCCGTCGACGCCGTACTGGACCTGATGGGCGAGGACGGCCCCGCGATCCGCGCCGACTGGCTCAGCCGCGCCACCGTACGTCCCGCGATCGACATCGACGACGTACGCCGGGCCCAACCCCTCCTGTTCGCTGTCGACTTCGCACTCGGCCGCATGATCCTGAGCTGGGGCGTACGCCCCGCCGCCCTGCTCGGCCACAGCGCCGGCGAACTCGTCGCGGCGACCCTCGCCGGGGTGGTCACCCTCCCGGACGCGGTCACGATGGTCCGCGAGCGCGTACGGCACGCCGTCGAGATCCCGGCCGGCGGCATGCTCGCCGTCGCCGCCTCCGAGGAGCGGCTGCGCCCCTACCTCCTCGGCGAGGTCGCCATCGCGGCCGTCAACGCCAACCAGCAGACCATGCTCGCCGGCCCGGCCGCGCAACTGGCCTTCGTCGAGAGCCGGTTGCGCGCGGACGAGCTGACCGTCGTCCCGGTGCCCGCCACCAGCCCCTTCCACTCACCGGCGATGGCCCCCGCCTCCGCCGCCGTGGAACTCGCCTACGCCGCCGGCATCCGCCTCAACGAGCCCACACTGCCGCTGTACTCCGGCTACACCGGCGAGCTGCTCGGCGCCGCGGACGCCCTCAGCCCGCGCTTCTGGGCCCGCCAGATCACCGACACCGTCTACTTCAAGCAGGCTCTGGAATCGCTGCTGGCCACCGACGACATGCTGCTCATCGAGGCCGGCCCCCGCCAGACCCTCACCGCCTTCGCCCGCCGCCACCGCGCCGTCCGCCTCGGCGCCAGCGCCGCCATCCCCCTGCTCCCCGCCCGCCCCGGCCCGCCCGAGGCCGACCGCCGCTGCGTCCTCAATGCCGCCGCCCGCCTCTGGACCGAGGGCCACGACCTCGACCAGTCCGCCCTCACCCGGCTCTGGACCTGGACCGACGAACCCGCCTCCCACCCCGCCCTGGTCACCTCATGAGGATCCTCCGCACCATCTACAACGCCGTCATCGCCGCCGGTTCCATCTGGGTCCACATCCCCCCGCTCCCGCCACTCTCCGGCCCACCCCCCGGCCACCCCGAGCGGCCCTGCCCGGACGTACCACTTAGCGCCGTGGAACTAGCCCTGGAACGCGAGTTCGCTTCCTAATCAACCGGGTTGTGGGAGAACGTTCCGCAAGGCGAGCGAAGCGAGATGGGGGCACCTCCCAGACGGAGTCTGGGGGAGGGCTGGCACACCCGGCCCGCACCCGGCGACGGGCCCGCACCACGACGGCGCGTGGCCAGGGGTGCGTCGGCGGCAGACGGTCCGTGGCCGGGTTGGGCCAGCCCGTCCCGCCTCAGGCGGACGGCCTACCCCCAACCCGGTTACACAGCAAGCGCGTCCAGAATCTGCTGACCGTACTTGGCCAGTTTGTTCTCACCGACGCCGCTCACCGCGCCCAGATCATCGAGCGTGGCGGGCGGCGCCGTCGCGATCTCGCGCAGCGTGGCGTCGTGGAAGATCACATAAGCCGGCACGCCCTGCTCCTTCGCCGTGGCCGCACGCCAGGACCGCAGCAGCTCGAAGACCGGAAGGGCCTCCTCCGGCAGGTCGACGGGGGCGGAACGGCGCGAGCCGCCGGAGGACTTGGCGGCCTTGGCCGCCTTCGCCGCGCGCTCCGGCTCGCGGCGCAGCTGCACGGGATGGCTGCCGCCGAGGACCTCACCGCTGCCGTCCGTCAGGACGAGCGTGCCGTAGTCACCCTCGACGGCCAGCAGGCCCTGGGCGAGCAACTGCCGTACCACGCCTCGCCATTCGCCTTCCTTCAGCTCGGTTCCGATCCCGAAGACGGACAGGGCGTCGTGATCGAACTGGATGACCTTCGCGGTCTTCTTCCCCAGCAGGATGTCGACGATCTGCCCCGCCCCGAACTTCTGCCCGCGCTCCCGCTTCAGCCGGACCACCGTCGACAGCAGCTTCTGCGCGGCGATCGTGCCGTCCCAGGACTCGGGCGGCGTGATGCAGGTGTCGCAGTTGCCGCAGGGCCCCGACTCCTGGCCGAAGTAGGCGAGCAGCCGCACCCGCCGGCACTCCACGGTCTCGCAGAGCGCCAGCATGGAGTCCAGATGGGCGGCGAGCCGTCGCCGGTGGGCGTCGTCGCCCTCCGAGGTGTCGATCATCTTGCGCTGCTGGACCACGTCCTGGAGCCCGTACGCGAGCCACGCCGTGGACGGCAGCCCGTCGCGCCCGGCACGCCCGGTCTCCTGGTAGTAGCCCTCGATCGACTTCGGCAGATCCAGGTGTGCCACGAACCGCACGTCCGGCTTGTCGATGCCCATCCCGAAGGCGATGGTCGCGACGACGATCAGCCCGTCCTCGCGCAGGAAGCGCGCCTGGTTCGCGGCCCGGGTCCGCGCGTCCAGTCCTGCGTGATAGGGCACGGCCTCGACGCCGCTCTTCACCAGGAACTCGGCGGTCTTGTCCACCGAGGCCCGTGACAGGCAGTAGACGATGCCCGCGTCGCCCGGGTGTTCCGTACGCAGCAGTTGCAGGAGCTGCCGCCGGGGCTCGTCCTTGGGCGCGATCCGGTACTGGATGTTGGGCCGGTCGAAGCTGGCCACAAAGTGCCGCGCGTCCTGGAGCTTCAGCCGCGCCGCGATCTCGGTGTGGGTGGCCTCCGTCGCGGTCGCCGTCAGCGCGATCCGGGGGACCTCGGGCCAGCGCTCGTGCAGCTCGGACAGGGCGAGGTAGTCCGGCCGGAAGTCGTGACCCCACTGGGCCACGCAGTGTGCCTCGTCGATCGCGAAGAGCGACACCTTGCCCCGGTCCAGCAACCGCAGCGTCGCCTCGACCCGCAGCCGCTCGGGCGCCAGGTAGAGCAGATCGAGCTCACCGGACAGGAACTCGGCCTCCACCAGCCGCCGCTCGTCGAGGTCCTGCGTCGAGTTCAGGAACCCGGCCCGCACCCCGAGCGCCCGCAGCGCGTCCACCTGGTCCTGCATGAGCGCGATCAGCGGTGACACGACCACCCCGACGCCGTCCCGCACCAGCGCCGGAATCTGGTAGCAGAGCGACTTGCCGCCGCCCGTCGGCATCAGCACGAGCGCGTCGCCGCCGGCCACGACGTGCTCGATGATCTCCTGCTGCTCGCCGCGGAAGGCGTCGTAGCCGAATACGCGGTGCAACACGTCGAGCGCAGTCATCCGGGCAGTCTACGGTGCCGGTGCCGTTCGTTTCCCGAGAGTCTGTAGGGTCGGTCGGGTCATTGGCCTACGAGCCCAGAGGAAGAGAGTGTGAGGCAGGGTGACCGGATTCCTGCCGGAGCTGACCGGTGGACGCTTTCTGGGCTACTGGGAGTGGGACTTCGCGGCGGTCGCGTTCGTGGTCGTGCTCGGCGGAGCGTACGGATGGGCCGTTCTGCGGCTGCGTGGGCGCGGTGAGAGGTGGCCGGTCGCCAGGACGGCGGCCTTCGGGATCCTCGGGCTGGGCACCATCGTCTTCGCGACGATGTCCGCTCTGGCCGTCTATGACCGGGTTCTGTTCTGGCCGGCGGCGGTTCAGAACATCCTCCTCGATCTGATCGCCCCGATCGGCCTGGCGCTCGGGGATCCGCTGGCGCTGGCGTACCGCGCTCTGCGGCCCTCGTCGGCGCGGTGGCTGCGCGGGGCGATGACCGGCCGCGTCGTCCGGGCGCTGACCTTCCCGCTGGTGAGTTCCGCCGTGGTGATCGCGACCGAGCTGGGCATCTACTTCACCCCCTACTTCGGGGCGGCGCTGCGCCACAGCGCGCTGCACGAAGTCATGTACCTGCACCTGCTCCTGGCGGGCTGCCTTTTCGTCCTGCCGATGCTCTCGCGGGAGGAGATGCTCCCCGCCTGGTGCGGTCACCCCGTGCGGGCGGCCCTGGTCTTCCTCGACGGCATCTTCGACGCCATCCCCGGCGTGGTGGTGATGACCAGCGGCACGCTCGTCGCCGGAAGCTGGTACCGGGCCCAGGCGCGGACCTGGGGCCCCGACGTGCAGATGGACCAGATGATCGGCGGGGGTGCGATGATCTCGATCGCCGAGCTGGTGGGGCTGGTCTTCCTGATCGCCGTCTTCGCCGAGTGGGTGCGGGCGGAGCGGGTGAAGACGGCCGAGCTGGACCGGCGGCTGGACGCCGAGCAGGTGCGGGCCGCCCCGCGAGCGCCCTCGCCGTCGGCGCCGGCAGCCGAGGCGGATCGCGTACGCCCCTGGTGGGAGACCGACACCGGTGTGGTCGGGCAGCGCATCCGTGCCTCCGGCCGGCCGGGAGAAGCGCCGCCCCCACGTACGTAGGATTCAGCCCGGCCGGCCCGGGAGGCGTCAGCAGGGGCGGAATCCGATCGTCAGGGTGACGGGACGGGCGACCAGCTCGTACTGGGGCTGGGTGGGGGGTCCGCAGGCACCGCTGCCGATGCCCTGGTGGGCGGCGTCGAGGTTGACGTACACCCGGTCGCGGGGGCGCAGGTCGGTGGTGTGGCGGGCCTGGTCGAGGTCATGGCTGGTCCAGGGCCGTACGGTCAGGTCGAGGAAGGGGCGCGCGGTGATGACGAGCCCGCCGCCCCGGCTGTCGGTCAGGCGGGCCCGGCGGACCGCGCGCCGGTTGCCGTTCTCCTGCGGGAGGACGTAGGGGGTCTGCAGCTCGTCGACGGTGGCGGTGAAGCGGCCGACCCGGACGGCCGAGGTGGTGTCGGAGTACGCCTCACCCGGCCCGAGCCCGAACCAGTCGACGGTGTCGATGCCCTGCGGCAGGGCCAGACGGATGCCGATGCGCCCGAGCGGGCAGGGCCAGGTCCCGGCGGGCTCCGAGGTGAGGGAGAGCCGTAGCTGCCCGGGGTCCTCGGCGTCGGCGGACCAGCGGAAGGTGCTGCGCATGGCGAAGTCGGCGCCGGCCGGAGCGGTCCGGGTGGTGACCTCCAGGCCGCCGTCATGGGGCCGGACCTCGAGGACCCGGTGTTCCAGGCGGTCCAGGCCCGCCTTGCGCCAGGCCTCCGCGACCGGGCCGCCCCAGGTGCGCAGGTCGTTGTCGGTGGGCGCGCGCCACAGTTCGAGGCGGGGGCCGTCGACGTCGAGGCCGCCCAGGGCGACCAGCGTTCCGGAGACGGCGTCGAAGACCCCGGGGCCCAGGGAGTACGTGCCGTCACCGATGACCGGCGCCGACGGCCGGCCCACCGCCGGGGCCACCGGCTCGGGGCCCGTGACCGAGGCCTGGGTCCAGCCGACCTCGTGCCCGGCCGGCGCCCAGGGCTCGTCCTGCGCCAGCTCTGCGGTGATCGTCACCCAGCGCTCCTCGCCCGCCGTCAGGGGCGCGTCGCAGAGCTTGACGAGGGCCTCGGGCCAGGGCAGTTCCACGGCGGCGCCGGCCGCGACCGGAGGCACCGCGAGCTCGGCGTCCCCCCGGGGCTGCCCGTCGTCCTCGACGCTCCAGCGGAACCGCAGATGCGCGGTGTCGAGGGTGTGCAGGTGGCTGTGGACCCGTACCGTCCCCGCCGTGGGGTCGACGGTGATGCGGACCGGCTCGACGACCTTCTTGTACTCCGTGAGGCCGGGGGAGGGGGTGCGGTCGGCGAAGACCAGTCCGTCGCAGACGAAGTTGTCGTCGTGCACCGGCTCGCCGAAGTCGCCGCCGTACGCGAAGTGTTCGCGGCCGTCCGGGGCCTGTCGCCGGATGCCGTGGTCGATCCACTCCCAGACGAAGCCGCCGTGCAGCCGGGGATGGCTCTCGAAAAGTTCCTGGTACTCGCGCAGGCCGCCGGGGCCGTTGCCCATGGCGTGCGCGTACTCGCAGATGATGAAGGGCATCGCGCGGCGCCTGGCGTCCAGGGCCGGGTCGCGGGTGACGGCTTCATGGCCTCGGCCGATCACGCCCAGCCCGTCGTGGTCGACGTACATCAGGCTGTAGACGTCCGTGTAGCGGCAGTTGTCGTCGCCCTCGTAGTGGATGAGCCGGTCGGGGTCGCGGTCCTTCGCCCACTCGGCCATGGCCTCCAGGTTGGAGCCGTGGCCGGCCTCGTTGCCGAGCGACCACATGACGACGGACGGGTGGTTCTTGTCGCGCTCGACCATCCGGCGCATCCGGTCCAGGCACGCCTCGCGCCAGCGCGGGTCGTCGCTGGGGTTGCCCTTCCAGCCGACCAGGCCGAAGCCGTGGGTCTCCAGGTCGCACTCGTCGACGACCCACAGTCCGTACTCGTCGCACAGGTCGAGGAAGGCGGAATCCGGTGGGTAGTGGCTGGTGCGTACGGCGTTGACGTTGTGACGCTTCATCAGCAGCACGTCGGTGAGCATGTCCTCGTGGCTGAGGGTGCGCCCGGTCTCGGGGTGCCACTCGTGGCGGTTGACGCCACGGAAGAGCAGGGGCCGCCCGTTGGCGAGGATCCGGCCGTCCCTGACCTCGATCCGCCGGAAGCCGATCCGCAGCGGGATCCGCTCGCCGTCGGTCACCAACTCGCCCTCGTACAACTTGGGTTGCTCGGCCGACCAGGACACGATGCCGGAGACGGTGTGCGGCCCGGCCGGGTCGGCGTCGGTGAGGCCCAACTCGGGGACGGTCAGCCGGGCCGGCGAGCCGGCGGTGTTCACGGAGAGGGTGCCCTGCCCGGTCAGGTGGTCGTAGTCGGCGTGGACGAAGAAGTCGGCGAGGCCGCTGTGCGGACGGGAGACGAGGGCGACGGGGCGGAAGATCCCCGACAGCCACCACATGTCCTGGTCCTCCAGATAGCTGCCCGACGACCACTGGTGCACCCGTACGGCGAGCGTGTTGCGGCCGGGCCGCAGGACGTCGGTGACGTCGAACTCGGTGGGCAGCCGGCTGCCCTTGCCGTCGCCGAGGGACCGGCCGTTGAGCCAGACGGCGAAGCAGGAGTCGACGCCCTCGAAGCGCAGCAGGGAACGACCGGCCGGCCACGGCTCGGGGAGGTCGAACTCCCGGCGGTACTCGCCGGTCGGGTTGGCGTCGGGGACGTGCGGCGGGTCGATGGGGAAGGGGTAGATCTGGTTGGTGTAGGCGGGCGCGCCGAACCGTGGTTCGCCGGGCAGCCCGTCCATCTGCCAGTTCGACGGCACGGCGATCGTCGCCCAGCCGCTGTCGTCGAAGTCGGCTGCCTGGAAGCCCTCGGTGACTTCCGGCAGACCGGCGGCGAGGTGGAACCGCCACGGGCCGGTCAGGTCCAGTACGGGTGCGTCCGAGGTGAAGGTGGCACGGGGCCGCGCACGGCCACGGCCCGGCGAGCGGCTTTCCAGGTAGTCGTACGCGATGGGCTCGCTCATGCGGCAGGGCTCTCCCTTGGGGCGATGACGGGCGTGGCTGGGTGCGGGGCGGACGGGTCAGGCGGACGGGTCCCGCGGACGGGTCACACGGCCGGCGGCGCGGAACTCGCGCGGACCAGGACCTCGGGGGTGAGGAGGGACAGCGAGGGGGCGACCGGCTGGTTCTCGGCGATCCCGCGGAGCAGAAGTGCGGTGGCGTCCTGGGCCATCTGCCGTTTGGGCAGCGCCACGGTGGTCAGCGGCGGATGGGCGTGCGACGCCTGCGGTATGTCGTCGATCCCGACGACCGAGACGTCCTCGGGCACTCGCAGGCCGCGGCTCCGCACGGCGTCCATGACCCCCAGGGCGATGGCGTCGGTGGACGCGAACACGGCGGTCGTACGGTCGGCGGAGCTGCTCAGGGCCCGCAGCGCCGCCTCGTAACCGGACTCGGGGGTCGCGGCGGGGGCCGTGAACACGGAGTCCGGGGACAGGGCGATGCCGTCCTCGGCGAAGGCCCGGTGGGCTCCGCTGACCCGGATGCGGTGCGCCGGGAGGTCGGCGACCACCGTCAGACTCCGGTGGCCGAGCTCCCGGAGGTGGCGGCCGGCCAGGTAACCGGCCTTCTCGTAGTCGATGGTGACGACGGGCAGCGTGGCCGGCGGATCGATCTCCCAGGCGCACAGGGCGACGGGCAACCCGTAGTCGCCGAGCAGCGGCAGGTGCTGGTTCAGGTCGAAGTCGCCGGCGACGAGCAGCGCGTCCACGGACCGGCTGGACAGGGTGGTCAGATGGCGCAGCGCGCGCGCCCCGTCCCCTCGGGTGGTGGCCAGCAGCAGGTGGTAGCCCTGCTCCTCGAGCAGGGTCTCCACCTCCTCCACCACCTCCGAGTAGAAGGGGTTGGCGATGGTGGGCACGATGAAGCCGATGGTCATGGTCGTACCGGTGGCGAGGCCCCGGGCGACCAGGTTGGGCGTGTACCCCAGTGCCGTGATCGCCGCCTCGACCTTCGCCCTGGTCTCGGGGCTCACGACCGTTCGCCCCCGTACGACGTTGGAGACGGTCTGTTTGGTGACGCCGGCGCGCTTCGCGACGTCGGCCATAGTGACCACCACCGGGCGGTACCGCCTCTCATTTGACCGGTAAAAATCCATACGGAGCTGGATTGTTACAGCGGTCCGCGAGTGCGGTCAAGATGTCGGTGAAATATTCGTCCCCGACCCTTGCTCTCGGCCGCTACTGCGACCCAAAAGGCTCTTGTGCACGCCCTCTTGACGCACCAGACACACGTAGTTAACGTCTTGCCCCGCAGCGTTTTACCGGTCAAAAACCGTGCTGCGCCCACTCCTTGAGCCTCACCACGCGGACCGTTGCGCGATGAGCCCGAACGCAAATTCCGCGGATCTCAGTAGTTGCTGCCACCGGCGTAGTTCTGGCGAAACTTTCGGAATTCAACCCGCCGATGGACGCAATTGCCACGCCTGGCACACACTCTGTCCGCTCTTCATGCAAAGCGATCCTGAAAGGCAGGCATCCATGCGCTCCATACCCGGCACCCCGATGACACGCCGTCGCTTCCTCGCCACCTCGGCCGGCGTCGCCGCGGCAGCCACCGGAGGCGCTCTGCTGTCGGGGTGCGCCGGCTCGGTGTCCTCGGGCAAGTCCGGGGGCAAGGCCACCGTGACCATCATGTCGAACGGCACCGAGCTGGGATCGCCCGCCGATATCAAGGCGGCCGAGAAGGCGCTCGGCTTCAAGCTCACGATCCTGAAGTACGACCTCACCCGGCTGACCGCCATGCTCACCGCCGGCAGCCCGCCTGACATCGTCCGCGGTCAGGGTGCCGTGGACGCCCCCTACCTCGCGGCGCACGGCGTCGCTCAGGACCTGGACGCCTACTTCGCCAAGAGCAGCGTCCTCAAGGTCAGCGACCTGGACCCGGTCAACGACGTCTGGCGCTTCGACGGTACGACGCAGGGCAAGGGACCCCGCTACGGGATGGCGAAGGACTACTCCCAGGACAACATGATCTGGTACAACACCGGGCTGTTCGACAAGGCCGGTGTGGAGTACCCCAGCGACACCGTGCCGATGACCTACGACGAGGCCTTCGACAAGGGCAGGGCCCTCACCCAGACCGGTAAGAAGGCCAAGGTCTACGGGCTGAGCTTCGCCGGCAACACCGCCAACTTCCTGACCATGATCGCCTCTCAGGGAGGCCGGCTCTTCACCGACGACTTCTCCGCCGTCGACTTCTCCAGCCCGGAGGGGATCAAGGCCCTCACCTGGTATCTGAAGCTGGCCAAGGCCGGTATCGCGCCCACCATCGCCAACCCCGACCCGAACGGCTGGGACTGGCCCACCTTCCAGGCCAACCGTATGGCGATCGCCACCGACGGCTACTGGTTCGGCGGGATGGTCGCCACCGACAAGAAGAGCGCCACGACCGCGCGCTTCGCCCCCGCCCCACAGTTCGGCAGCACCCGGGTGAGCTCCTGCTCCGGAGCGACCGGCTACTGGATGCCCAAAGCCGGCAAGAACAAGGACGCGGCCTGGGAGGCGTACGAGTACTTCCTCGGCGGTGCGCCCGCCAAGGCGCGTGCGAAGACCGGCGGCGGCCTGCCCGCACTCAGGTCCCTGCGCCCCCTGCTGCCGCAGACCGAGGCCTACCAGAAGGAGGCGTACGCGGTGCAGCAGAAGGAGCTGCCGTACTTCTCGGTGATCTCGTTCACCCCGTACGCCCGGCTCGACGCCATCGACGCCGTGGTCAACCAGGTGATGCCGGCGGCGATCAAGGGGAACGTGGCCGTGGGAAAGGTGGCGGATCAGCTCAACTCCGGCATCAACAAGCAGCTTGCGAACGGCAAGAAGCTGGTCAAGTGAGTACGGGCCAGCTCGCCGGAGCTTCCGTCACGTCCGCGAAGCCCGCCGGGGGCGCGCGGGTGACCGCCGGCCGGGGGAGCGGCCGGCGGGCCGGCCGCAGGGGCGCGATGGCCCGCCAGCAGTCCCGGGTCTTCTATCTCTGTGTAGCGCCATGGGTGCTCGGATTCCTCGGCCTCACGCTCTATCCGCTGGCGTATGCGCTGTGGCTGAGCTTGACCAACTCCGACGGAATCTCGGGGAACTCGAGTTTCATCGGCCTGGACAACTACAGGGAACTGCTCTCGGACCCGGTCACCCGGGAGACCCTGGTCCGCACCGGAATCTTCGTCGCGGTCGTCGTGCCCTTGGGCATCATCGCGGGACTCGCCCTCGCGGTGCTGCTCAACCGCCCCATCCGGGGCCGGGGCATCTTCCGTACGCTGCTCTATCTGCCGGCGGTGTTCCCGCCGGTGGGTGCGGCGATGGCCTTCAAGATGATCTTCGACCGGGACGCCGGCGCCGCCAACGGCCTCCTCGCCTTCGCCGACATCAACCCGGTCTCGTGGCTCATCGATCCCTACGCCCGGTACGTGCTGATGATGCTCACCCTCTGGGGCTGCGGAAACGCCATGATCATCTCGTTGGCGGGGCTGCAGGACATGCCCAAGGAACTGCACGAGGCCGCACGCATCGACGGCGCCAGCTCCTGGCAGGTGTTCCGGAATATCACCACCCCCCTGCTGTCGCCCGTGATCTTCTTCCAGGTCATCACCGGCGTCATCGGGGCCCTCCAGAGCGCGATGCCACTGCTCCTCGCGGCGAATCCGGGGACCGCCGGGGTCACCACGGTGCCTCAGGGCGACTACCTCTACATGATCAACGTGTTCGCGCAGTACCTCGCGTACGGCCGCTTCGGCTACGCCTCAGCGCTGTTGTGGGTGCTGTTCGCCGTGATCCTCGTCATCACCGCTGTGATCTTCAAGGTGAGCTCGGGTGCGGTGTTCTACAACTTCGAGCCGGAGACCAAGAAATGATTCTCGCTCGTCGCACCAGCATGTATCTGATCCTCATAGCGCTGGTCACGCTGTTCATCAGCCCCTTCGGCTGGCTGGTCATCACCGCCCTCAAGGACACCTCCGAGCTGGCTGCCTACCCGCTGCACTGGACGCCCCACACGTGGGAGTTCAGCAACTTCTCCAGGGCCCTCACGGAGATCCCCTACCTCGCCTACGCCAGGAACTCACTGACCATTGCCCTCATCTATTCGGTGCTGGTCACCCTCAGTTCGGCCTGGGCGGGCTTCGGGTTCGCGCGGCTGAGCGCCCCGGGCAAGCGGGTCCTCTTCGGGATGCTGCTGTCCACGATGATGATGCCGGCGATGATCACTCTCATCCCCACCTACATCATCTTCGCCAAGCTCGGGATGGTCGACACCTACTGGCCCTGGGTCCTCTGGGGACTGTCCGGCGCCCCCTACCTGATCTTCCTGTTCCGGCAGTTCTTCGCGAACATGCCCCGGGAACTGGAGGAGGCCGCGATCGTCGACGGCTGCGGCTACGGCCGGATCTTCTGGCGGATCTTCCTGCCGCAGTCCTGGCCGGTGCTGGCCACCAGCCTGGTGTTGTCGTTCACCTGGACCTGGGGTGACTACATCGCCCCGTCGCTGCTGCTCAGTACCGACCACACCACCCTGGCCGTCGCGGTGGCCACCGAGTACGTCATCCCCTCGAACGGCGCGCCGATCAACAACCTCATCGCGGCGGGCGCGGTCATGTACATCATCCCCGTCCTGGTGCTTTTCCTCGTTCTCCAGAAGGGCTTTGTCACCGGGGTGTCCACCTCGGGCCTGAAGTAGAGACAGCGACCTCCCCGATCCCCAAGGACGCAGCATGCCCTCGCCCCGCCCTGCCCGCTTCACCCTCGACCCCGCCTTCGGCATCGGGGTCGTCGATCCGCGGCTCTACGGTTCGTTCGTCGAGCACCTGGGCCGCTGTGTCTACGACGGCATCCACGAGCCGGACCACCCCGACGCCGACGAGGCCGGCCTGCGCGAGGACGTGCTCGCGCTGATCAGGGAGCTCGGCGTCACCACGGTCCGCTACCCGGGCGGCAACTTCGTCTCCGGCTACCGCTGGGAGGACAGCGTCGGGCCGGTCGGGCAGCGCCCCCGGCGCCTGGAGCCGGCCTGGCGCTCGACCGAGACCAACGCGTTCGGACTCGCGGAGTTCATGGGCCTCTGCGGCAAGGCCGGCGCCGAGCCGATGATGGCGGTCAACCTCGGCACCCGAGGCGTGGAGGACGCCGGCCGGCTGCTGGACTACGCGAACCACCCGGGCGGCACCGAACTGTCCGACCTGCGCATCGCCCATGGCAGCAAGGAGCCGTACGGCATCCGCATGTGGTGCCTGGGCAACGAGATGGACGGCCCCTGGCAGATCGGCCACAAGACGGCCCAGGAGTACGGCCCTCTCGCCCGCGAGACCGCCAACCTCATGAAGCAGATCGACCCCGGCCTCGAACTGGTCCTCTGCGGTTCCTCCAGCTTCGGGATGCCGACCTTCGGCACCTGGGAGGCGACCGTACTGACCGAGTGCTATGACAAGGTCGAGTACCTCTCCCTGCACATCTACTACGGCCTCGACCCGGACAAGCCCGACCACGACTCCTTCCTCGCGTCGGCGGTGGACATGGAGCGGTACATCGAGGCGGCGGTCGCCACCTGCGACCACGTCGGCGCCACACTCAAGTCCGACAAGAAGATCATGATCTCGTTCGACGAGTGGAACGTCTGGCACACCGAACCGGCGCCCCCGCCGCCCGCGAAACCCGAGGACGACTGGCCCCAGGCCCCCCGGCTGCTGGAGAACAGCTACACCCTGACCGACGCCGTACTCGTCGGCTCGC
Organism: Streptomyces sp. NPDC059373; assembly: GCF_042751495.1. Lineage (NCBI taxonomy): Bacteria > Bacillati > Actinomycetota > Actinomycetes > Kitasatosporales > Streptomycetaceae > Streptomyces > Streptomyces sp. NPDC059373. The sequence continues at coordinate 31,624 of NZ_JBHYXC010000009.1, read as the reverse complement.
TGCTGATCGCCCTCCTGCGGCACGCCGACCGCGTCACCTCCGCCTCCCTCGCCCAACTCGTCAACGTCATCGCCCCGATCATGACCGAGCCGGGCGGCCCCGCCTGGCGGCAGACCACCTTCTTCCCCTTCGCCCAGGCCTCCCGCCACGGACGCGGCCGGGTGCTGCGCGTCGAGGTGGACAGCCCGGTCCACCCCACCGGGCGCTTCGGCGAGGTCGACCTGCTGCACGCCACCGCCACCCACGACGAGGAAGCCGGCACGGTCACCGTCTTCGCCGTCAACCGCAGCCGTACGCACCAACTCCCGCTCGAAGTGGCGCTCCGCGGCCTCGGCCCCGTACGGGTCGTCGAGCATCTGCTGCTCACCGATGCCGACCCCGGCGCTCGCAACACCCTGGCCGACCCCGAGCGGGTGGCCCCCGTCGCGGTCGACGCCAGCAGCGTCACCGGTGAGGTGCTGACCTCCACGCTGCCGCCGCTGTCCTGGAACGTCATCCGCCTGGCCACCACGCAGAGCTGACAAGGGATTCCCGACCCATGACTGTCTTCACCGAACAGGGCGGCGCGCTCGAACGGCGCACCGCGCACGAGGTCCTGGTCATCGAACCGTGGGGGCCGCACTCGGTACGGGTCCGCGCCCGGTCCGTCCGCGACCTGGACGACACCATCGCCGGCCGCAGCCTGGACGGCAGCACCGTCACGCACGCCGACGCCGACGCCGTCACCCACGCCGCCCCCGGCGCCGTCGTCGGCGGCATCGACCAGACCCTGCCCGGCGCCCTCGACATCCCCGCGCCCGGGCCGCCCGCGGACGTGACCGTACGGGAGGACGGCACCGCCCGCCTCGTCAACGGCCGGCTCACGGTCGAGGCCGGCGAGGACGGCAAGCTGCGCTTCCTGCGCACAGCCACCGGCCGCGAACTGCTGGCCGACAAGCGCCCCTACACCTGGTATCCGGAGCCGCGCGCCTACGCACCGCTCGGCGACGGGACGTACCGCATCGAGCAGAGCTTCGAGGCGTACGACGGCGAGCGGATCCACGGCCTCGGTCAGCATCTGCACGGCCGCCTCGACCAGAAGGGCCTGGTCATCGACCTGGTCCAGGGCAACACCATCGCCGCCATCCCGTTCCTGCACTCCTCCCGCGGCTATGGCCTGCTGTGGAACAACCCGGCGATGGGCCGTGTCGAGCTGGGCGGTGACACCACCCGCTGGGTCGCCGACCCGGCCCGGCAGCTCGACTACTGGATCACCGCGGGCGACACCCCCGCCGACATCATGGCCTCGTACGCGGACGCCACCGGCCACGCGCCGCTGCTGCCCGAATGGGCCGCCGGTTTCTGGCAGTCCAAGCTGCGCTACCGCACCCAGGACGAACTCATGGCCGTGGCACGGGAGTACGCGGAGCGCGGGCTGCCGCTGGCGGCGATCGTCTGCGACTTCTTCCACTGGACCCGCATGGGGGACTGGGACTTCGACGCCGCCGACTGGCCCGACCCGGACGCCATGGTCAAGGAGCTGGACTCGCTCGGCGTCAAGCTGGCGGTGTCCGTCTGGCCCACGGTGGAGCCCGGCAGCGACAACTACGAGCCCCTGCACGCCGCCGGGCACCTCGTCGGAGACGGCCACGGCGGCCTGCTGACCTTCCCCTGGCCGGCCCGGGGCCACGGAGCGGACCACCAGCCGATGGCGTACCTCGACGCCACCGACCCCGGCGCCCGCCGCTACCTCTGGGAGCAGCTCCGCGAGCACTACCTCTCCCTCGGCGTCGCCGCCTTCTGGCTGGACGCCTGCGAGCCCGACCTCCCCCCGGAGCTGGCCGCCCGTGCGGTCTACGCCGCCGGTCCCGGCACCCAGGTCGGCAACCTCTACGGCACGCTGCACGCGCGCGGCGTCGCCGAAGGCCTGCGCGAGGCCGGCCAGGACCGCCCGCTCAGCCTGATCCGCTCGGCCTGGGCCGGCAGCCAGCGCTACGGCTCCGCCCTGTGGTCCGGCGACATCCGCCCCACCTTCGAGTCGCTGGCCCAGCAGGTGCGGGCCGGGCTGAACGTCGCCATGAGCGGCATCCCGTGGTGGAACACCGACATCGGCGGCTTCGGCGGCGGCGACCCCACCGACCCGGCGTATCAGGAGCTGCTGGTCCGCTGGTTCCAGTACGGCACCTTCAGCCCGATCATGCGGCTGCACGGCGACCGCGAGCCCAACCACCCCACCTTCTCCGCAGACATGTCCGGCGGTCCGAACGAAGTCTGGTCGTACGGACCCGAGGCGTACCCGATCCTGACCGAGCATCTCCACCTCCGCGAGCGGCTCCGCCGCTACCTCCTGGAGCTGTCCGAGGCGGCTCACCTCACCGGCGCCCCGGTCATGCGGCCCCTGTTCTTCGGCTTCCCGGACGACGACCGCGCCTGGGCCGTGGACGACCAGTTCCTGCTCGGCCCGGACGTCCTCGTCGCCCCGGTGACCGAGGCGGGCGCCCGCAGCCGTGCCGTGTACCTGCCCACCGGCGCCCGCTGGACCGACACCGCCACCGGTGAGATCCACGGGGGCGGAGCCACCCTCGACGTACCCGCCCCGCTGGAGCGCATCCCCGTCTTCGTACGCGAAGGCGCCGCGGTCGCGGCCGCGTTCACCGGGCCGGTGTCATGAAGACCGCCCCCGACGCCCCGCTGTTCCGGGACCCGGTCCACGACGGCGCCGCCGATCCCACCCTGATCCGGCACCGGGAGACCGGCGAGTGGTGGATGTTCTACACCGCCCGGCGCGCCGACCTCACCACCGAGGGCTTCGGCTGGGTGCACGGCACCGACATCGGCATCGCCACCAGCGCGGACGGCGGCCGCACCTGGACGTACCGCGGCATCGTCCAGGGCCTGGCCCACGAGCCGGGCCGCAACACCTACTGGGCGCCGGAGATCCTGTGGCACGACGGCACCCACCACATGTACGTCTCGTACATCTCCGGGGTGCCCACCGACTGGGGCGGCGAGGCGCACATCCTGCACTACACCTCCCAGGACCTGGAGCACTGGCGGTTCGAGTCGGTGCTCGACCTCGGCAGCGACCGGGTCATCGACGCGTCCGTGTGGCTGCTGCCCGGCGGGGGCTGGCGGATGTGGTTCAAGGACGAGACCGGCGGGTCCCACATCCACGCGGCGGACTCACCCGACCTGTACGACTGGCGGCCCGTCGGCCCGGCCCTGGACAAACAGGCGCAGGAAGGGCCGAACGTCTTTCGCCACGCCGGCAGCTACTGGATGGTCACCGACTACTGGTCCGGGCTGCTGGTCTACCGCTCCGAGGACCTGACCGACTGGGTACGGCAGGACGAACCGCTCCTGGCGGGCAGGGGCCGTCGTCCGGGCGACGAGGCGATCGGCCATCACGCCTTCGCGCTCTCCCAGGGCGACGACGCGTACCTCTTCTACTTCACACACCCCGCCGACGGGCAGCGCTCATGCGTTCAGGCTGCGCCGCTGACGGTGCGAGACGGCCTGCTGTGCTGCGAGCGGGACGCGGCCTTCGGCCTGGAACTGCGGGCGGACCGTACGCCCGTACTGCGGGGCGGCGACATGCCGTCCTGACGGATCCGCAAGGCACACCACCGAAGGGCAAAGGAGCCCGACGTGACAGAAAGAGCCGCACCATCCAACGGCACCACCCGCCGCACCGTACTGAAAGCGGCGGCCGGCGTCGGTGTCGCCGCCCTCGCGAGCCCGCTGTTAACGGCGAGCCCGGCCTCGGCCGCGACGATCGTCCACCCGGGAATGCTGCACACCGCGGCCGACTTCAGCCGGATGGCCGCCAAGGTCAGCGCCGCGGCCCAGCCCTGGCAGGACGCCTGGGCCGTGCTGATCGCCAACTCCCACTCGCTGCCCAGCTACACGGCCAACCCGCAGGCGACGATCTACCGTGGTTCCGGCACCCCGGAGAACTACGGCATCCTCTACAACGACATCGCCGCCGCGTACCAGAACGCGCTCCGCTGGAAGATCCAGGGCCTCACCACGCACGGCAACGCGGCCCGCGACATCCTCAACGCCTGGTCGAGCACGCTCACCCTGATCGACGGCACGGCCGACCGCTTCCTGGCCTCGGGCATCTACGGCTACGAATTCGCCAACGCGGCCGAGATCATGCGCGGTTACAGCGGTTTCGACCTCACCGCGTTCCAGAACCTCATGCTCAACGCGTTCTACCCGCTCAGCAACGACTTCCTGGTCAACCACAACGGCGCCTACATCACCAACTACTGGGCCAGCTGGGACCTGTGCAACATCGCGTGCGTCCTGGCCACCGGCATCCTCTGCGACGACCAGGCCAAGATCGACCAGGCCATCACGTACTTCCAGTCCGGCGCCGGCATGGGCGCCATCGAGAACGCCATCCCCTACGTCTACGACGACCAGGGCCTGGCCCAGTGGCAGGAGAGCGGCCGGGACCAGGGCCACACCATGCTCGGCATCGGCCTGATGGGCACGATCTGCGAGATGGCCTGGCACCAGGGCTACGACCTGTACGGCTACGACAGCAACCGCTTCCTCAAGGCGTGTGAGTACGTCGCCCGGTACAACCTCGGCGAGGACGTGCCGTTCACCGACTACTACTGGTTCTACGGCGCCCCGGGCGTCTGGTCGGGATCGCAGACCTTCACCGAGGTGTCCACCGATAGCCGGGGCCAGGTCCGGCCCATCTGGGCGCAGCTGTACAACCACTACGCGGTGCGCAAGGGGCTGTTCGTGCCCAACACGGCCGCGTTCGCCAAGCTCGTCGAGCCCGAGGGCGGCGGCGGTGACTACGGCTCGACCAGCGGTGGCTACGACCACCTGGGCCTGACCCAGCTGACCTCCACCGAGCAGACCCGCACCACCCTGCCGACCGGCGTGACCCGCTCCCTCCAGTCGGTCAACTACCCGACGTACTACGCCTCGTACGGCTCCGACAGCCTGGGCGCCCTGACCCAGGTCACCTCCAGCAGCTCCTCCACGCTCAAGCAGGAAGCCAGCTACACGATCGTGGCCGGGCTCGCCGACTCGAAGGGCTACTCCTTCCGGGCCTCCGACGGCCGCTACCTGCGTCACTTCTCGTTCCGCATCGAGCTGGACACCAGCGACGGCTCGACCACCTTCAACGAGGACGCGACGTTCTACGCCCTGGCCGGCTCGGCGAGCGGGTCGGTGCGCCTGGTGTCCCACAACTACCCGGGGCGCTGCATCCGCCACCGCGACTACCAGCTGTGGGTCGACACGTACGACCTCGTCGGCGGGACCTTCCCGGCCGACAGCTCCTTCGTGCCCGTCACCGCCTGGGCCTGAGCACACACCTGCCCACCCCATCGGCCGCCGCCCGTGCTCCCCCGCGGGCGGCGGCCCCTCCCGAAAGGTCACCCCCGATGAACACCCCCGAATCACGGCTCTCCCGCCGGACATTGCTGCACGCCGCAGGCGCCACAGCCCTCGCCGGCTACGTGGCCACCAGGGCCACCCCCGCGCGAGCAGCGGACGCCGCGGCGACGGACGCCGCCGCCGACCAGCTGGCGGTCTACCCCATCCCTGACGGCATAGCGACGAACGACAGTTTTGCCGTGAAGGTGCGGACGCCCGGGGGCACGTGGCAGAAGCTCCCGATCTATCTGGCGACCTTCAAGATCATCGATCCGAGAACGGGCGGCTCCACCACGAACAACTCGTCGATGGCGTACTTCGACTTCACCGGGACGGTCGAGGTCTCGGTCACCTACACCCAGGACACGGTCAAGAAGGCCCGGATCCGCCCTCTGTCGTACGACATCGCGCACAAGCTGGACAAGAGCAGCGCCACGCTGACCTTCAAGCTCACCGAACCGCGGAACCTGTCGATCGAGTTCAACGAGGAGATCTTCGACAATCTCCAGCTGTTCGCGGGAGCGATCGACACCAACCCGCCCAGCGCGGACGACCCCGACGTCATCTACTTCGGTCCCGGCGTGCACACCACCTCGGACGGCCATCTCACCGTGCCCAGCGGCAAGACCGTCTACCTGGCCGGCGGCGCGGTCGTCAAGGCCAAGGTGCTGATGGACAACGTCGAGAACGCCAAGCTGCTCGGCCGGGGCATGCTCTACCAGTCCCCCGACTGGGGCGGCTGCTCCATCACCTACTCCGAGAACATCGAGGTCGACGGCGTCATGTGGCTGAACCCCCAGGGGAACACCATCACCGCCGCCGAGACGAAGAACCTCACCATCCGGAACATCCGCTCCATGTCCTCGGCTCAATGGGGCGACGGGATCGACCTGTTCTGCTGCACGGACGTGGTGATCGACGGCGTGTTCATGCGGAACTCCGACGACTGCATCGCCGTCTACAACCACCGCTGGGACTACGTCGGGGACACCAACAACATCCTCGTCAAGAACTCCACCCTGTGGGCGGACATCGCGCACCCGGTCAACATCGGCACCCACGGCAATACCGACAACCCCGAGACGATGGAGAACCTGACCTTCAAGAACATCGACATCCTCGACCACCGTGAACCACAGCTCGACTACCAGGGCTGCTTCGCGCTGAACGCCGGAGACAGCAACCTCATCCGCAACGTCCGCATCGAGGACGTCCGGGTCGAGGACTTCCGCTGGGGACAGCTGATCAACATGCGGGTGATGTTCAACACGTCGTACAACACCTCGGCCGGCCGTGGCATCGAGATGGTCTACGTCAAGGACCTCACCTACACCGGCACCCATGCCTCCACCTCGCACATGGTGGGCTACGACGCGGACCGCGGCATCAAGGACGTGACCTTCGAGAACCTGGTCATCAACGGCACTCTGGTCTCCGACACCGACGGTCACGCCTCCTGGTACAAGACCTCGGACTTCGTCCCGATGTACACCAACGAGCACGTCACCAACCTGAAGTTCGTGGACTCCGGGGCCTCCCTCACCTCCGTGCTCCCCGCGATCGGCAGCGCCGACTCCGCGACCGCGAGCGCCGGTTCCGACTTCAGCTACACGATCACGGCATCCAACTACCCGTACGCCTTCGACGCCACCGGGCTGCCGGACGGCCTCACCGTCAACAAGTCCACCGGGGTCATTTCCGGTCAGCCGACGGCCACCGGCACGTCGTCCGTCGAGATCAGCGCCACCAACGCCGTCGGTACCGGCACCCTGACCCTCACGCTGGCGGTGAGCTGAACATGACCAGATTCTTCAGCCGTCGATCGTTCCTGGGGTCCACCGGGGCCATGACCGGAGCCGTGCTCGCCGCGACCGGTCCCGGCACCGTCCTGGCGTCGGGCACGGCGCACGCCGAGACACCCGCGGAGGGCGGCGCCGCGGGCTTCGCCTTCGCCCACCCGGGGATCCTGCACACCCAGGAGGACCTCGACCGGATGAGATCCGCCGTCGCGGCCCAGCTGGATCCGGTCTACTCGGGCTACCAGAAACTGGCCGCGGACAGCCGCTCCTCGTACGACTACACGGTGCAGAACACCGGCCAGATCACCACCTGGGGGCGCGGTCCGTACAACTACCAGGACCAGGCGCCGAACGACGCCGCCGCGGCCTACCAGAACGCCCTGATGTGGTACATCACGCAGGACGTCCGGTACGCCGACAAGGCCCGGGACGTCATCAACATCTGGTCGAAGACCCTGGAGGGGATCACCGGCGCGGACGGCGAACTCGGGGCGTCCCTGCAGGGGTTCAAGTTCGCCAACGCGGCGGAGATCCTGCGGTACAGCGGCTACGACGGCTGGGCGGCCGAGGACATCGCGCGCTGCGAGCAGTCCCTCAGGGACGTCTGGTACAAGGCCCAGTCCGGCTACGCCCTCTTCGCCAACGGCGGCTGGGACACCGGGATCATCCAGACCGTCCTGGGCATCGCCGTCTTCTGCGACGACCGCGTGATGTTCGAGGACGCGGTGCGTTACGCCGCCGCGGGCGCCGGCAACGGCAGCATCAAGCACCGCATCATCAACGCCACCGGGCAGGGCCAGGAGAGCGGCCGCGACCAGACCCACGAGCAGCTGGCCCTCGGCCTGCTCGCCAGCGCGGCCCAGGTGGCGTGGAACCAGGGCGTCGATCTCTTCGGCTTCGCGGGCAACCGCATCCTCGCCGGCTACGAGTACGACGCGAAGTACAACCTGGGCAATGACGACGTGCCCTTCGTCGCGGACCTCGACCGGACCGGGAAGTACCTCAAGACCGCGGTCACCACGCTGGTACGGGGTCTGTCCCGGCCCATCTACGAGCTGGCCTACGCGCACTACGTGACCGTGCTGGGGCTGTCGGCGCCGTACACGAAGCAGGTCGTCTTCCGGGGCACCGACGGGGCCCGGTTCATCGAGGGCTACGACCAGGACCACGCCTCCTGGGGCACCCTCACCTGCGCGCGTGACGCACCGGCCTCCTCGACGCCCGTCGCCCCGCCCGGCTCACCTGCCGGGCTGACCGCGCTCAACGGCTCGGACTCCGTCGAGCTCGCCTGGGTGGGATCGGTGGAGCCGGTCAGCGCGACCTCGGCGGCGACCTACTCGGTGGCGCGGGCGACCACCAGCGGGGGGACGTACAAGACGATCGCGACCGGACTGACGGCCACCACGTACTCCGACCTCGAGGTCACCATCGGGACGACGTACTACTACACGGTCACCGCCACCAACGCCGTGGGCACGAGCCTCGCGTCGCTGGAGGCCTGCGCGACGGCCGGTCTGCCCAGCAACTGGTCGTCCCGGAACATCGGGACCGTCCAGGCGTCGGGGCTGACGACCTTCGACGGTGAGCGGTTCACGCTGGAGGCCAGTGGCGCGGACATCGCGGGGACCGCCGACAGCTTCCGGATCGCTCAGATGTCGCTGAGCGGGAACGTGTCCATCACCGCACGGGTGGTGTTCCCGCTGAGCTCGCAGTACGCCAAGGTCGGCGTGATGATGCGCAGTTCGACCGCGACGGGCTCGGCGCACGCGGCGATGCTGCTCCAGGGCCTGACCCTCAGCGCGTGGAGCGGGGTGTGGACCACCCGCGCCACCACCGGTGCGGCGACGTCGGCGACCGGCAGCACCTCGGTCCCGCCGGCCCAGCAGTCGGCGATCTCGACGGCGGCGTCCTACCCGATCTCCAATCTGGGGTCGCTGCCGGATTCGGCGACACCGCTGACGGCTCCCCATGTGGAAGCGGCGGGCGACGGATACCGGATGCGGATGCCGTACTGGGTGCGCCTGGAGCGGGTGAAGAACACGTTCACCGGCTCGATCTCCCCGGACGGCGTGCACTGGACCGAGGTCGGTTCCACCGCGCTGGATCTCGGCACCACCCTCTACATCGGGCTGGTCAACTGCTCCTGCCTGGGCGTCTCGCAGTCCTACGCGGAGACCGGGACGGCCTCCTTCGACAACGTCACCGTGGTCCGCAAGGGCTCGACGCACTGGCAGGTGCCGGCCCCCAAGGGCGTCGCCACCGCCCTGGCAGCCGCCGCCGGGCCCAGCGCGGTCGAGCTGACCTGGAGCGACCCGGACCTGTCCGGCCGCTACACCGTCAAGCGCCGCACCTCGGCCGACGGCCCGTACGAGGTGATCGCCACCGGCGTCGGACCGGTCGGCTTCGGCATCCACACCCGCTACGCCGACGCCACCGGGACGCCGGGCACCACGTACACGTACGTCGTCGCCAAGACCAACGTCGCCGGGGCGGGCCCCGACTCGGCGGAGGTCAGCGCGACGATGCCGACGCCGCCCGCACCGGAGATCGGCAGTGCCCTGACCGCGTACGCGAATGTGGGCGCTCCGTTCGAGTACCTGATCGGCGCGTCCAACGACCCCGCGTCCTTCGCCGCCTCCGGCCTGCCCGGCGGGCTGAGCGTCGATGCCGCGACCGGTCTGATCTCAGGCACCCCCACCGGCACCGGGGACTTCGAGGTCCGGATCTCGGTGTCCAACGCGACTGCCACCGCCACCGAGACCCTCAAGCTCGGCGTCGGGACGCCACCGCCCGCGCCGTGGTCCCACCAGGACATCGGCGACTACGTTCTGGACGAACGGCAGTTGGGGGCCTACGGGGTCGTCGCCCTGAGCACCCCCGGGATCACCGGCTACGACAGCACGGACCAGAGCTTCACCGTGCGCGGCGCGGGGACGGACCTGAACGTCAACGGCCAGGGCATGACGGCCCAGTACGCCTTCCAGCCGATCACCGGCGACGGCACGATCATCGCCCGGGTCGTGAGTCGGGACAACGCCGGCGAATCCGACCGGGTCGGACTGATGATGACCCAGTCACTGTCGCCGTTCTGCCAGATGGCCGCCACGGTCCTGACCAGCACCGGCAGTGGTGACACCGGCGTCAAGCAGTTCGTCCGCCGCAAGGTCGTGGCCGGCGGCACGTCCTCGACCGACGGTTCCAGTGGTGTCGCGACCCCGACCTGGCTGAAGCTGGAGCGGGCCGGGACCAAGTTCACCGCCTCCGCCTCTCCGGACGGCAGCACGTGGTCGGTCATAGCAAGGGACACGATCGCCACCTTCGGCGATGCCGCGTACTACGTGGGGCTCGTCGTCACCTCACGTACGCCGTCAGCGCTCAACACCACCGTCTTCGACAACATCACCGTCACAGCCGTGGCGTCGGTCCCGGTGCTCGGCCAGCCGGTCCAGGACCCGTACAAGACCTTCAGCTCCGCGACCTCACCCACCCCGGTCTACGGCCAGTCGGGCACCGACCTCGCCATCCAGGGCGCCGGGGCGGACGTCTGGGGCAGCACCGACGAGTACAGCTCCATCTACCTGCCCGGCGCGGTCACCGACGGCTCGACCGTCACGGTCGCGGTCACCTCGCAGGACGCCACCAACGTCTGGACGAAGTCCGGAATCATGGTCCGCAACGACATCACCGGCACCGGTACGTCCGCCGGTTACCTCATCCTCGCCGTCACCCCCGGCCACGGCGTCGCCCTCCAGTGGGACAAGGACGGCAACGGCGCCGTGGACAGCAACATCGAGACAGACGGCACCACGGCCTACCCGACCTGGCTCAAGCTCGTCCGGACCGGCACCTCCTACGCCGCGTCCTACTCCACCGACGGCAGCACCTGGACCGCCGTCGGCACCGCCACCGTGAACTCCGCCGCCACGACCCAGGACGCGGGCGTCTTCACCTGCACCCATTCCTCCGGCAACGCGGGGGAGGTCGACTTCAGCGAGTTCACCGTCGCCTGACCCCGCCCGGCAGGGCTGGGCCCCCGGCGGGCTCAGCCCTGCGGGAACCGCCGTAGCCTGGGTGGATGTGCAGGGCGGCTGGGAGGGGCGGGCGACAGTGACGACCACAGGACCGCGGGAGGACGCCGAGCGGCGACGGCTGGCCGAGGCCGACGAATCGGGGGTGCCGTGGCGCCGCTGGGGCCCGTATCTGAGCGAGCGGCAGTGGGGGACGGTCCGGGAGGACTACAGCCACGACGGGGACGCCTGGTCGTACTTCACGCACGACCAGGCACGGTCGCGGGCGTACCGGTGGGGCGAGGACGGCATCGCCGGCATCAGCGACGACAAGCAGCGGCTGTGCTTCGCGCTGGCGCTGTGGAACGGCCGCGACCCGCTGCTGAAGGAGCGGATGTTCGGGCTGACCAACGCCGAGGGCAACCACGGCGAGGACGTCAAGGAGTACTACTTCTACCTCGACAACACGCCCACCCACGCGTACATGAAGTACCTCTACAAGTACCCGCACGCGGAGTTCCCGTACGAGGACCTCGTGGCGACCAACCAAGCGCGCGGTCGCGACGACTTCGAGTACGAGCTGCTCGACACCGGCATCTTCGACGAGGACCGCTACTTCGACGTGTTCGTCGAGTACGCCAAGGCCGGCCCCGATGACCTGCTCGTCGAGATCACCGTGCACAACCGCGGCGCCGACGAGGCCGAGTTGCACCTGCTGCCCACGCTGTGGTTCCGGCACACCTGGTCATGGGCGGGCGGCGCGGCCACCCCAAGCCTGCGGCAGGTCCCCGGCGCACCGGGCTCGGTCGTCATCCGTGCCGACCACGAGGAACTGGGCCCGCGGTGGCTGTACTGCGACGCCGACGCGGCGGCGCTGTTCACCGACAACGAGACGAACAACGAGCGGATCTTCGGAAGCCCCAACACCACTCCGTACGTCAAGGACGGCATCGACCGCCACGTCGTCCACGGCGAGACCGGCACCCTCAACCCGGCACGCACCGGCACCAAAGCGGCCGTCCATCACACGCTCACCCTCGCCGGCGGCGGGAGCACCACCCTGCGGCTGCGCCTGACCGACTCCGAACTCACCGACCCCTGGGGGCCGCAACACGAGCAGGTGATGGCGGAGCGCCGGTGCGAGGCCGACGCCTTCTACGACGGCATCGCCGAGCCCGGCATGAGCGAGGACGAGCGGCGCCTCGTCCGCCAGGCGATGGCGGGGATGCTCTGGAGCAAGCAGTACTACTACTTCGACGTCGAGCGCTGGCTTGCCGAGCACGGCCACGACCCGCTCGCCTCCGACCCCCGGGTCCGCAACAGCAACTGGTACCACATGGTCAACGACGAGATCATGTCGATGCCGGACGCCTGGGAGTACCCGTGGTTCGCGGCCTGGGATCTCGCCTTCCACGCCATCGCGCTGTCCATGGTCGACCTCACCTTCGCCAAGGGCCAGCTCGACCTGTTGCTGCGCCGCCTCTACCTGCATCCCAACGGCCAGATCCCGGCGTACGAATGGAACTTCGGCGACGTCAACCCGCCGGTGCACGCCTGGGCCATCCTCTTCGTCTACGAGCTCGAGAAGCACCGCACCGGGCGGGGCGACCGCGCCTTCCTGGAGAACGCCTTCCAGAAGCTGATGAAGAACTTCACGTGGTGGCTCAACCGCAAGGACGCCGACGGGAACAACGTCTTCCAGGGCGGCTTCCTCGGGCTCGACAACATCGGCGTCTTCGACCGCAGCGCCCCGCTGCCGACCGGCGGCCACCTCGACCAGGCCGACGGCACCGCCTGGATGGCGCTGTACTGCCAGAACCTGCTGGAGATCGCCATCGAGCTGGCGATCGACAACCCGGTGTACGTCGAGCAGGCGCAGACGCTGTTCGAGCACTTCGCGTGGATCGCCACCGCCATGAACCGCATCGGCGCGGAGAACGACAGCCTGTGGGACGAGGAGGACGGCTTCTTCTACGACTCGCTGCGGCTGCCCGACGGCAGCGCGACCCGGCTGAAGGTGCGTTCCCTCGTCGGGCTGATCCCGCTCGCCGCCACCAGCGTGGTCGGCGGCTGGGCCGACCTCCGCTTCCCCGAACTGGCCGCAGGAGCACGCGAGTTCATCGAACGCCACCCCGCGGTGGAGGCCATCGTCTCCTCCCAGGACGCGCTGGGACCCGGCGCCGAGGGCCGGCACCTGTTCGCCCTGTTCGGCGAGGACAGACTGCGGCGGATCCTCTCCCGGATGCTCGACGAGGACGAGTTCCTCAGCCCGCACGGCATCCGCTCCCTCTCCCGCCACCACGCCGAACGCCCCTACTCCTTCACGGTGCACGGCGAGGAGTACCGCGTCGGCTACCTGCCCGCCGAGTCCGACTCCGGGATGTTCGGCGGTAACTCCAACTGGCGCGGACCGGTGTGGTTCCCCATCAACGTCCTGCTCATCCGCGCCCTCCTCAACCTCCACGCGTACCACGGCGAGAGCTTCACCGTCGAATGCCCGACCGGCTCCGGCCGGCAGCTCAACCTCTACGAGGTCGCGCGGGAGATCGCCTCCCGGCTGACCGGCATCTTCCTGCGCGACGAGGACGGCCACCGCCCGGTGCACGGCGCGCAGGCCAAGTTCGCCAAGGACCCCCACTGGCGGGACCTGCTGCTGTTCTACGAGTACTTCCACGGCGACAACGGCGCCGGAATCGGCGCCGGCCACCAGACAGGCTGGACCGGCCTGGCCGCGGTCACCACGACCCTGTTCCACACCGTCAGTGCCGACGACTGGCACACCCGCAGCCGCGAGGGCCTGCGGCCCATGGGCGCCCGAGAGGAGCCGCTGTCATGACCGGGTGGCCGGACCAGCCGGTGATCTACGAGGTCAACACCCTGATCTGGCTCGGCGAACTGAGCCGCCGGCACGGCCGCCCGGTCACCCTGGGCGACGTACCCGCCGTCGCATGGGACGAGGTCGCGCTGCCGGGCGTCGACGCCGTCTGGCTGATGGGCGTATGGGAACGCAGCCCGGCCGGACTGCGGATCGCCCTGCGCGACGACGCCCTGCAGGCCTCCTTCCGGGACGCCCTGCCCGACCTCCGTCCGGAGGACATCGCCGGCTCGCCCTACTGCGTCCGCGACTACGTCGTCGACGGCGCGCTCGGCGGACCCGACGGGCTGGCCGCCGCCCGGGCCGAACTCGCCGCCCGCGGTGTGCGCCTGGTGCTCGACCACGTACCCAACCATGTCGCCCCCGACCATCCATGGCTGACCGACCGCCCGGCCTGCCTCATCCAGGGCGACGCGGCCGACCTCGCGGAATCCCCCGACGCCTTCCTGGAAGCCGCCGGGCACGTCTTCGCCCGTGGCCGCGACCCGTACTTCCCGCCCTGGCCGGACGTCGTCCAGCTGAACGCCTTCAGCGACCAGCTCCGCATCGCCACCGTCGACACCCTGGCCTCGATCGGCGACCAGGCGGACGGCGTGCGCTGCGACATGGCCATGCTGCTCATGAACGACGTGTTCGCCAAGACCTGGTGCGACCGGGCCGGCGACCCACCCGCCGAGGACTTCTGGGCGCATGTCATCCCTCAGGTCAGACAGCGCCACCCCGACCTGCTGCTCGTCGCCGAGGCCTACTGGGACTACGAATGGGCCCTCCAGCAGCAAGGGTTCGACCACTGCTACGACAAAAGGCTCTACGACCGCCTGCTCCACGAAGGCCCCGCCTCCGTGCGCCCCCATCTCCTCGCCGACCTCGCCTACCAGCGCGGACTCGTACGCTTCCTGGAGAACCACGACGAGCCCCGCGCCGCCGCCACGATGCCGCCCGACCACGAACGAGCGGCGGCCGTCGCCGTCGCCACCCTCCCCGGCGCGACCCTCTGGCACGAGGGCGAGTTCGAAGGCCGCCGCGTGCGCCCGCCGGTCTTCCTCTCCCGCAGGCCCGACGAGCCCGCCGACGAGCCGCTGCGCGACTTCCACCACCAACTCCTGGCCGCCGTCGGCTCGACCGGCATGCGCTCCGGCCACTGGCAACTCCTCGACCCCACCGGCTGGCCCGACAACCCCACCCACCTCAACCTCCTCGCCTGGTCCTGGACCGCCGGCCCCGACCGCCACCTCGTCGTCATCAACCTCTCCGACCACCCCGCCCAAGGCCACGTCCCGCTGCCCTGGAACGACCTCCGGGGCCGGCCCTGCCGCCTGACCGAGCTGCTGGACGGGACCACCTACGCCCGGGACGGCGACGAGCTGGCCGCCCCGGGCCTGTTCGTCGCCCTGGACGCCTGGCGGTGGCACCTCATGTCACTCGAGGCCTGACGTATGCGCCCCTCTGGACGCTGATCGGGAAGCCGGACAGGGTGAGGGCATGTTGCTACGTCAGCTGGAGTACCTGGTCGCCCTCGCCCGCGAGCGGCACTTCGCACGTGCCGCGGCCGCCTGCTACGTATCGCAACCGTCGCTGTCCGCCGCCATCCGCAAGCTCGAGCACGAACTCGACGTGCCGATCGTGCGGCGCGGCCGCCGCTTCGAGGGGCTGACCCCGGAGGGCGAGCGGGTACTGGCCTGGGCACACCGCATCCTGGCCGAACGGGACGCGCTGAGCCAGGAGCTGTCGGCGATGCGCGGCGGACTGACCGGCACGCTGCGCATCGGCGCCATCCCCACGGCGCTGACCGCCGCGTCACTGCTGACCACGCCGTTCTGCGAGCGGCATCCGCGGGCCCGGGTCAGCCTGGACTCGCTGTCGTCGGCCGAGATAACGCACCGCCTGGCCGAGTTCGAGCTCGATGTGGCGTTGACGTATCTGGACGACGACACGCTCCACCACGTACGCAGGATCCCGCTGTACGAGGAGCGCTACGTGCTGCTGACGCGCGAACCGACCGGGCCCACGGCCGCCTGGGCGCAGGTGGCCGCGCTTCCGCTGTGCCTGCTGTCGCCCCGGATGCGCAACCGGCGGATCATCGACGAGTGCTTCGCCGCCGAGGGGGCGACGGCGGCCCCGGCGGTGGAGTCGGACACCGTGGCCGGACTGTACGCCCACCTGGCGGCGGGGCGGTGGTCGAGCGTGATCTCGCATGCCTGGCTGCACGTGTTCGGGGTGCCGGAGGGGATGCGGGTGGTGCCGCTGGAGGGGCCGGCGCACGGACCGAGGGTGGGGCTGGTCGTCGCGGACCACGAGCCGCAATCCGTACTGGCGGCGGCGCTGCTGGAGGTGGCCCGGGAGACGCGGGTGCGGGACGCGCTCGACGACCTGCTCAACACCTACCTCGGCAAGTGATAGAAGCGGCCTATCCCGGCATAGCAACTTTCACTTTGACCTGCGGGATCGACCGCGAGGATGGTTGAAGGCACCTTCCCGTAAGCGCATGACAACGGATGAGGAGCCGCAATCATGGCCAAGGTCCTGTGCGTTCTGTACGACGACCCCACCGACGGATACCCGACCACCTACGCCCGTGACGACCTGCCGCGCATCGACCACTACCCCGGCGGCCAGACCACCCCCACCCCCGCCGGCACCGACTTCACCCCGGGCCACCTGCTCGGCAGCGTCACCGGCGAACTCGGCCTCCGTACCTTCCTGGAGAGCCGCGGCCACACCCTCGTCGTCACCTCCGACAAGGACGACACCGACGGCACCGGCTCGGTCTTCGACCGCGAACTCCCCGACGCCGACATCGTCATCTCGCAGCCCTTCTGGCCCGCCTATCTCACCCCCGAGCGCATCGCCGCGGCCAAGAACCTCAAGCTCGCCGTGACCGCCGGGATCGGTTCCGACCACGTCGACCTGGACGCGGCCATCGCGAGCGGCGTCACCGTCGCCGAGGTCACGTACTGCAACAGCATCAGCGTCGCCGAGCACGTCGTGATGATGACGCTCTCGCTCGTACGGAACTACCTGCCCTCCCACCAGGTCGTCCTGGACGGCGGCTGGAACATCGCCGACTGCGTGGCCCGCTCCTACGACCTCGAAGGCATGCACGTCGGCACGGTGGCGGCCGGCCGCATCGGGCTCGCCGTACTCCGCCGCCTCGCGCCCTTCGACGTCAAGCTGCACTACACCGACCGGCACCGGCTGCCGGAGGCCACCGAGCGCGAGCTGGGGCTGACCTGGCACGACAGCGCCGAGGCCATGGCCCCGCACTGCGACGTCATCACCATCAACGCCCCCCTCCACCCCGAGACCGAGGGCCTCTTCGGCGACAAGCTGATCGCCACCATGAAGCGCGGCGCCTACCTCATCAACACCGCCCGCGCCAAGATCGTCGACCGCGACGCCGTCGACCGCGCCCTGCGCAGCGGCCGGCTCGCCGGCTACGCGGGCGACGTCTGGTACCCCCAGCCCGCCCCGGCGGACCACCCCTGGCGCACCATGCCCCACCACGGCATGACGCCCCACATCTCCGGCTCCTCCCTCTCCGCCCAGGCCCGCTACGCCGCCGGCACCAGGGAAATCCTCGAGTCCTGGTTCGACGGCAAGCCCATCCGCGACGAATACCTCATCGTCGACGGCGGCGCCCTGGCCGGCACCGGCGCCCACTCCTACTCGACGGCGACGCCCACGTCCTGACCCCGCCCGGAGCCGGCCCCACCGCCCACCGCCCCCTGCCGGCCGAGAACCCGTGCCTACGACGTGATCGTGATCGCTCCGTAGTCCGACAGGTTCGTGAGGTTCAGCTGGCCGAGGGTGGTCGCCGCGGAGGTACTTCCGGGCATCACGACATTGCTCAGGGTGACCCCGCTGATGGGGGCGCCCGGCAGGCCGTTGATGCGCGCGGCGGTGGTGCCGGCGTTGCGGACCCTCACGTTGGCGATCGTGACGCCCGTGACCGGGCCG
Organism: Streptomyces sp. NPDC059373; assembly: GCF_042751495.1. NCBI lineage: Bacteria > Bacillati > Actinomycetota > Actinomycetes > Kitasatosporales > Streptomycetaceae > Streptomyces > Streptomyces sp. NPDC059373. The sequence goes on along the minus strand of NZ_JBHYXC010000009.1, from coordinate 13,601 downwards.
ACGCCCTGGGTGCTCCCGGTCATCATGGCCAGCCAGGTCCGGTTGCCGTCGTTGCTGTAGCTGAGCCGTTCGATGTCGATGTCGTCGAACCGGATGTTCGTCGCGCTGGCCGCCCCGTACTTGTGGTGGACGCCGATGCCCACCGCCGCGTCATAGACCACGACGTGCCTGAAGGTGACGCTGTCCTGCGACTGCACCACGCCCTGGCCCACCTTGACGCCGTAGCAGTAGGTCCACGACACCAGGTCGTCGAAGGTGACGCCGCTCAGCGGCCGCGCGGTGCCGGGGACGGTGCTGTAGAGGTCGGTGGCGTCTGCCCAGGTCTTCGTGCTGAACGGGTCGTCGAGCCCGATGCCGATCGCGTGGGTGACGGTGACGTCGGTGGACTCCATGACGTCGATACCGTCGTCCTCGCCCATGTCGAACCGGTTGAACATCTTGATGTTACGGAACGTCATGTTCGAGGACCGCAAGGGAATGATCCCCCAACTACTGGACTCACGGAAGGTGATGCCGTCGACCGTGAACCCGCTCGTGTAGACGGGAGCCAGGAGGTTCACCCCGAGGTTCGAGGGCGCCAGGGCGGCCTGCCCGTTCCCGTCGATCACCCCCCGGCCGTAGATCGAGATGTTCGACGACGAGTACCGGGTGGATATGAACCAGGTCAGGTCCCGCCCCTGCGACGTCTTGTGCCCGTTCACCACATAGTGGCCGGCATCTCCCGTGTACCGAAGCACCGCACCGCGCGCGAGATAGAACGCGAGATTGCTCCGCAGATACAGATTGCCCAGCGTGTACACGCCCGCCGGCACATACACGATGCCCTGCTTCCCGTTCGCGGACCCCCACGCCGCGGCATCGTCGAGGGCGCTCTGGAAGGCCGCCGTCGTGTAGGCCCCGGTGTCCGGCTGCGCCGAGTAAGGCGCGCTCTGCACATTGAAGATCCCGGTCCCCGACGACGCCGGCCGGTTGTTCTCCGGCGGGTCGGCCGCAATCACCAGGTTGGGGCGCCCGTCGAGCTTCACGATCAGATACTCGTCGTTCTGCACCGTGAACGTCAGCGTCGGGCCGCTCACCGACCCGGCGATCCCCAGCTTCTGCGGACTGATGCTGTACGAGCCGATGCCCGTGTTGTTGACCTTGGTCACCGCCATGGTCGCCGTCCCCGCCCCCAGGGCGAACTGCGCTATGTCGTACCCGCTGTACTTGGTGACCGGCACAGACGTCCCGTTGACGCTGAGCCGGTAGTCCGTCGACGCCGGATAGATCGACGCGACCGGATACACCCCCACCGTCGCCGAAGCGGCCTGAGCCTCCGCCGGCGCCCCCACGAGCCCCGCGACACCCAGCAGAAGAGCGGCCACCCCAAGGGCTAAGCGGCTCAGCGGTGATCTCATCCGGTGTCCTTCCGGTCCCTGTCCCACCACGGTGTGCCGCGCACACTAAGGAGCGATGGAAACGTTGTCAATGGCGGCCGGTGCTGCGCTCCCACCGCCTTGACATCGGTAGACAGGTCTGTCTAAAGTGTGGAAGCCTTAGTTAGACAGACAGGTCTACCCACCACGAGGATGTTTTCATGACCTCCGAACCCTTGGACGTCCACGGTCGGAACGCTGAGCGTGGTGCGGCCACTGTCGTCGGCATCCACACGCCAGGAGAGCGAGCTCGGTGCGCACAGCCCGACCCCCGGTTCGGCCCGACGGCGGAGTTCCAGCCCGAGCTCACGGCGGCGTCGCGTCGTCCGATCCCGCCGCGGGCAGCGTTCTACGTACTGGCCTCCATCGTGGTCTCCTTTCTGGCGGCATCGAGTGCGCCGACGCCCCTGTACGCGACTTATCAGGCCGAGTGGGGCTTCACCCCCGTCACCACCACGGTCGTCTTCGGCGTCTACGCCGTCGCCGTGCTCTCCGGGCTGCTGGTTCTCGGGAAGCTCTCCGACCATGTCGGACGGCGCCCGATACTCATCACCGCGATCGCCGCGCAGGCTGCTGTCATGCTCATGTTCTCCAGCGCCGGCGGAGTGGACACACTGCTCTTCGCCCGTGTCGTCCAGGGTTTGTCCACCGGTGCCGCGCTCGGCGCAGTCGGCGCCGCCATGATGGACATCAACCGGCCCCGCGGAACCGTGGCGAACGCGTTTGCCCCGGGTCTGGGCACTGCGACGGGTGCGCTCGTCAGCGGTCTTGTGGTGCAGTACCTGCCCGCGCCGACCCACCTCATCTATCTGGCCCTGCTCGTGGTGTTCGCAGCCCAGGCCATCGCCATCGCCCTGATCGACGAAACCGTCAGCCGCCGGCCGGGCGCCCTGGCGACGCTGATACCGGAAATCCGGCTCCCGCGATCGGTACGCAGCGCAGTGACGGCCGCAGCTCCCGTCATCTTCGCCGTCTGGGCGCTCGCTGGTTTCTACGGATCCCTCGGCCCGGCCGTCGTACGCACCCTCGTGGGCTCCACATCCGCCGTCTACGGAGGTCTGGGCCTCTTCGTTCTCGCAGGGATCGCTGCTCTGTCCGTCCTCGCCCTGCGCGACGCCAAGGCCACCGCCGTCATGTACACCGGCATCGCGGCCCTCATTCTGGGTGTGGCTCTCACGCTCCTTTCCATCCGGTCAGGCCTGCCCGCCCTGTTCTTCGTGGGCACGGCCGTGGCCGGCGTCGGATTCGGCAGCGGCTTCCAGGGAGGCATCCGCACCGTGATGCCACTGACCAAGGCCCACGAGAGCTCCGGCGTGCTGTCCCTGCTCTTCGTCGTTTCCTACCTCGGCATGGGCGTTCCCTCTGTCATCGCCGGGCTGCTGGTCGTACACGGTGGCGGCCTCATCACGACCTCCGAGGAGTACGGCGGCGCCGTGATCGCACTCGCCGTTCTGGCTCTCGGCGCGCTGTTCCTGAGCAACAAGCGAGCCGCTCCACGGTCTGATGTCCGCGTACAGTAGACAGACAGATCTGTACCAGAGGTGAGGGCATGGCGGACACCAGGAGTGCGACGAAGCCTTCGGCGCGCGAGCGCCTGCTCGCCGCCGCCAACGAACTCTTCTACGCGGAGGGCGTGCAGACCGTCGGCATCGACCGGATCATCGAGCACGCCGGCGTGGCGAAGGCATCGCTGTACAACACCTTCGGCGGCAAGGAACAACTGATCCGCGCGTACCTCGATTCGCGGCACGCCAGTACAACCCAGAAGATCGAGCGCGCGCTCGCACGCCACGGCACCCCACGGGAGCGGTTGCTGAGTGTTTTCGAGGCGCAGGGTGAGTTGTTCGCCCGGCCGGACTTCCACGGTTGCGCCTTCGTGAGCGCGACCGCGGAGACCCACTCGGGCAGCCTGGTGGACCAGGCTGCCGACGAGTACCGCGCGTGGATACGGGCTCTGTTCACCGGTCTCGCGAAGGACGCCGGGGTTGCGGATCCCGAGGCTCTGGCCAAGCAACTGCAGCTCCTCTACGACGGCGCAGGGCTGTCGGCACGCATGGACCGCGACCCGACGGCGGCTGTAGCCGCACGTGCGGCGGCGTCCGCTCTGCTGGATGCCGCGGTCGCCGGGTAATCCGTGGCGTCAGTGCCTCTCGTTAACCCGGTGACAGCCGGACAGCGCCGGACCGATCCCCGACCGTCCCCGGGGCGGTTCGGCGCTTACGTGTCCGCTACGCACCGCCCGCTAGAGTGCCTCTGACCAGCAAAAAGGCCCTCCGGGGTGGAGGGCCTCGCGGTCGTGCGGTCTGTGTGCCCCCGGCAGGACTCGAACCTGCGGCCAAGTGCTTAGAAGGCACCTGCTCTATCCACTGAGCTACGGGGGCTGGACCGTGGCCGCGGCCGTTGACCTTGCCGGGGACAAGGATAGGGCGCTGCGGATGTGCGGCCGGTTGCTTCGCCTGCTCAACACGATGTGTAGGTTCGGTGAAGCGGTCTGATAATCGCAGGCGGGTACGAATGGCGCACCGGTTTTGGCGCCCCAGGCGACGGCTGTTGTGTACTCGTTATGCCGGTGTCTCATCCGGCGCTTCTGTCCTCATTTGCCGCATCCTTGCGGGTTGAAAGACGTGAAGTGAGCGGAATAGGCTTCAAAATCCCATCAAAATGGGTCATTCTTCCCTCGTGGCGATCTTGGACGTACGGCCCGAGCTGCTAGACGCGCTGTCCGCGCTGCGCGACCGTGTCGAGGCCGCGTGCTTCCCGTTTCCGCTTGCCGGGGCTGCCCGGGCCTGGCGGACGAGGGAGGAGGTGCTGGCGCAGCTCGACGACTATCTGGTGCCCCGGTTGCGGGCGCCTGAAGCGCCGTTGCTGGCGGTGGTCGGGGGGTCGACGGGGGCGGGGAAGTCGACGTTGGTGAATTCGCTGATCGGGCGGCGGGTGAGCGAGGCGGGGGTGCTGCGGCCGACGACGCGGACGCCGGTGCTGGTGTGCCATCCGGAGGACCGGGCGTGGTTCGCGGATCCGCGGATTCTGCCGGGGCTGGCGAGGGCGTGGGCGCCGCGGCCGAGGAGCGAGGAGGACGCCGAGGGGACGGAGGAGGCGGAGGAGGGGCGGCTGTGGCTGCGGCTGGAGACGGACGAGACGCTGCCGCGCGGGCTGGGGCTGCTCGACGCCCCGGACATCGACTCGCTGGTCACCCGGAATCGTGAACTGGCCGCCGAGCTGATCTGCGCCGCCGACATCTGGATCCTGGTCACCACCGCCTCGCGGTACGCGGATGCGCTGCCGTGGCATCTGCTGCGTACGGCCAAGGAGTACGACGTCACCCTGGCCACCGTCCTGGACCGGGTGCCGCACCAGATCGCCGAGGAGGTCTCCCGGCACTACGCGGCGCTGCTGGCCAAGGCCGGGCTCGGGGACGTACCGCGGTTCACGGTGCCGGAGCTGCCGGAGTCGGCCGGGGGCGGGGGGCTGTTGCCGCACACCGCGGTCGCCGCGATCGGGAGCTGGCTGGCGCACTGCGCGGAGGACCCGGCGGCGCGGCATCAGGCGGCGCGGCGTACGGCGTGCGGGGTGCTGGAGTCGCTGCGTACCCGCATGCCGGAGCTGGCCGGCGCGTCGGCGGCGCAGCATGCGGCGGCGCAGCGGCTGGCGCGGTATGTGGACGAGGCGTACGACGCGGCGGCGGTACGGATCCGGGGGGCCGTCGTCGACGGGGTGCCGCTGGCGGGGGAGGCACTGGCGTGCTGGCGGGGGTATCCGGAGTGCGGGGCGGAGGCGGTGCGGTCGGCGCTGGAGGAGGGGCTGGCGGCGCTGTTGCGTACGGAGGTGGCGGCCGCCGAGGAACGGACCTTGTGCGGCTGGCGGCGCGACCGGGCCGGAGTGGTGCTGGCGGAGGCCGGCGAAGGCGCCGGGGCAGCGGTCGACGAGGCGGTCGGACAGTGGCGGCGGGGGCTCAGCAGGCTTTCGTACGACGTGTGTTCGCGTGACGACAGCGTGGATCCGGAGGACGCGGCCGCGCTGCTGGCCGTCGCCGTGCTCGGCGGCCGCCGGGGCGTTGTGGCGGGGGAGCGGCTCGCCGAACTGTTCGGCGCCCAGGCGGCGCTGCGGGTACGGGACCGGGCCGTGGACGCGCTCGACGCGGCCGTCGACGGTCTGCTGCGGGGGGAGCGTGAGCGGCGGCTCGGCCCGGTCGACGTACTCGATGTGACCTCGCGACAGCAGGCGGAGCTGATCGCAGCCCTGTCGGTACTGCGGAAGGAATGCGCATGACGATGACGGATGGCGCGCTCGGGGCACGCCTGGACGCGCTCGGCGAACTGCTCGGGCTGTCCCGCACCCGGGTCAGCCCGGACGCGCTGGCCGAGACCGGCGAGCTGCTCGACCGGGTCGCGGAACGGCGCCGGCTCTCGCCGGACCACACCGTGGTCGCGCTGGCCGGGGCGACCGGCAGCGGCAAGTCCACCCTCTTCAACGCGCTGGCCGGGCTGGAGCTGTCGGAGAGCGGGGTGCGCCGGCCGACCACGTCCGCGCCGGTGGCCTGCGCCTGGGACCCGGAGGGCGCGGCCGGGCTGCTGGACCGCCTCGGCATCGCGCCGAAGTCCCGGTACGCGCGCCGCAGCGCACTGGACTTCGGGGAGCGCGCGCAGGAAGGTTTCTCCGACGACGGGCTCGTACTGATCGACCTGCCGGACCACGACTCGGCGGCGACCGATCACCGCGATCAGGTCGACCGGCTGCTGAAGCTGGTGGACGTGGTGGTGTGGGTGCTGGACCCGGAGAAGTACGCCGACGCCGCCCTGCACGAGCGCTATCTGCGACCGCTGGCCGGCTACGCCGACGTGACGCTGATCGTGCTCAACCAGATCGACCGGCTGCCCGGCGACTGCGCCGACCAGGTCCTCGACGACCTGCGGCGGCTGCTCGACGAGGACGGCCTGGCGGTCGGCGAGCACGGCGAGGCGGGCGCGACGGTGCTCGCGACCTCCGCGCTCACCGGGGAGGGCATGGCCGATCTGCGGGCGGCCATCACGCAGATCGTGGCCGAGCGCGATGCCGCGAACCGGCGGCTGGCGGCGGACGTCGACCGTACGGCGGCGCGGCTGCGGCCGGTGTACGTGCCGAAGAACGCGGTGAGCGGGAGCGGGCTCACCGACCCGGCCCGGGAGGAGTTCGCCGGACGGCTGGCGGCGGCGGTCGGCGCGGTGGCGGCCGGGCAGGCGGCCGAGCGGGAGTGGGCGTGGGCGGCCGCCGATGCCTGCGGCCCGGTGTGGCGGCGGCTGGTGAGGGGCCGTCAGCAGGGCGCGGTCCGGGCGATGGCGGCGGTCGCGGGAGCGGGGCCGTCAGCGGGATCGGTGGACGTGGGGCGGGGCCCGGTGGCGTCCCGTCCGGTGGTGGAGGAGGCCGTACGCATCGTCGCGGCCGAGGCGGCGGCAGGGCTGCCCGCGCCCTGGGCACAGGCGGTACGCGACACGGCCCGGCGCGGCGGCGAGAAACTGCCCGACGCGCTGGACAAGGCGGTGGCGCGGGCAGAGCCGGGTGCGCCGGGCCGCCCGGCGTGGTGGTCGGTGATGGGCGCCGCCCAGTGGCTGCTGGCGCTGCTCACGATGGCGGGGCTGGTGTGCGGGGGCGCCGTCGCGGCCGGCCGGTTCGGCCTGCCCTGGTGGCTGCCGCTCGCCCTGCTGGGCACCGGCGCCCTGGGCGGGCCGCTGCTGTCGCGGGCCGGCCGGCTCGCCGCGCGGGGCCCGGCCCGTCGCCATGGGCAGGCGGCCGAGCGGCGGCTTCGCGACGCGGCGGCGGACTGCGGCCGGGCGCGGGTGCTGGAGCCGGTCGCGGCCGAGCTGATGCGGTACCGGGAGGTGCGGGAGCAGTACGGAGTCGTGGCCGGTACCCACTTCCGGGTGACGGAGTTGTCCACAACCCACCGGTAATCCTCGTAATCCTTGGTTATCCACAGGTTGAAGTTGGTTCCTCCAAAACAGTCCCGGCGGGTGCACGATGGTGCTCGGAAGTCGAAGTCGACACGGGGGAGGACCCGGGAATGAACGAGACGCTGGTAACCATCGTGGGGAATGTCGCGACGCAGCCCGAATTCCGTAAGACGGGGTCGGAAGTCCCGGTGGCCCGGTTCCGGCTGGCCACCACGGCCCGCCGCTGGGACCGGGAGAACGGCGCCTGGAGCGACGGGCATACGAGCTTCTACACCGTCTGGGCCTGGCGGGCGCTCGGGGAGAACGTGATGGCCTCGGTCGGGGTCGGGGAACCGCTGGTCGTCCAGGGCAGGTTGCGGGTTCGCGAGGAGGACCGGGACGGCAAGCGGTGGACCTCGGCCGAGATCGACGCGGTGGCCGTGGGCCACGATCTGTCGCGCGGGACCTCGGCGTTCCGCCGGATCACCCAGGGTCGGCCCGAACTGCTTATTCCGGATTCCCCGGCATCGGTGCCCGTACCGATGGGCGTGTCCTGATAATTCGGACAGCGGGTGAGTGATTTATCGACAATCCCGCCTGGGAATGCCGGGATACTCACCTGCGCCGATAACGATTGTGATTCGAATGCGAACCGGCCTGTGAATCCCGGCGCCATCGATACGGCCGCTTCCTAGGATTCCGTGGGTACCGCACGGTTCACAGACTGCAGGCGAGGCGTCCCCCCACCGACCGGCCTCGCCCGGAGGGGAAAACATGTTCACTGTACGAAGGCGGAACGCTGCCCGCCTTGCCGCCGCGATACTGGCCTCGGGCCTCTTCGCCGCGGGTGCGATAGCCGGCGCCGGATCCGCTGTCGCGGACGACGCGACCCCCACCGCGGGCGGCGCCACCGCCACGCTCGGCGGCCTGAAGACGTACGACGGCGCCGTCATCCACGAGAACGGCACCTCGCAAGATGTCTCGGCCGGCCTGTTCGAGATGTCCGTCGACGGTGGCGGAGCCATCCAGACGTACTGCATCGACATCAACCACCACACGCTCAAGGACGCCACCTACAAGGAGGTGCCCTGGGACGCCTCGTCGCTGCACGCCAACCCCAACGCCGGCAAGATCAACTGGATCCTGCAGCACTCCTACCCGCAGGTGAACGACCTCGCAGCGCTCGCCTCCACCTCCGGCGCCGGCACGCTCAGCCAGAAGACCGCTGCGGCGGGCACCCAGGTCGCCATCTGGCGCTTCTCGGACGGTGTGGACGTCACCGCCTCCGACCCGGCCGCCGAGAAGCTCGCCGACTACCTGCAGCAGCACGCGGCGGACACCGCCGAGCCGGACGCCTCGCTGAGCCTCAGCCCGACCGCCGTGTCCGGCAAGGCGGGCGACAAGCTCGGCCCGGTCACCGTGCACACCAACGCCGACAGCGTCGAGCTGGGCCTCACCCCGAGCACCCCGGCGGGCGTCAAGCTCGTCGACAAGGACGGCAAGGAGGTGACCACGGCCGCCGACGGCGCCCAGGTCTACTTCGACGTCCCGGCCGGCACCGAGGGCACCGCCGCGCTGACCGCGACCGCGACCACCACCGTGCCCGTCGGCCGCGCGTTCACCGCGACCGACAGCACCAGCCAGACCCAGATCCTGGCCGGCTCCAGCGACAGCACCGTCACTGCCACCGCGGGCGGCACCTGGGCGAAGAAGGGCGCGATACCCGCCGTCTCCGCCGCCGTCGACTGCGCCAAGGGCGGCGTGGACGTGACCGCGACGAACGAGGGTGACGAGGACTTCACCTTCCAGCTCGCCGGCAAGGAGTACACGGTCGCGCCCGGCAAGTCCGAGACCATCACCGTCCCGGTGGACGAGGACCAGGCGTACAAGATCAGCATCACCGGCCCGAACGGCTTCGAGAAGACCTTCGAGGGCGTCCTGGACTGCAAGACGGCCACCTCCGGCGGCGGCACCAGCTCCGCCAGCCCGTCCTCCTCGCCGAGCACGGCCTCGACCGGCAGCACGAGCACCGGCGGCGACCTCGCCGAGACCGGTAGCAGCAGCGCGACCCCGGTCATCGCGGGCATCGCCCTCGTCCTCGTCCTGGTCGGCGGCGGCGCGGTCTTCTTCCTCCGCAAGAAGAAGTCGGCGACCCCCACCGAGTAACAACAGGCACTGATCCCCAAGGGCAGGGGGGCGGACCTCACAGGGTCCGCCCCCCTGCCCTTTCCCTTGGCTTCCCTTGGCCGAGGCCGGACCTACCCTCGCCGAACTCGGCGAGGGTTCCTCGTCACGTGCCTCGTCAGTGCAGGATCTTTTCCTTGGCCCGCTGGAACTCCTCCTCGGAGATGTCGCCTCTGGCCTTGATCTCCGACAGCTTCGCGAGTTCCTCCACCTCGCTCCTTCCGCCCTCGCCCGCGGCCTCGCGGATGTAGGCGTTCATCTCCTCCTGCCGTGCCTGGGCCTCGCGCCTCTCACGGGCGCCCATATTCCCGCCACGCGCGAGGACGTAGACGAAGACACCGAGGAACGGAACTACGAGCACGAAGACCAGCCACCCTGCCTTGGCCCATCCGCTCAGGTCGTCATCGCGGAAGAGATCGACGATGACCCGGAAAAGCAGGAAGAACCACATGACCCACAGGAAGATCAACAGCATGGTCCAGAACGCACCCAGAATCGGATAGTCGTAGGCCATGTATATGTAGCCGTCCATCGCTTTCTCCCGTCGTCGCCGACTTCCATGGTCACGTGCTTCCGCGTGGGCCGCCACGCGAGGGCCGGGGCCGTCGGCGACGGGCTGCCGCAGCAGGGCGCGGGCGGGATGGAGGTCTCCGACCTACGGGTTCGCCCGGGAGGGTGGCGGTCAGGCAAGATGGGGTGTATCTGCTTTCTGCCCATCATCTAATGCCGGACGGTTTCTCTTGGCTGAGTTCATCTACACCATGCGCAAGACGCGCAAGGCGCACGGCGACAAGGTGATCCTGGACGACGTCACCCTGAACTTCCTGCCAGGCGCCAAGATCGGCGTCGTGGGACCGAACGGCGCGGGCAAGTCCACCGTGCTCAAGATCATGGCCGGCCTGGAGCACCCGTCCAACGGCGAGGCGTATCTCTCGCCCGGTTACAGCGTCGGCATGCTGCTGCAGGAGCCGCCGCTGGACGAGACCAAGACCGTTCTCGAGAACGTCGAGGACGGCGTGGCCGAGATCAAGGGCAAGCTCAACCGCTTCAACGAGATCGCCGAGCTGATGGCGACCGACTACTCCGACGCGCTCCTGGACGAGATGGGCCAGCTGCAGGAGCAGCTCGACCACGCCAACGCCTGGGACCTCGACGCCCAGCTCGAGCAGGCCATGGACGCCCTGGGCTGCCCGCCCGGCGACTGGCCGGTGGTCAACCTCTCCGGTGGCGAGAAGCGCCGCGTCGCGCTCTGCAAGCTGCTGCTCGAGGCCCCCGACCTGCTGCTCCTCGACGAGCCCACCAACCACCTGGACGCCGAGTCCGTGCAGTGGCTGGAGCAGCACCTCGCCAAGTACGCCGGCACCGTCGTCGCCGTCACCCACGACCGGTACTTCCTGGACAACGTCGCCGAGTGGATCCTCGAGCTCGACCGCGGCCGCGCCCACCCCTACGAGGGCAACTACTCCACGTACCTGGAGAAGAAGGCCTCCCGCCTCAAGGTCGAGGGCCAGAAGGACGCGAAGCGCGCCAAGCGCCTCAAGGAAGAGCTGGAGTGGGTCCGCTCCAACGCCAAGGGCCGCCAGGTCAAGTCCAAGGCCCGCCTCGCCCGTTACGAGGAGATGGCCGCCGAGGCCGACAAGATGCGGAAGCTGGACTTCGAGGAGATCCAGATCCCGCCGGGCCCGCGCCTGGGGTCCATCGTCGTCGAGGTCAACAACCTCTCCAAGGCGTTCGGTGACAAGGTCCTCATCGACGACCTCTCCTTCACCCTGCCGCGCAACGGCATCGTGGGTGTCATCGGCCCCAACGGTGCTGGCAAGACCACGCTCTTCAAGATGATCCAGGGCCTGGAGACCCCCGACTCCGGGGAGATCAAGGTCGGCGAGACGGTCAAGATCTCCTACGTCGACCAGAGCCGCGCCAACATCGACCCCAAGAAGACGCTGTGGGCCGTCGTCTCCGACGAGCTGGACTACATCAACGTCGGCCAGGTCGAGATGCCGTCCCGCGCGTACGTCAGCGCCTTCGGCTTCAAGGGCCCGGACCAGCAGAAGCCGGCCGGCGTGCTCTCCGGCGGTGAGCGCAACCGCCTCAACCTCGCGCTCACCCTCAAGCAGGGCGGCAACCTGCTGCTCCTCGACGAGCCGACCAACGACCTCGACGTCGAGACACTGGGTTCGCTCGAGAACGCGCTGCTCGAGTTCCCCGGCGCGGCTGTGGTCGTCTCCCATGATCGCTGGTTCCTCGACCGGGTCGCCACGCACATCCTGGCGTACGAGGGCGAGAGCAAGTGGTTCTGGTTCGAGGGCAACTTCGAGTCGTACGAGAAGAACAAGGTCGAGAGGCTCGGCCCGGACGCCGCCCGTCCGCACCGTGCCACCTACAAGAAGCTGACCCGGGGCTGATCTTGCGGCACATCTACCGCTGCCCGCTGCGCTGGGCGGACATGGACGCGTACGGCCACATCAACAACGTGGTCTTCCTCCGCTATCTGGAGGAGGCGCGCATCGACTTCCTGTTCCGCCCGGACAAGGACTTCCAGCAGGGGTCCGTGGTGGCACGCCATGAGATCGACTACAAGCGGCAGTTGGCGCACCGGCACACGCCGGTGGACATCGAGCTGTGGGTCACGAAGATCAACGCGGCGTCGTTCACCGTCGCGTACGAGGTCAAGGACCCGGACCAGCTCTATGTCCGGGCCTCGACGGTGATCGTGCCGTTCGACTTCGAGGCGCAGCGGCCGCGCCGGATCACGGCGGACGAGCGGGCCTTCCTGGAGGAGTACCGGGACGACGCGCCCTCCGAGGACGAAGAGGCTGTCGCGGCATGACGACCCTCCAGCTCGCGGAGCCCAGGGAGGCGGAGGCCTTTGCCGCCTTCCTGGGCCGGCTGCTGCGCTGGGACAAGGCCGCCGCGGTAAGGCTCCAGGCCGCCGGCGGGGTCCTGGCCGTCTTCGGACAGCCGCCCTTCGGCGGGGTCCTGGCGATACGTACGGCCGCGCTGGCCACGCCCGCGGATCCCTCCGGGCTCGACGCCACCGTGTCCGCCGGGCAGCTGCTCGAGGGCATCGACGAGCCGGGCGACACGGTCACCGTCCCCGGCTCCGTCACCGGCCCCGCCTGGGCCGGGCTCCTGCCGCCGCGCGCCGGCTGGCGCCCGGTGGAAGGGCTGCCCTCCGCCGAGGACATCCGTGCCGCCGCGGCCGCCGGGGTCGCCGAATTCCGCGCCCGCACCGAGCAGTTGGCGTCGCAGGACCGTACCCGGACCGCCCTCGACGCCATCGCCGACGACATCTGGTCCCGGCAGCTCGGCGCCACCGGACTGCCCCTGCGGGCCGTCCACGCCGCCCAGGCCCTCGGCTTCCTGCGGCCTGTCCGGCTGCCCGTGCCGGGCCCGCGCGTGGCGTCCCCCGACGACGCGCCGGCCCTGCTGGCCGCCGGGCCGTGGCTGCGGCTGCGTACGCCCTACGGCTCGGTGGCCGTACGGCGCAACACCGGGCTCGGGCTGAGCGTCACCCCGGTCTGAGCCCGGCCCGCGGTCCGGCCAGGGCCTCAGCCGGCCGTGTTCACCATCGACGCGGCCGCGTAGACCAGGTAGTCCCACAACTGCCGCTCGTAGTCGGGCTCCAGGCCGAGCTCGTCCACCGCGTCGCGCATGTGGCGCAGCCAGGCGTCGTGCGCCGCCTGGTCGACCTGGAACGGCGCGTGCCGCATGCGCAGCCGCGGGTGGCCCCGATTGTCGCTGTAGGTGCGGGGGCCGCCCCAGTACTGCATGAGGAACAGCGTGAGCCGCTCCTCGGCGGGCCCGAGGTCCTCCTCCGGATACAGCGGCCGCAGGACGGGGTCCTGTGCGACGCCTTCGTAGAAGCGGTGCACGAGACGGCGGAAGGTCTTCTCGCCGCCGACCGCCTCGTAGAACGTCTGCTGCTCAATGCTGCCGATCGGGATCTCGTTCACGGCTCCATGGTCTCAGACGGGGCGGCGGAGGACTTCGGGCCTAGGCCCAATGCCGGTGACTTAGGTTCTGTCCTGCCGAGTGATGGTGACGGTGTCTGGTGCGGGTGGCGTCCAGTTGCGGTGCTCGGCCCGTTTGAGCG